>JAZKHN010000142.1:9513-12908 GCA_040385325.1 Pseudomonadota bacterium
GAGGCAGCGCCTTCATAAACGCTGTCACTGTTGCCGATATCCACCACCAGCGCCTCGGCAAGGCCTGCACCTCCGGCCTGCGCGGCCGCTGCATCGAGCGCTTCTGCATTGCGCCCTGAAAGCACCACGTAAGCGCCAGCCTTCACCAGTTCCTGCGCAATCGCCAGTCCTACGGCACCTGCTGCCCCATGGACCCAGGCTACTTTGCCTTCCAGTTCTTTTTGCTGATTGATCATGACGACTCCTGTATCCGGTTTCTAAAACGCGACGCGCAGACGGCCGCCGTCCTTACTGTTTCCAGTAAGGCGCCCTGAGTTCACGCTTGAGTGTTTTTCCGAGGGCCGATCGGGGCAGCTCCTGCCGGAATTCAAGGGCCGAAAGGCGCTGGGTGCGCCCCACCTTTTCGTTGGCCCACTGCCGCAGTGCTTCCTCGCTCATGTCACTGCCCGGCCTGACTACCACCAGCGCCAGCGGCGTCTCGCCCCAGTGGATGCTGGGGATGCCTATAACGGCCACATCCGTCACGTCGGGATGGCTGGCAACGACGGATTCCAGGTCACTGGCGTAGATGTTGAAACCACCTGAAATGATGATGTCCTTCTTGCGGTCCATCAGGGTCAGGAAACCATCCGCATCGAAGCGGCCGATGTCGCCGCTGCGGTGAAACACAGCACCGGTTTCGTCATGCCAGTAAAACTTCTCCGTGGCATCGGGCTGGCGGTAGTAACCGGCCATCATGTAGGGCGAACGTCCAACGATTTCGCCGGCTTCTCCGGCTGGCAGAACCTGGCCGGCATCATCGATGATGCGGATGTCGTGGTCCGCTGCAGCCTTGCCCACCGTACCGAGTTTGTCCGGCCAGGCGTCCGCATCCAGTATGCAGGTCGTGCCGCCTTCGGTCATGCCGTACACCTCGCGAAGGTTGCCAGGCCAGTTCGCCTGGATGCGCGCTTTCAGCCGGGCGTCGAGCGGGGCACCTGTGCATTGCTTGAGTACGAAGGATGACAGGTTTGCACCGCCAAAGTCCTCATGATCCAGAATGCGCTGGTACTGCACGGGCACAAGCATGGTATGGGTGACCTGGAAGCGCTCACAGAGTTTGAGGTATTCAGGCACATTGAATTTCGGCATCAACACCGTCAACCCTCCGGCTGCAAGAGTCGCCAGAAGGGGTTGGAGGGTCGTATTCGAATAGAGTGGCGTGGACAGCAACATCACGCTGCCGGTGTCCAGCCCGAAACTGCGCCGCGCCGCCTGCCTGTAGCGCATGCCGTGGCGGTGCAGAATGCCTTTCGGGTCGCCGGTGGTCCCTGAGCTGTAGATGATGTTGAAGTCGTCTTCCGGCTCAAGCACAGGCATCCCTGAAGAAGGGAGAGCTACGCGGGTTGCTGCCAGCCATTGATCCCACCGGATCCACCCCGGCGCTTTGAAATCGATGGCCACCAGCCTCCCGGGAAATTGCTGCTCCAGCTCCGCGCTGATGCTGCCGAGCAACTCCCGCATGTCATGGCTGATGACAAGCACTTTTGCATCCGAATTGCGGAGCATGGAAAGCAGGGCTGTGGAGGTGGCGGAGGTGGCAAGGGGCACGATGCAGGCGCCCGCCTTGATCACGCCGAAAAAGGTCACGAGCGCCTCGATGGACGAACTGGACAGCAAAGCCACCTTGTCGCCCTTGCGAATGCCCATCTTCATGCAACCCGCCGCAACGGCAGACATACGCTGCGCCAGTGCCGCCCAGGTCAGGCTGGCGCCGCCGCATACAAAAGCATGGGCATCACCGCGCTGCAGGGCGTACTGTTCTATCAGCTCCGGAAATAAAACAAATGGCGCTGCCGCAGCAGTCTGCACCGCCAAGGCCTCAGTGCTTTTATTTGTCATAGACAAGCATCAGGAATTCAGCCACCAGTGCGGGGCGCTCCCGTCCTTCAATTTCGATCACGCAATCGGAGGTCACGCGCACACCGCCCTCCACAATCTCGGCCGCCTTGATGGTCTGGCGCAGGCGCACGCGCGAATTCACGGGCACAGGGCTCGTGTAGCGGACCCTGTTCAGTCCGTAGTTAAGGCCCTTTCCACGCACACGGATGCGATAGACAGACCGCACCAGGTAAGGAATCAGCGAAAGTGTGTAGAAACCATGCGCGATGGTTTTGCCGTCAGGCATTTCTCGGGACGCACGTTCGGTATCGACGTGAATCCAGTGGTCGTCGCCCGTCAGCTCGGCAAACCGGCTGATCTTGTCCTGGTCGATCACCGACCAGTCGCTGACACCGATTTCCTTGCCCACCCAGGGGACGAGGTCCGCAGGCCGTTCCAGTTCAATCATGTTTGCTCCATCAAAAATCAGGCCGCCGGGCGTGCTGGTACCCGCCCCAGTGTCTGCAGGGTCATCACCACTTCACCGTCCTGGTTGCGCACGCTGACCTGCGTCCTGATCGTGCCTCGGTCAGGCTGGGAATCCGAACGCAACACCTCGATCACCTCGCGTTCCACTGTCAGGGTGTCGTTGGCGCGCACCGGCTTGCGCCAGCGCAACTTGTCTATGCCCATGCCGATGACCGGCGTCCTGCCGTAGCCGCCGGACTGCACGAACACACGCATGGAGAGCGCCGCAATCTGCCAGCCGCTGGCCACGAGTCCGTTGAACGGCCCGGTCTTCGCCCACTCCGGGTCGGTGTGCATCTTCTGGGGATCGTTAGCCTTGCCGTAGGCCACAATTTCATCTTCAGTGACGAGGGTGGGCACGCTCACCCAGCGCTCCCCCACCTCGAAGTCCTCAAGATAGCGCGGCTTGTCTGCCGGCGTGCCGGCAGCTTTTATGGCGTCACTCATGCAACAGCAGGCATCGGATAGTCGACAGCGTTCGCGACCATACCCGGCTTGCTGGAAAAATCCATGCGCGGCGGCGCAAACACATCCACCAGCGCGGATCGGCCCTGGCTGACATTGCGGCTGGTATGTATCACCTTTGGCGGTATGACGAGCAGGGACGGGCTGGACATCTCGATGTGCTCGTCGTTCTTCCAGGCGGTCATGTCGGCAGCCCAGGGGTAACGCATGTGGTGCACCCAGTCGCCTGCCAGTGCGAGTGAACCCTGCTCGAAGTCGGTATGCGAATGCGGGCTGAGCTTGCGGACATCGCGAGGAGTGTCACGCGAGGTCATGATGTTCATCATCAGGTTGGTGCTGCGGAAAATGCGCATGTTCGTATCGGGCTTGATGAAATCTGCCAGCTGGTAATTGCGCAGCATGAAGCCGCCCACAGGGTCAGGCCAGGCCTGCAGTGGCGCGACCTCGGGTGCTCCACCGGCGTAATGGCCCGCGTTTGCGGCAAGCGCCAGCATGTCGCCGGCCTTGCTGGAAAACACGCGCACCACCTGCCCTGCACCGGA
>JAZKHN010000143.1:0-2800 GCA_040385325.1 Pseudomonadota bacterium
GCCGTCTACATGCTCAAGGAGCGCCTGGGAATCGACCCCTACCTGGCCCTGCCCATCGTGGTGCCGGCCATGTTTGTGCTGGGTTACGCACTGCAGCGCATCATCATCAACCGCGCCAGCCACGGCAAGGATGAAAACATTCTGCTGGTCACGCTGGGGCTGTCCATCGTGATGGAAAACCTGGCGCTGCTTTTTTTCAAATCAGACACCCGCACCATAGACACAGCCTACACACTGACCACCGTAGCGATTGGCCCGGCCATGATTGCGCTGCCCAAGCTGGTGGCCTTTGCCGGTGCGCTGGTGGTGTCCGGCATCCTGCTCTGGATAGTCGGCAAGACAGATCTTGGCCGCGCGATTCGGGCTGTGGCGAAAGAAAAGCATGGGGCAAAACTCATGGGCATTGATGTGGACCATGTTTACGCCATGAGCTTTGGCATAGGTCTGGCCTGCCTGGGCGCAGCTGCCTGCTTTTTGTTGCCGGCCTATTACGTCAACCCGCAGGTGGGCAGCGGTTTTGTGCTGGTTGCCTTCACCGTGGTGGTGCTGGGCGGCATGGGCAGCTTTGGTGGTGCGCTGATCGGTGGCCTGCTGGTCGGCGTGGTCGAGTCACTGGGCGGTTTGTACCTTGGTGAGTCGCTGGGGCAGATTGGTATTTTTGTGATCTTTATCGCCGTGCTGCTGTTTCGCCCGCAAGGCCTGTTTGGGGCCAAGGCATGAAGACAAAACTCTCAGGCGGCATGAAAGAACTCGCGGGCATTGCGCTGTTTGTGGTGGTGGCTGCGGCCATACCTCTGGTCAGCACATCGGGCGTGACGCTCAACTTCTTGATGATGGCGCTGTACGCAGCGCTGCTGGCACAAGCCTGGAACATCCTCGGCGGCTTTGGCGGTCAGTTCTCTTTCGGCCACGCGCTCTTCTTCGGTACCGGTGCCTACATTCAGGCCATGTCACAGCTTAATGGCGGGCTCAACGCATGGGCGGGGCTGGCACTGGCAGTCGCGGGCTCGGCAGGCGTGGGCGTGTTTGTCGGCGCGCTGTCTTTCCGTTACGGTCTCAAAGGCTCCTACTTTGCGCTTGTCACGCTGGCCTTTGCTGAGGTATTCCGCATCCTCGCGCTGTCTGTGCCCTTCACGGGCGGCGGTGTGGGCCTGATGATTCCGCTGCGCGAGTCGTTTGCCAACATGCAGTTCGGCTCGCGTCGGGGGTATGTGTATCTCGTGCTGGGTTTTGTGACGGCAGCCTTGCTCATTACCTGGTGGCTGAAAAACTCACGCTTCGGCGCTTACCTGCAGGCGGTGCGTGACAACGAAGACTCGGCGCGCGCCATCGGCGTCAACCCGTTTCGCATCAAGCTGGGCGCCATTGCCATTTCGGGCGGCCTCATGGGCGCGGGCGGCGCGTTTTATGTGCAGGTCTTCCAGTACATAGACCCGGGCATCGCCTTCGGCCCCGGCACATCGGTCGAGGCGCTGGTCGCGGCCATTGTGGGTGGCATCGGCACCCTGTGGGGCCCCATCCTGGGCGCCGTGGTGCTGCACATGCTCGCCGACATCACACGCAACATGTTTGGCGAGTTGCCGGGCATCAACATGGTGATTTACGGTGTGGTGCTGGTGCTCATCGTGATGTTCATGCCGCGCGGCATAGGCGGGCTGGCGGCTACCGTCAGGTCACTCTGGAAACAACGCGGTCACAAGGGAGGGCGCCATGACTGAATCCCTTCTCTCCATCAAGAACCTGTCGCGCGCCTTCGGCGGGCTGAAAGCCGTGCAGGACGTCAGCATGGAAGTGCCCACCGGCAGCCTGACCGCGCTGATAGGCCCGAACGGCGCAGGCAAGACCACGCTGTTCGCGCTGATGTCCGGCTTTCTTCTACCGGACAGTGGGCAGGTGATCTTTGACGGGCATGACATCACCGGCCGCGCACCACACCTCAATGCGATTCAGGGCATGACACGCACCTTCCAGATCGTGCAGCCCTTTGCGATGCAGACGGTGCGCGAGAACATTGCGGTCGGCATTCACCTGCACACGCGCAGCCGGCGCGAGGCGCTTGAGCAGGCCGAGCTCGTGGCGCAGCAGGTAGGTCTTGCCCCACAACTCGACAAACCCGCATCTGACCTGACCGTGGCAGGCCGCAAACGGCTGGAGCTGGCGCGAGCGCTGGCGACCAAACCCCGGCTGCTCTTGCTTGACGAAGTGCTGGCAGGCCTGAACCCGCAGGAGATTGCCGAAATGATTCCCGTCGTGCGCGGCATTGCCAACAGCGGCGTGACCGTGCTGATGATTGAACACGTGATGCAGGCCGTGATGAACCTGGCCCAGCATGTCTGGGTGCTGGCACAGGGCCAGTTGATTGCGCAGGGCTCACCCGCTGAAGTCACCGCTGACCCCAAGGTGGTCGAGGCCTATCTGGGCCACGGCACGGCAGCACGGCTAAAGAAAGCCGAACTGGCCAGGAGCGCATCATGAGCGCCTTGCTGGAGATCAAGGGCCTGCGCGGCGGTTATGCCCAGGTCGAGGTGCTGCGCGGCGTTGACCTCAAGGTTGAGGCGGGTGAAACCGTGGCGCTGCTGGGCAGCAACGGTGCGGGCAAATCAACACTCAACAACGTGGTGTGCGGCATCTACAAGGCCTGGTCGGGCTCTGTGCAATTTGACGGCCACGACCTGAGCGGCGCGCATTACCGTGATGTGGTGAAGGCCGGCCTGATACAGGTGCCGGAAGGCCGCAAGGTCTTCCCCAACCTCAGCGTGCTTGAGAACCTGGAGCTGGGTTCGTTCACGCGCGCCCGCGA
>JAZKHN010000144.1:0-1154 GCA_040385325.1 Pseudomonadota bacterium
CTAAAACTGGCTGGGCATGAAGACGCACTGTTCGACAAGTTCACACGCGGTGAGGTCGAATCGGCCACGCCAGGCGTCGGCCTGGGGCTGGCGATCTGCAAGGCCGTGGTTGATGCGCATGGCGGCAGCATTCTTGCGGCCAATGCGTCGGGTGGCGGCGCAGAGTTTCGCGTCACCTTGCCTCGCCGTGAACCGCCAGCTGTTGAATCCCCCTAAACTCGATTCATGCCCAATCCTGTCGTCGTTGTCATTGAAGACGAGCCGCAAATCCGCCGCTTTGTGCGCAGTGCGCTTGAGGCGGAAGGCTGGCAGGTGCATGAGGCCGACACCGCCAAAAAAGGGCTGACCGAAGCCGGTACACGCAAGCCCGATCTGCTGGTGCTCGATCTGGGCCTGCCCGATGGCGACGGTCTGGACGTGATTCGTGATGTGCGCGGCTGGTCGGCCGTGCCCATCATCGTGCTGTCCGCACGCAGCGATGAGGCCGACAAGATTGCCGCACTCGATGCAGGTGCCGACGATTACCTGACCAAACCTTTCGGTGTGGGTGAACTGCTGGCCAGGGTGCGCGCCAACCTGCGCCGCCCCCGCGCTGCGGCCGCTGATGGCGCAACGCCAGAAGAAGCCGACCCGGTGTTTCGCTTCGGCGAGGTCGAAGTCGATCGCCATGCCCGAATTGTCCGGCGCGCGGGTGCCGAGGTCCACCTGACGCCGATTGAATACCGCCTGCTCAGCACGCTGATGGCCAATGCCGGCCGTGTGCTGACGCACCGGCAGCTTCTGCGTGAGGTCTGGGGTCCGTCACATGCCGACCAGAGCCACTACCTGCGCATTTACATGGGCCATTTGCGGCAAAAGCTCGAAGCTGACCCGGCCCAGCCGGTGCACCTGCTGACCGAAACAGCGGTAGGTTATCGGCTCCTGATCGCCTGAAAAGGCCGTAGCCACCCGCACCAAAACGGCGAAATGTACGTTTTGGGTGCATGTTTGGGCAGGCGTCAGCCCCTGCCTTTTGACGCTGGATCAGGCATATCGAGCCCAAAAATTGCGCGCAAATTCGTCTTGCTGCTGATTTTCCGGTCCAGGTCCAGGCTTTCTTCCAGGTCGTCCAGGTGCCTGCGCATCAGGTCTACCGCCTTTTTGGGCTGGTGGGC
>JAZKHN010000144.1:1254-6845 GCA_040385325.1 Pseudomonadota bacterium
CCCGATGCCCGCGCGGCGGCCAGCTCGACAATCCCGGCCTCAATCGTCTTGCGTGCCGCAAAAATCGCACGCGCTTCCTTCGCATCCGGGCTGGCCACAAAGGCGCCGCGGTTCGGCACCAGCCGCACCATGCTCTCGAAAGCGAGCCGTGCGAACACGCGTTCCATCTCGCGCCTCGAAATCTTGAAGGCCTCGCACATGGCGAGCTCGTTCAGGCGCGTGCCGGGCAGCAGGCGCTGATCCACGATGGCGTCCATCACGCTGCGATAGACGTCCTCGACAGACAGGTCGCTGGCGGCAGATTTCGCGGCTTTGGCTTCTGATGCTTTGGTCATGTTGGGGCGGCTTAGGGGGTGTTCGGGATTGCGCGCAATTTTACCAATGATTTGCGCAAAATAAAAATACAAAATAGCAAACAAGGCTGGCACGCGGTTTGCATTATCAATCGGGCAATTTCGCAAACCACGACAAGAGATCTTTTATGGCCAACACAATTCATCCAGTTCAAACCGGGCTTGAGCGCAGGGCTCTTGTCGCACTTGCAGCATGTGCGGCACTGGCAGGCTTCGCGGGCAAGACCATGGCGCAACCCCTGACCGAGGTCAAGGTCTCGCTCAACGCGCCTTTCGACGGCAGCAACGCCGCTTTCTTCCTGGCGCAGGAAAAAGGCTACTTCGCGGCTGAAGGCATTGCCGTCAACATGGATCCTTCGGGCGGCTCCGGCGAAGTGGCGACCCGCATAGGCGGCGGTGCTTATGACTTCGGCTTTGGCGACATCAATGTGCTGCTTGAGTTCAATGCCAAGAACCCGGCCAGCGCCGGCAAGGCGGTGTACATGCTGTATTACCGCTCACCGTTATCAATTGCCAGCTTTGCAAAAGCCAACATCAACAAGCCTGCCGACCTGGCCGGCAAGAAGATGGGCGGCTCGCTCACCGACGGCGCCTACAAACTGTTCCCGGTGTATGCGGGGCTGACGGGTGTGAAGCCCGACAGCGTGAAGTGGGAGTACGGTGACCTGCGCCTGCGCGAGGCCATGCTGCTCAAGGGTGATGTCGAAGCCATTCTGGGTTTTGATTCCACCATGTACTTCAGCCTGGTCAAGCAGGGCATCAAGCCGGCGGACATCAAGTTCCTTTATTACTCCGATGCCGGCATGGACATCTACGGCAACAGCATCATCGCGTCGAAGAAGATGATCGATACCAAACCCGCCCTGGTCAAGGGTTTCGTGGCTGCGGCGGCCAAGGGCTGGCGCGATGCCGTCGCCAATCCGGCCGCTGCGATTGCCGCGCTCAAAAAGCAGGCGCCGCTGGCTGATGAAAAGCTTGAGATGGAAAAGCTCCAGTGGCTGATCAAGAACCAGATCACCACGCCTGAATCAACGGCTGACGGCATGGGCGGCGTGCGCGCTGCGCGTCTCGACAAGTCTGTGGCCGTCCTGTCCAAAGCGTTCGACCTGCCCGGCAAACCTACATCGGCAGATGTGTTCACCAATGCGTTTTTGCCACCGCTGGCCAGCCGCAAGCTGCCCTGAGCCTGAAGCCGCCACAGCCCTGAAAAGACAGAAGAAAGCTGATCATGAAAATGAGTACACGCACGCTTGAAAACGCGATGCCCTGGTTTTTTGTGGTCGGCCTGCTGGTGGTCTGGCAGTTCGCCTGTGTCGCCTTTGACATCAAGCCCTTCCTGCTGCCCAGCCCGTATGCGATTGCCCAGTCCATGCTGCAGTGGACATCGCCCATCCTGCAGAACGCGTGGTTCACGCTGTTGTCCACCCTGGCGGGTTTCCTGCTTGCGGTGGTGCTGGGTGTGGCACTGGGCGTGGGTATTGGCTCTTCACGCCTCGTATACCGCGGGCTGTATCCGGTGCTGGTGGCTTTCAACAGCATCCCCAAGGTGGCTGTGGTGCCGGTGTTTGTGATCTGGTTTGGCGCAGGCACCGTGCCGGCCATCCTGACGGCCTTCATGGTGTCCTTCTTCCCGATCGCCGTGAACATCGCCACCGGCCTGGCCACCGTCGAGCCCGAGTTGCTCGACGTGCTGCGGGCGCTGGGCGCCAACCGCCGCGACATCCTCGTCAAGGTCGGCTTTCCGCGTGCCATGCCCTATTTTTTCGCCTCGCTCAAGGTGGCGATCACGCTGGCCTTCGTCGGCGCCATCATTTCCGAAACGGTAGCCTCCAAACGCGGCATCGGCTACCTCATGATGGCCGCCACTTCCAACTTCGATACGCCGCTGGTGTTTGCGGGCCTCATCGTCACCTCCGTCATGGGCGTGGCCATGTACGCCATCTTTGCCGTGATTGAAAAACGCACCACCTTCTGGTCGCAGCGTGACGACGGCATGCTGTCATGACCGAATTTGATCTTGTCATCAAGGGCGGCACAGTCGCCACTGCTTCGGACACTTTTCGCAGTGATGTTGGCATCACTGATGGAAAGATCGTGGCGCTCGGCAGTTCGCTGACGAATGCCAAAAAAACAATCGATGCATCCGGCAAGCTGGTGCTGCCCGGTGGCATCGATGCGCATTGCCACCTCGACCAGCCTCGTGCCCAGGGCCTTGCCTCGGGCGGCGCCATCATGGCCGACAACTTTGAATCGGGCAGCCTGTCCGCCGTGTTCGGCGGCACCACCACCATCATCCCGTTCGCGGTGCAGCACCGCGGCCAGTCGGTACGCGCTGCGGTTGAGGACTACCACCGCCGCGCCGGCGGCAAGGCGTATGTCGATTACGGCTTTCACCTCATCGTCTCGGACCCAACGCAGCCGGTGCTGAAAGACGAACTGCCCTCGCTGATTGCCGAAGGTTATGCCTCGGTCAAGGTCTACATGACCTATGAAGCCATGAAACTGTCGGACCGCCAGATTCTTGATGTGCTTGATGTCAACCAGCGTGCCGGTGCGCTGACCATGATTCATGCCGAGAACTACGAGTGCATTGCCTGGCTGACTGAAAAGCTCGAAGCCGAAGGCAAGACCGAACCGCGCTACCACGAGGACTCGCGCCCCATGGCGGTCGAGCGTGAAGCCACGCACCGGGCCATCACGCTGTCTGAAGTGGCCGAGGCCAACCTGCTCATCGTGCATGTATCGGGCAAAGACGCGATGGAGGAAATCCGCCGGGCGCGTGCACGCGGTGTGAAGATCTTTGCAGAGACCTGCCCGCAGTACCTGTTCCTGTCGACGCGTGATCTTGCGCTGCCTGACTTTCAGGGGGCCAAGTGCATGTGCAGCCCGCCGCCGCGCGACCCGGCCAACCAGGCCCATGTCTGGCAAGGCATTGAAGACGGTCTGTTCGATATTTTTTCATCAGACCACGCGCCCTACCGTTTCGACGAGGGCGGCAAGCTCATGTACGGGCCGAAGATTTCATTCAGCAAGGTGGCCAACGGCATACCGGGGCTGGAGACGCGGTCGGCGCTGCTGTTTTCTGAGGGCGTGATGACGGGGCGGCTTGACCTCAACCGCTTTGTCGCGCTCAATTCGACCAACGCCGCAAAGCTCTATGGCCTGCACCCGCAAAAGGGCACGATTGCCGTGGGCGCAGATGCCGACATCGCCATCTGGGACCCTGAGCGCAAGGTCACCATCACCAACGACATGCTGCACCACAACGTCGACTACACACCCTATGAAGGCCGCACGCTGACGGGCTGGCCGGTGACGGTGCTGTCGCGCGGGCAGGTCATCTGCCATGAAGGCGAGCTGCTGGGCAAGCCGGGGCAGGGGCAATTTCTCAAGCGCTTCAGGGCAAAAAAAGGAGACAGGGCATGGACCTAGGCATCACAGGCAAACGCGCACTCGTACTCGGCGGCAACCGCGGCATAGGCCAGGGCATTGCGCAGGCGCTGGTACGCGAAGGCGTTCACGTCGCCATTACCGGCCGCGATGCAGAGCGCATAAAGGCTGCTGTGGCTGAACTGAAAGCCTGCAACCCCGGAGTTGAAGTACAGGCATTTGCTATCGACCTCGCAGATACCGCCGCGCTTGCCGCCTTCGCGTCAAAAGTTGCCGACAGCTTTGGCCCGATTGACATCCTGGTCAACAACACAGGCGGCCCGGGTTATGGCGGTGCAAGCGAACGTGGCATCGCCGAATGGACATCAAGCTTCAACGAAATGGTGCTGTCCGTCATTACGCTGACAGACGCGCTGTTGCCCGGCATGCGCAAACGCCAGTGGGGCCGCATCATGACCGTGGTGTCGTCTGGTGTGGTGCAGCCGATTCCCATACTCGGCGTGTCCAACACCCTGCGCAATGCGCTTGTGACCTGGTCCAAAACCCTGTCGATGGAAGTGGCCAAGGACGGTGTCACCGTGAACGTGTTGATTCCGGGCCGCATAGACACCGAGCGTGTGCGCCTGACGGATGAAGCCGTCGCAAAGAAGGACGGCATCACGGTTGAAGAGTCCAAGCGCCGCTCGACATCCATGATCCCCATGGGCCGCTACGGCGCGCCGGCAGAATTCGGCGCGCTGGCGGCCTTCGTTGCCAGCGTGCCTGCCAGTTACATGACGGGCAGCATGCTGCGCTGTGACGGCGGCAATATCCGCTCTGTCTGATCTGCCATGACCGCGTCTGCGCTCGAACTCAGGCACGCCATACGGCGCGGTGACTACACCGGGCTCACGACCGGCAAAGCGCCGGGGTATGTGCAGGCCAACCTCGTCGTGCTGCCGCAGCGGCATGTGGACGACTTCGTGGAGTTCTGCCGGCTCAATGCATTTGCCTGCCCGTTGCTCGGTGTGGGCGAGGCGGGTAGCCCGCGCATTCCGGGGCTGGGTGCTGACCTGGATGTGCGCACCGATTTGCCGGGCTACCAGATCCATCGCACGGGCTCGGCGCCTGAAGAAGTGAGTGACATTTCTTCAGCCTGGCGCGATGACCTTGTGGCTGTGGCGATTGGCTGCTGGTTCTCCATGGAAGATGCGCTGACTCAGGCCGGTGTGCGTTTGCGCCATGTAGAGCTGGGCATACAGGGGCCGCTGTTCACCACGCAGATGGAGACGCGCAGCAAGGGCATTTTTGTTGGGCCGCTGGTGGTGTCGATGCGACCGTTTGCCAGAGAGTCTGTTGCCACAGTGCGAGAGATTACAAGGCGTTTCTCCAGGGTTCATGGCGGGCCCGTACATGAAGGTGATGCTGCCGCGCTGGGCATTGCCGATATCGCCAGGCCGGATTTTGGTGAAGTGTTGCTGCCGCTGCCCGATGAAGTTCCGATGTTCTGGGGCTGCGGGCTGACTGCGACGGTTGCCATCAAGAAGTCAGGCATTGATTTTTTCATTACACACGCGCCCGGCAAGATGCTGGTTACCGACTGTTTGAACGACTCCCTTGAAACCGAACCCGAAAGCACATTCGCATGAACCCCACCTTCAGCCAGCTCAAGCTCTCACACAACGGCGCGCTGCAACTGCTCAATGCTGCGATTGAAAAGGCCGTGGCCATGAAGCAGCCGCAGTGCATCGCCATCGTCGATGACGGTTGCAACCTGCTGGCCTTTGTCCGCATGGACGGCGCCAAGGTGCTGTCTGAAAAGTCCGCCATTCACAAGGCCATGACGGCCGCCTCCAGCCGCGTGCCGAC
>JAZKHN010000145.1:0-2865 GCA_040385325.1 Pseudomonadota bacterium
TTCCACAAGGCCCCGAACGCATAGCTTGAAGGATTGAAATCACGCGATGCGGGCACAAAGCGCGCAAGGCGCGGGTTGCCGAGCGATGCCACCTTGACCGAATCCAGCCGCCCGCCAAAACTTAGCCGCCCCCAGGATGTTGAATATTCTTCATAGGCGAAAAGGCCGCGTTGTGTGGTCTCGCTGTAAGGGGCGAACGCTTCGGTACCGTCCGCGGAAAAGCGCGAGTTCTCGGCCTGCAGGCCAAACACACCGCTCAGGCCGCCAATCGGCGCATGCCTGGCCTCCACACGCACATCACTGCCCTTGTTCCTGAAAACCGTGCCCGGTGTGGGCCCGTCAAACTCGGTGTGGGTGTAGTCGGTCTGGCTGTACTGGCCCTTGATGCTTTTGATGAAGCCGCCCAGGTCACGCACCTCGCCCTCCATGCCGATGCGGTCAGACTTCATGCCTATGGTCACATTGTCTTCCGCCACCGTGCCGTAGGTATTGCGATAAGTGCTGATCGATGCCCCAAGATAACCGTGGTCGAACAGCAGGGACCCACCCACCGCCCCGCCATTGACCTTGCTGGCCGAGTTGCAGATGCGGTTGAACGTGCCGACAGCGCCGGGTTTGGTGCAGGCCAGGCCTACCGGCACGTTCACATCGGCGGTTTCGCGGCTGAACGCATCGACATGCAGCGCATAGCGGTTGTTGCCGGCTTCCAGCGCAAGGCCGCCGCCTTTTTCGCGGTTGCCGCTCGCCAGCCCAAAGTCGACCTTGCCGGCCACCCCGCCTTTTTCGTCAAACAGGGCTTCGCGCGGAATGCGGTTGTCAATCACGTTGACCACCCCGCCCACCGCACTGCCGCCATACAGCAGCGCACCCGGGCCACGCAGCACTTCAATGCGCTGGGTGCTGATCGGGTCTGCGGTCACTGCATGGTCGTAACTGAGCGACGATGCGTCCACGGTGGCGCCACCGTTACCGAGGATACGGATGCGGTCGCCGTCCAGCCCGCGAATGATGGGCCGGCTGGCATTCGGGCCGAAGTAGGTGCTGCTGATGCCGGGCTCGCCATCCAGCGTTTCGCCCAGCGTGGTTTTTGATCGCAGCAGCAGGCCGTTGCCCCCGTAACTTGCGGCAGGCGCGATCAGGTCGCTTGCGCCCAGCGGGTTGCCGGTGACCGTGACCTCCCTGAGGTTTGCTGCGGGTGTTGGCGTGGCGGCCGTGCCAGCTGCGTTCTGCGCCTGCGCCATGCCGGCCGTGGCCACGAAGGCGAGCACCGCCAGTTGCAGTGCGTTTTTTGAAAATAAGGATGTCATGAGAACTCTTTGAATCTGGATGCAAGCCTGCAAGCCCGATGGACGCGCAGGGGCAAGGCTGAACCGGCGGCAAAGCCAGGTCAGCAAAAAGGATTCAAAGAGTCAGGGGCGGGCCGCGCGCGTCGAAAAGCGCAGCCCATCGGGCGAGTGCTTCGCCCTCAAAAATCGCCACCGCCACTGTGGGCAGCAGTACCGGCAAAACCAGTGAGGCGACATGAAGCGCAGCGCTGCCGTGGCTGGCCTGGTCGTACAGGCGGCAATCAGCATCGCTGGCGTGGGAAGCAAACAGCGAATCCACCGTGCCATGTTCGGCGTGAACACTGCCCACCTTGAGGTGGACCGCTTTCGCCGACCCCACACCCGGCCCGTGCAGCGTCCCGTGCATCAGGCCCAGCGTCTGCGCGAACAAAAGCGCCAGCGTCAGCAGCCAGACGATGGTGTGGGTTGATGGGCTTGCCCGGCGGGTCATGGGTTGTGGTTTGGGGCTATCAGGTTTCCGGGGCAGATGCCGGGGGCAAAAACCGCAGGACATGTAATGTAAGGCATGCAGTACCCATCCCGAAATCTGGTGGTATTTTGCCCTGCAGCTTCAATGCGGATATAAACCTTGCATGACTGCCACGCCCGCCACTTCAACACCGCAAGCCACCCAACTCCGCACCCACACCTTCCACGGCCTGGACATGAGCCAGCCAGCCCCGCGCCTGCTGGTGCTGGGCGCCGTGCACGGAAACGAGACCTGCGGCACGCAGGCCATCACGCAGTTGCTGGCCGAGCTTGCAAGCGGCAAGCTGGTGATACAGCGCGGCACGGTGACCTTCATCCCCATCACCAACCCGCTGGCCTACCAGCTCAAACGCCGCATGGGCGACCGCAACCTGAACCGCAACATGGCGGTCACGGCCAACCCGCAGGACTATGAAGACCGCATTGCGAACGAGCTTTGCCCCATTCTGGAGGCGCATGACGTGCTGCTGGATCTGCACTCCTTCCACACGGGCGGGGCACCCTTCGTGATGATCGGCCCGCAGAACAACAGCGGCACGCTGGAACCCTTCAGCCAGGCGGAGCTCGAAATGCAGCTGGCCCTGCACACCGGGCCCTACCGCATCGTCGAGGGCTGGCTGGACACCTATGCGCGCGGCGTGCAGCGCCGGGCGCAAAAAGCCGCATCAGGCGGAAGCAACCGCTCACAAGCGCTGGTGACCAGCACCAACTACGGAGTCGGCACGACTGAATACATGCGTTCAAAAGGCGGCTACGGCGTAACGCTGGAGTGCGGCCAGCACGACGACCCCAAAGGCGCAGACGTGGCGCGGCAGGCGATTTTGCAAACGATGGCGCTGCTGGGCCTGGTCGACGCCGCAACCCCGCCATTGACACCTGCGGCGACGGAACGCGAGATTTTGCGGCTGGTGGATGTGACGGACCGTGACCATGCAGGCGACCGCTTCACACGCGAGTGGCGCAGCTTTGATGCAGTGAAGACCGACGAAGTGATCGGCTGGCGCCAGAGCGGCGAAGAGGTGAAGGCGCCGCAGGACGGGTTTATCGTCTT
>JAZKHN010000145.1:2965-7693 GCA_040385325.1 Pseudomonadota bacterium
TTGTCCTGGCTGGCTTCGCGGATGAAATCATCAATCACCTGCTTTTGCTCGGGCGAGGTGTAGTAAATGCCGCTGCGGTACTGCGTGCCGGCATCGTTGCCCTGGCGGTTCAGGCTGGTCGGGTCGTGAATGACAAAGAAGATTTCGAGAATCTCGCGCAGCGTGATCGCTGCAGGGTCGAATTCGAGTTTCACGACCTCATTGGACCCTGTACGGCCGCTGCAGACCTCTTCATAGCTGGGCCGCGCGGCCTGACCGTTGCTGTAGCCCGACTCGACATCGGTCACGCCGCGCACCTTGACGTACACGGCCTCCGTGCACCAGAAGCAGCCGCCGCCCAAAGTGATGGTTTCAGTTGACGCCATGGAAATCTCCGCTCAAAAAGATGATTGATCAGGTGGTCACGATGAGTCGTGGCCATGGCTTTCATCTTACGCGGGCACCTCCAAAACCGCCCGCTTGCGCCACATGTCCCTGAGGCGAGCGGCTCAATCGCGGCGGCGCGGGCCTTTGGGCGTGAATTGCGGGCCGACCAGCTTGCGCATCAGTTTCAGGAGCAACAGAAACACCACCCCGCCCAGTACCGCCAGGCCGAGGGACCCCGCACTGAAGTTGGTGTCGTTCGTTTTGCCGCCGCTCAGCATGGACGCCACAAAATCGCCACCTATATAGGCGCCAAAGATGGCTACGGCAACAGTTTCAATAATGACAGTCTTGTCGCGGACTTGCGTCAGCAGGCAGGCAAGCGCGCCTAGCACGGCACCCACCAAACACCAGATATACGGGTTGATGCCGTTCTCCTAGAAGTAATCAGATCAGCTGATACTGACAGCTTTAAGCCGCGGCGTCCGATTTATCGGGTAAAGCTGTTGGCAGGCCGGACATGCAGGGAAGATCACGCCGACGCCGTTTGTAGAATGGTCGCATTCAGCTACTTTTTTTATAGCACCCATGGAACTTGGCGCCTTCAAACCCCTGCTGACAGCGCTCGCCATGCCGCCGCTGTCGCTGCTGCTTCTTGCCCTGCTCGGTTTGCTGCTGCTGGGCAAGCGCAGGCGCACCGGTGTGACGCTGATCACTCTGGCGCTGGCGCTGCTCTGGATCCTCAGTTGCCATGGCACGGCCGTGTGGCTGGCCAGAAACGCACTGCCCCAATATCTGCCGCCCTCCGTGGCGCAACTCAAGGCGTCCAGGGTGCAGGCCATCGTCGTGCTGGGCGGCGGCATGTTGCCCGTCGTGCCTGAATACGGCCAGGCGCAACCGGGCGCCTACACGCTGGCCCGCTTGCGTTACGGCATCTGGCTGGTGAAACAGACTGGCCTGCCCCTGGCAGTGACGGGCGGCATCGGCTGGGGCAGCGCGGACGCAGATGCACAGACCTCCGAGGCCCAGGTCAGCGCACGTGTTGCGCAGCAGGAATATGGGGTCGCGCCACGCTGGCTGGAGAGCCAGTCACGCGATACAACCCAGAATGCGTTAATGCTGGCACCCATACTCAAGCGCGACGGCATTCAGCGCATCGTTCTGGTGACAGACGCCTGGCACATGCCGCGCGCCATCAAGGCATTCGAACGTACGGGCCTGGTCGTGAGTGCCGCACCTATTGGGTATGTGCTACCGGCCAAAAATGATCTCGTGGAATGGCTGCCATCAGGCGACGGGTTATCGGTGACGCAGCAACTGCTCAAGGAATGGCTGGGCATTCAGGCCGGGCGCTGGCTGCCGGTCTGAAGTTGCGTCCGCAACACCTGTCTGTTGACGGCCCCCTATCTGGCGGGTTACATTACTAACCAGTCAGTCATTAAAAATGCCGATCTCCAAATTCTTCTGCAAACCCGATGCTTCTGCCACCGTCAAGCGTGAGCGGCGCAAGGAAGCACGCCCGGGCGAGTTGCTGGCCGCTGCGCTGGACCTGTTTGTCGAAAAAGGCTTTGCAGCCACAAAGTCGGAAGAAGTCGCTGCCCGGGCGGGCGTCTCCAAGGGCACGCTGTTTCTGTACTTCCCCAGCAAGGAAGAGTTGCTCAAGGCGGTGGTGCGTAAAAACATCTCCGGCCGCTTCAAGGAATGGAACGAGGAGTTCCTGACCTTCGAAGGCAGCAGCGCAGAAATGATCACCTATTGCATGAACGTCTGGTGGGACCGCGTCGGTGCCACCAAGGCCTCGGGCATCACCAAACTCATGATGAGCGAGGCGAAAAACTTTCCCGAGATTGCCGCGTTCTACCAGCAGGAAGTCATCGCCCCCGGCCAGACACTGATTCGCCGCATCCTGCAGCGCGGCATTGACCGCGGCGAAATCCGTCCGCTGGACCTTGACTACGCGGTGTTCACCATCGTCGCGCCCATGATGTTCCTGATTCTGGCCAAACACTCGCCGGGCGTCTGCGCACCCATGACGCTGGCCATGGACCCGAAAAAATACATTGAGACGCAACTCGGCGCCATCCTGAACGGGCTGCTTGTTGCGCCTGCGGCCTCATCCAGCCCCGACAAAAAATAAAAACTGCCGCCATGACAACAAACAGCAACAGCAAATGGGTCAAGTGGGCAGCAGCGGTGCTGGTGGTGTTGCTCCTTGCCGTTGGCGTCTTCCGTGCGCTGTCGGCGCGCAAGGCGCAGCAGCAGGCGCTGGTGGCCAGCACTGCAGTGAAGGAGCAGGGCACGGTCGAGCTGGCCGCCACGGATGTGGTGAAGGCACAGACCCTGCAGGTCACGCAAGGCCTGCCGGTGTCAGGCACGCTCAAGGCCGTGAACTCCGCCGTCATCAAGGCGCGCGTGGCCGGCGAGTTGCAGGGCCTGACGGTGCGTGAAGGCGACTTCGTCAAGGCCGGCCAGGTGCTGGCGCGCATAGAGGCGACCGAATACCAGTCCCGCGTGCGGCAGGCCAGCGAACAGGCTGCATCGGCCAAAGCGCAGGTTGAGGTGGTGCAGCGCCAGTACGACAACAACAAGGCGCTGGTAGACCAGGGCTTTATTTCAAAGACAGCACTCGATACCTCTTTGGCCAACCTCAATGCTGCGCAATCGACCTTCCGCGCCGCGCAGGCCGCAACCGACGTAGCCAGAAAATCAGTCGAAGACACCATACTCAAATCGCCCATCACTGGTCAGGTATCGCAGCGCCTGGCGCAGCCCGGCGAGCGTGTCGGCATTGACACGCGCATCGTTGAAGTGGTTGACCTCAGCCGCCTCGAGCTTGAAGCCACGCTCAGCGCGGCGGACTCGGCGCAGATCAGCGTCGGCCAGACAGCAGAGCTGCAGATTGAAGGCGGCAGCCAGCTCGCGACCGCGAAGGTGGTGCGCATCAACCCGAGCGCGCAGGCCGGCAGCCGCAGCGTTTTGGCCTACCTGAGCATTGACAACGCTCCCGGCGGACGGGCACTGCCCCTGCGCCAGGGCCTGTTTGCGCAGGGCACGCTCGGCACGGCAAGTTCGTCCCTGCTGGCGGTGCCGCTGGGCAGCGTACGCACCGACAAGCCGGCACCTTATGTCCAGGCCATTGAGGACGGCAAGGTGGTGCACAAGACCATAGAGGCTGGCGCGCGCGGCACGGCGGGCAATGAGAACGTGGTGGCCGTCAAGGGTTTGGCCGAAGGCACGCAGGTGATACGCGCCAACATCGGCTACCTGCGTGAAGGCACGCAGGTACGCTTCACGCAACTGGCTGCACCCGCTGCACCAGCGCCTGTAGCCGCAGCCTCAGCCGCCTCAGCAAAGTAAGCACTGCATGTGGTTCACGCAGGTCAGCCTTAAAAACCCGGTTTTTGCCACCATGGTCATGGTGGCCATCGTGGTGCTGGGCTTGTTTTCGTACCAGCGCATGCAGGTCGACCAGTTCCCCAACATCGACTTGCCCGTTGTCGTCATCACGGCCGAGTATCCGGGCGCATCACCCGAGATTGTCGAGAGCGAAGTCACAAAAAAAATTGAAGAAGGCGTCAACTCGATCGCCGGTGTCAGCGCACTCACCTCGCGCAGCTACGAAGGCCAGTCGGTCGTCATCATCGAGTTCCAGCTCTATGTCGATGGCCGCAAGGCAGCCGAGGATGTGCGTGAAAAGATCGCCGCCATCAGGCCCACCTTGCGCGATGAGGTGAAAGAACCGCGCGTGCTGCGCTTCGACCCGGCTAGCAAGGCCGTCTGGTCCATTGCAGTGTTGCCCGATGCGACCAAGGGCATCATGTCAGCAGTCGAGCTGACGAATTGGTCAGACCAGATCCTGAAAAAGCGCCTCGAGAACGTGCGCGGCGCGGGCTCGGTCACTCTGGTAGGTGGCACCAAACGCGAGATCAATGTCTACCTGAACCCGCAGGCCATGGAGTCACTTGGCATCACGGCCGACCAGGTGGTGAACGCCGTTCGCAATGAAAACCAGGACCTGCCGGTGGGCGCCATCCGCTCGCTGGCTCAGGAGCGTGTGGTCAAGATCGATGCGCGGGTCAAACGGCCTGAAGACTTCGGCAAAATCATCGTCGCGCGCAAAGGCGGCGCCGCCATCACGGTGGACCAGGTGGCGCGCATCGCCGATGGTGCACAGGAGATCGACAGCCTGGCCCTCTACAACGGCCAGCGCACACTGCTCATCTCGGTGCAGAAGGCTCAAGACGAAAACACCATTGCGGTGGTTGACGGCCTCAACAAAGCAATAGCAGAGATCACACCGCAACTGCCGGCCGGCGTACGGCTTGAGCTGATTGCCGACAGCGCGCGGCCCATACGGGTGGCCGT
>JAZKHN010000146.1:0-2878 GCA_040385325.1 Pseudomonadota bacterium
AGGCGCTGGAATGCACGCACAAAGGCTGGGGCCGCAGCATCATCATCGGCGTGGCCGAGGCCGGCGCAGAGATCAGCACCCGCCCCTTCCAGCTCGTGACGGGCCGCAAATGGGAAGGCTCGGCCTTCGGCGGCGCACGAGGCCGCACCGATGTGCCGAAAATCGTTGACTGGTACATGGAAGGCAAGATCAACATCGACGACCTGATCACGCACACCATGCCGCTGGAAGACATCAACAAGGGTTTCGACCTCATGAAGTCCGGCGAATCCATACGCGGCGTTGTGCTTTTTTGATGGCAACGCTTGAAATGCTCAGCGAACACGGCTGCTTCAGTGGCCTGCAGCGCTTCTACAGACATGAGTCGCAGATCATTGGCCTGCCCATGAAATTCTCTGTCTTCCTGCCGCCGAAAGCATCGATTGAAAAAGCCGGCGGCAAGGTCCCCGCACTGGTTTACCTCGCGGGCCTGACCTGCAACGAAGAAACCTTCATGACCAAGGGCGGTGCGCAGCAACTGGCCGCCGAACTGGGCATCGCACTGATTGCACCCGACACCAGCCCGCGCGGTGCAGGCGCACCGGGTGAGGCCGACAGCTGGGACTTCGGCGTGGGTGCGGGCTTTTACCTTGATGCAACAGAATCACCATGGTCAAGACACTACCGCATGGAAAGCTACATCACCACAGAGCTGCTGCCGCTGGTCACATCAAGCCTGCCGATTGACAGCAGCCGCATCGGCATCTTCGGCCATTCGATGGGCGGGCATGGCGCGCTCACGCTGGCGCTGCGCCATCCTGATCTTTTCAAATCAGTCTCGGCCTTTGCGCCTATCGCTGCGCCCAGCCAGTGCCCATGGGGACACAAGGCCTTCACCGGTTACCTGGGTACAGACAAGGCTGAATGGGCAAGACATGACGCGACAGCCCTGATGACCCAAGAGGGCAAAGCACCCTTCCCCGACGGCATATTGATCGACCAGGGCCTGGCCGACAAATTTCTTGCAGAGCAGTTGCACCCGCATCTGTTTGAAGCAGCCTGCAAGGCCAAAGGCCAGCCGCTCACCCTGCGCCGTCATGAGGGTTATGACCACGGCTACTATTTCATCAGCACCTTCATGAACGACCACCTGCGCTTTCACGCCGAGCAGCTCTAGAACCACCCGAGGAGACACCGCATGATCGACCTTCATTACTGGCCCACCCCCAACGGCTGGAAGATTTCCATCATGCTGGAGGAATGCGACCTGCCCTACAACATGATCCCGGTCAACATCGGCAAGGGCGAGCAGTTCGCGCCTGATTTTTTGCGCATCAGCCCCAACAACCGCATGCCCGCCATCGTCGACCACTCACCCGCCGGGGGCGGGGAGCCGATTGCGATTTTTGAAAGCGGCGCCATCCTGCAATACCTGGCCGACAAGACCGGACGCTTTTTGTCGCCCGTGCTGCGCGACCGCTACCTGGTGCTGCAGTGGCTGAACTGGCAGATGGGCGGGCTCGGCCCCATGGCCGGGCAGAACGGCCATTTCCTGCTCTACGCGCCCGAGAAAATTCCCTATGCCCTCGACCGCTACGGCAAGGAAGTAGACCGCCTGTACGGCGTGCTCGACAAACAGCTCGCTGCCACAGGCGCATTCGTCGCTGGCATGGCCTATTCGATTGCCGACATGGCCATCTTCCCGTGGACGCGCACACACAAAGCGCAGAACGTGGACCTCGCAAAGTTCCCGAATGTGCAGCGCTGGTACGACACCATCATCGAGCGCGAAGCCGTCAAGCGCGGCCTGGATGTGGGCAAGGAACTGCGCCCGCCAGCACTGACCGAAGAAGCGCGCAAGGCGCTGTTTGGGCAGACCGCAGAGAGCATCAAGGCAGGCCACCACAAGCTTTGAACAAGCAGCATCAAAAATATAAAAGAGACAAACACATGATTGAATTTTTCTTCGACTGCTCCAGCCCCTGGACCTACATCGCCTTCCGCAACATCCAGCCCATGGCGGCAGAGCTGAAGGTGCCCATCGTCTGGCGACCCGTCCTGGTCGGCGGCATCTTCAACGTGGCCAACAAGAACGTCTATGCCAACCGCGAAGACATGAATACAGCGCGCAACCGCTACCTGCTTAAAGATGTTCAGGACAACGCCCGTTCAGCAGGCATGAAGATCGTCTTTCCGCCAAAAGTATTTCCGGTCAGCAGCGTCAAGGCCATGCGCGGCTGCATCTGGGTGGCGCAGGACGCAGAGGCGCAAGGCAAACACCTTGCGTTTGTCGAGGCTGTGTTCGCGGCCTACTTCACGCAGGATCTCGACATCTCACAAGATGAGGTTCTTGCTGGCATCTGCAAGCAAGTGGGCATTGATGCCGATGCGTTTCTTGCGGGCATTGCGCAGCCGGCGGTGAAGGACCAGCTCAAGGCGAACGTGGATGAGGCAGTTGCGCGCGGTGCTTTTGGCGCGCCCACCTTCTTTATTGGCGATGACATGTATTTCGGGAATGACCGGCTGGGGTTGGTTAGGGATGTGGTGGTTCGGACTCGAACCAGCAGTTAAGCCTCGTTCCTTTTGGAGTTTGCTTTCACCACCCGGCAGGGGGAGCGCGGCCTGGTCGTGAGGGGAACAGCGCTATTAATTCAGTAGCTGCTCACGCGCGTACTCATTGGCCTGCAGCCCGATTTGCCACTCAAAAATGGCCTTTTCAGACTATTTTTAGCGTTTTGAGCAGCCCGCAAGCCCCCCAGAAACTCAAAAAGTTAATATGGAACTTAACATTCAGGAAAAATGTTAAGTTAAAAGTTACCTTTTAGTGCTTTTATGCCTCAGCCCGCCAGCACCTGCCCATAACCCGGAATGTGCGCCTTCAGCTTGAGCAGGTCGAGCA
>JAZKHN010000147.1:0-1940 GCA_040385325.1 Pseudomonadota bacterium
GGGGTGCTGGAGATCACACGGGCCAGGATGTCGGCGGCCGAGGCGTTGAACGCCATCAGGCCGGCAACGGCGGCGGTAGATAAAACAAATACTTTTTTCATGATTTTCAAACCTTTTCAGCTGGCTGAAAGCGGGATCCGGTCGTGGCCGGAACAGCGCTCCCAAGTCTAATGAGTCAGAGCAGGTTTGTTACATCAAGTTCAGGTAAATCACTGTAAAGCCGCCCCAAAGCGCGGCTCTTTACACAGCGAGGGTGGGGGCTAAACGCGATCTTGCCAGCCCGCAGCATCAAAGCCCACTGTTACATCCTTGCCCCATTCGACCACCGGCCGCTTGATGACGCTGGGGTTGGCCACCATCAGGGCCTGAGCGCCGGCGGGGTCGGTTGCGCCGGCCTGCGCGGCTACATCCAGCTTGCGCCAGGTCGTGCCCTGGCGGTTCAGCAGCTTGTCCCAGCCCACGGCCTTACCCCAGGCAGGCAGTTTTGCGGCAGGCACGCCCTGCTTCTTGAAGTCGTGGAATTCATAAGCCACGCCATGGTCGGTCAGCCAGGTGCGGGCTTTTTTGACGGTGTCGCAGTTGGGGATGCCGTAGAGGGTAATCATGCGGAAATTTTGCCACGGTCCCGACCTTGCAAAGGCCATGTTTTTTTGCTGCGGCGACAATCATGCCTCCATGCAAAACCTGACAACCCTCGACGACTGGCTGGCTTACTGCGAACAGCTGCACCCCAAAAGCATAGACATGGGCCTGGCCCGCGTGAAGGCCGTGGCTGACCGCATGAAGCTGGTGTTTGATTGCCCCGTCATCACGGTGGCTGGCACCAACGGCAAGGGCTCGACCTGCGCCATGCTGGAGGCAATATTGCTGGAGGCGGGCTACCGCACAGGCGTTTTCACCTCACCGCACCTGGTGCATTTTGAAGAGCGCTGCCGCGTGCGCGGCGACATCGTCAGCGCGGCGCAGTTGGTGGCTTCGTTTGAAAAGGTTGAGACAGCCCGCAAGACCGGCGAAGAGATATCCCTGACCTATTTTGAGTTCACCACGCTGGCCATCCTGAACCTGCTGAAAGAGGCGAACCTCGATGTCGTGGTCCTGGAAGTCGGCCTGGGCGGCCGGCTGGACGCCGTCAACATCATCGACACCGACTGCGCCGTCATCACCAGCATTGACCTGGACCACACCGAACTGCTGGGCAACACCCGCGAAGCGATTGGTTTGGAGAAAGCCGGCATCATGCGCGTCGGCAAACCGGCCGTGGTGAGCGACCCGGTGCCGCCGCAGAGCATTGTTGACCACGCTGCCGCAGTGGGCGCTGACTTGTGGCGCTTTGGGGCTGACTTCAATTTTTCAGGCGACAAGCAGCAGTGGGGCTGGGCGGGGCGCGGTCGCAGGTATGCCGGCCTGGCCTACCCGGCCCTGCGCGGTGCCAACCAGCTGGTTAATGCCTCCGGCGTGCTGGCCGCGCTGACGGCCTTGCGTGACCGCATTCCCGTCACGGCGCAGGCTGTGCGCAACGGGCTGTCCATGGTCGAGCTGCCGGGCCGCTTCCAGATCGTGCCGGGCCAGCCCACGCTTGTGCTGGACGTGGCGCACAACCCGCATTCGGTCGCCGCGCTGGCTGAAAACCTCGACGCGATGGGTTTTTATGCCTGCACCCATGCAGTTTTTGGTGCCATGGCCGACAAGGACCTCGCGCCCATGCTGGGCCGGGTCGGGCCGCTGATCGACAAGTGGTATTTCACCGATTTGCCCACGTCCCGTGCGGCTGCCGGTGAGGCCTTGCAGGCGACCTGGCAGGCCCAAAACAACCGCCCGGATGCCACGTCAAGCACCTTCAAAAGCCCTGAACTGGCCCTGCAGGCCGCTGTGGCCGCCGCAGACCCCGCTGATAGAATTGTGGTGTTCGGCTCCTTCTATACGGTGGGCGGCATTCTGAA
>JAZKHN010000148.1:0-9240 GCA_040385325.1 Pseudomonadota bacterium
CATCCCGATTGCACCCCAACGCGACCCGCTACAGTTCATAAACAGGCTCCAACCCACAAGAATCGACAAAGCCAACATGAAAATCCAGGTACGCGACGTACCCCCGCGCAGCGTTTGGGCGCTGCAGCAGGCCGGCATCCACCCCCTGCTGGCCCAGCTTTATGCAGCGCGCGGCGTGAACTCGCCAGACGAGCTCGACGACGGGCTGGCGCGCCTGCTGCCACCGTCCGGCATGCTGGGCACGCGCGAAGCTGCGCGCCTGCTGGCCGACGCCATGGCCGCCAACAAAAAAATCTGCGTGGTGGCCGACTACGACTGTGATGGCGCAACGGCCTGCGCCGTCGCCCTGCGCGGGCTGCGCCTGCTTGGCGCCACCAACGTGAGTTACCTGGTGCCAGACCGTGTCGTCGACGGCTACGGCCTCACCGCCCCGATTGCCGACCGCGTCAGGGCCACCGGGGCCGATGTGCTGGTCACGGTCGATAACGGCATTGCCAGCATGGATGGCGTGGCACGCGCCAGGACGCTGGGCATGCAGGTACTGGTGACGGACCACCATTTGCCGGCTCTGAAAGACGGCCAGATCGTGTTGCCTGATGCCGATGTGATCGTGAACCCCAACCAGCCCGATTGCACCTTTGAAAGCAAATCGATTGCCGGTGTGGGGGTGATGTTTTATGTGCTGCTGGCGCTGCGGGCCGAGCTGCGCGAGCGCGGCGTCTTTACAGCCCAGAATCAGCCAAAAGTCGATGTGCTGCTGCCGCTGGTGGCACTGGGCACCGTGGCCGATGTCGTCAGGCTCGACGCCAACAACCGCCGCCTGGTCGCGCAGGGCCTGCGCCGCATACGCGCGGGCTATCTTCCTGCTGGTCTCGCCAGCCTGTTCACAGCCGCCGGCCGCAAGGCCAATGTGGCAACCACCTTTGATTTCGGCTTTGCCCTCGGACCGCGCATCAACGCTGCCGGGCGCCTCAGCGACATGACCTTGGGCATTGAATGCCTGCTGACTGACGACGCAGGCCGTGCCGACGAATTGGGCCGCACGCTAGACGGCATCAACCGCGAGCGCCGCGACATTGAAGCCGGCATGCGCGAGCAGGCGCAGATGGCGGCAGACGCAATGATCGATGTTGATGAGGTGCCGCCACCGGCGATTGCAATTTTTGACCCGGACTTTCACGAAGGCGTGGTCGGCATCGTCGCCTCGCGCATCAAGGACAAGCTGCACAGGCCCACCTTTGTGTTCGCTGCCAGCGGTGCGCCGGGCAAGGAGCATGAACTCAAGGGGTCGGGCCGCTCGATTGCAGGTTTTCACCTGCGTGATGCGCTGGATCTTGTTGCCAAGCGCCACCCCGGTGTGCTGCTACGTTTTGGCGGCCACGCCATGGCGGCGGGCTGCACCATCAGCGAAGAGAACTTCGAGACCTTTGAAAGCGCGCTGCAGCAGGTCGCCCACGAATGGCTGGACGCCGCCACGCTGACCCGCCGCATGGACACCGACGGCCCTCTGGCCGCCGAGTACCGCCGCACTGACATGGTGGACACGCTGCACAAGGAAGTCTGGGGCCAGGGCTTTGCCGCGCCGACCTTCAGCGAAGAGCTCGACGTCGTGTCGCAGCGCCTGGTCGGTGAAAAGCACCTGGCGCTCAAGCTCAAACACCAGGGCCAGCCGGTAGATGGCATCTGGTTCGGACACACCGAGCCGCTGCCTGCGCGGGTGACGCTGGCCTTCCGGCTGGATGCCGATGAGTGGCAGGGCGTGCGGCGGGTGCGGTTTCTGGTGGAAGCGGCGGAAATCAAAGCCGGTTGACCTGACAATGGTCGCTATATATTTCATAGCTATTCACGCTCATATCTATTGGTCTGCGGCAGATTTGGACCTTCAAAATGGCCTTTTTGAAGCAGTTTTAGCGGTCTGACAGCGTCAAACGCCGTCAGATTTCAGCATATGCCACGGCATATGCTGAAATCTGACCCTTTGGATATGTTGCCGGGCCCTGGTCAGCCCAAAAGCCCGTATTCACCGCCGCGTTCAATCGCCTTTGTGTAGGCGGGGCGGGCATGAATGCGCTTCAGGTAATCCATGAGCTTTGGACGGCTGGCATCCAGCCCACCGCGCGCGGCAGCGGCCTCCACCGGAAAGCTGAGTTGCACGTCGGCGGCTGAAAAGTCATCCCCGGCGAACCAGGTGCTTTTGCCCAGCTCACCCTCAAGGTAATCGAGATGCGTGCTGATGTTGGGCGTGATGAAGGCGGCCTTGGTCTTGCCCGAGATCGCTTTGGCAATCGGTTTCGCAAAAAACGGCATGGGGGAGCGCTCAATCTTGTCGAACACCAGCTTGAGCAACAGCGGCGACATCAGCGAGCCCTCTGCATAGTGCAGCCAGTAGCGGTAGCGCAGGTAAGCGGGGGTGCCGGTTGCGGGTGCCAGCTTGCCCTGGCCGTAGCGCTCGACCAGGTATTCAATGATGGCACCCGATTCAGCCAGCACCAGGTCGCCATCGGTGATGACAGGCGACTTGCCCAGCGGGTGGATGGCCCGCAGGGAAGGCGGTGCCAGCATGGTCTTGGGGTCACGCTCATAGCGTTTGATCTCGTAGTCAAGGCCCAGTTCTTCAAGCAGCCAGAGGACACGCTGCGAACGCGAGTTGTTGAGGTGGTGAACGACGATCATGGGCAGCCCCGGCAAAAATGACAAACAAGGTGGAGGCCCTGATTGTGCAGCTTCCCCACGGCATCGACGGGGTAAACCTGCAGCGCCAGGCAAGGCCGGAGCGCAAAGCCTAAAATGGCACGGTGACTTCCCTGACCACGCCAGCCGCCAGCATCCTCAACGCCGACCTGCACTGCCACTCGGTGGTCTCTGACGGCACATTGACACCCGAGGCGCTGGCCGAACGCGCAGCCACCAATGGCGTCGAACTCTGGGCCCTCACCGACCATGACGAAATCGGCGGCCAGCACCGCGCCGCGGCTGCTGCCCGAGCCCATGGCATGCGTTACCTCACCGGTACCGAAATTTCGGTCACCTTTGCCAATGAAACCGTACACATCGTCGGCCTCGGCTTTGATCCGGATGACGCCGACATGCTCAAGGGCCTGCACAACACACGCGGCGGCCGTGGCCAGCGCGCGATGGAAATGTCTGACGGTCTGGCCAAAGTCGGCATCAAGGGCGCCTACGAAGGCGCACTGAAGTTTGTCGGCAACCCGGAACTCATCTCACGCACCCACTTTGCACGCTTTCTGGTCGAGGGAGGCCATTGCAAGGACACCTCTGAAGTCTTTCGCAAATACCTGACTGAAGGCAAACCCGGTTATGTTCCGCACCGCTGGGCCTCGCTGCGCGATGCCGTGCAGTGGATCACCAGCGCCAAAGGCCTGGCCATCATTGCGCACCCCGCACGCTACAAGTTCACGCCCAATGAAGAGTACGCGCTGTTCACCGAGTTCAAGAACCACGGCGGGCGCGGCGTTGAAGTCGTCACCGGCAGCCACACCGCACAGGAATACGTGAAGTACGCCGAAACCGCGAAAGAGTTCGGCCTGGCCGCTTCCCGCGGCAGCGACTTCCACAGCCCCGACGAAAGCCACACCGACCTGGGCACGCTGCCTTTCCTGCCAGGCGACCTGACGCCGGTGTGGGAACTGCTGGCGGACCGCATCCAGTGAGCCGGGGGCGAGCGGCGGCCAATGCCAGACCCATCAACGGCATCCTGCTGATCGTTGTGGGGATGCTGTTTTTTGCAGCGCTGGACACCACCACCAAATACGTCACGGCAGGTGTTCCCATCCTCATGGCGCTGTGGGTGCGTTACGCCTTCCAGGCTGTGTCAACGACCCTGCTGGTGCTGCCCACACGCGGTTTGTCGGTGTTCAAGACCGCCCACCCCAAATTCCAGTTGCTGCGGGGTCTGCTCATCCTGACAAGCAGCCTGCTGGCCTTCGTCAGCCTTCGATACCTGCCGGTGGGTGAGTTCACGGCCATCCAGATGATCACGCCACTCGTCATCACGCTGCTGGCGTCCACCTCGCTGGGCGAAAAAGTGTCACCGCTGCGCTGGGCGCTGGTGAGTGGAGGCTTTCTGGGCACGGTCATCATCATTCGGCCGGGCGGAGAAAACTTCACCTGGGCCATGTTGCTCCCGCTGGGCCTGGTCGCCTGCAATGCATGGTTCCAGGTGCTGACCAGCAAAATGACGCGTACCGAAGACCCGGTCACCATGCACCTTTACACGGGCTGGGTGGGCACACTGGTGGTGTCATTCGCCCTGCCTTTTGTGTGGAGCTCGCAGATCTCCTGGCAGTTGTGGGGGTTGCTGATGCTGATGGGCCTTTTGGCAACCACAGGCCACTTCCTTATCATCCTGGCCTACCAGGGCGCGCCTGCTGCGTCGCTCACCCCCTACCTCTACACGCAGATTGCTTTTGCCATGGTAGGCGGATGGCTTGTTTTCTCGCATATCCCTGACGGCTGGTCCATCGCCGGCATGGTGCTGATCGCGGTGTGCGGAACGGGCGGCGCATGGCTGGCCTTTCGCGAAAGCCGCAATGCCAGGCAGATTGACGTGCACCCCGTCGAAGCCTGAAAGCGGATTCAAACCATGGCCCAGTTTTTTGAGATCCACCCTGAAAACCCGCAGACCCGGCTGTTAAAGCAGGCCGTGACGCTGCTGGAAAAAGGTGGCATCGCAGCTGTGCCCACGGACTCCAGCTACGCCCTGGTCTGCCACCTGGACGACAAGGCCGCCGCAGACAGCCTGCGGCGCATTCGCGGTGTCGATGACAAACACCACCTGACACTGCTGTGCCGCGACCTCAGCGAGCTGGCCAGCTACGCGCGGGTCGACAACCGGCAGTTCAGGCTGCTCAAGGCCGCCACACCCGGTCCCTATACCTTCATTCTGGAGGCCAGCAAGGAAGTGCCGCGCCGCCTCAGCCACCCCTCGCGCAAGACCATTGGCCTGCGGGTGCCCGAGCACAAAACCCTGCAATGCCTGCTGGAACTGCATGGCGCGCCACTGCTGGCGACCACGCTGATACCGCGCGGCGAGACCGAACCGCTCAATGACGCACAGGACATCCGCCACCTTCTCGAACATGAGCTGGCCGCAGTCATCGACGCGGGCGCCTGCCACCAGGAACCCTCGACGGTGATAGACCTCACGCCCATGGGCGATGGCGGCGAGGCCGTCGTCACAAGGCAGGGGCGCGGCGAGGTGGCGCGGCTGGGCCTGTAAACCCCTCATCATGGCGGCTGCTTCGCGGCGGGGATAATCGCCCGATGGACATTGCCAACCTTATCCAGACCGTTGCGATCTATGCGCTGCCGGTGCTCTTCGCCATCACCATCCACGAGGCCGCCCACGGTTATGTGGCGCGCTACTTTGGCGACAACACGGCCTGGAGCATGGGCCGCGTGACGCTCAACCCTATCAAGCACATCGACCCGCTGGGCACGATTGCGATGCCGCTGCTGTTGTACTTTGCAACGTCGGGGGCATTTTTTTTCGGTTACGCCAAGCCGGTTCCGGTCAACTTCGGCAACTTGCGGCGACCCAAGCAGGACATGATCTGGGTCGCGCTAGCGGGCCCGGGGGCCAATTTCATTCAGGTTTTCTTGTGGGCCGTTCTTTACGCCATTTTTCTGAATACAGGAGTGGATGAACCCTTTTTCCTGGTCATGTGCATGGCGGGTGTGTACGTCAACCTCCTGATGTTCGCGTTTAACCTTTTTCCACTGCCACCGCTGGATGGTGGCCGCATCCTCGTTGGCCTGCTTCCCTTGAGACAGGCCCTTTGGGTTTCGCGGATCGAACCATGGGGGTTTTTCGTCGTCTTGGGACTCATCTTTCTTGGTGTCGTTGGCGCGTACTGGCTATGGCCCATGCTTGTAGCAGGCTACGGCATGCTTGATCTTCTCAATCTTTCCATCCCTATTCCCCCAAAACTGACATGAGTTCAATCTCCGTCCAACGCTTTCTCACAGGCATCACCACCTCCGGCACGCCGCACCTGGGCAACTATGTCGGCTCCATCCGGCCCTCAGTCGCCGCCAGCAAGGGCGCAGGTGCCGAGAGCTTTTATTTCCTGGCCGACTATCACGCGCTGATCAAGTGCGACGAGCCTGAACGCATACAGCGCTCGACGCTGGAGATCGCCGCCAGCTGGCTCGCCTGCGGCCTGGACCCCGAACGCGTCGTGTTCTACCGCCAGTCGGACATCCCCGAGATTCCCGAACTCACATGGCTGCTGACCTGCGTGACGGGCAAGGGCGTGCTCAACCGCGCCCACGCCTACAAGGCCTCGGTCGACAAGAACGAAGCCGCAGGCCATGACCCCGACGCAGACGTGACGGCAGGCCTCTTCATGTACCCGGTGCTGATGGGTGCAGACATTTTGTTGTTCAAGGCGCACCAGGTGCCTGTGGGGCGCGACCAGATCCAGCACATCGAGATGGCGCGTGACATGGCGCAGCGTTTCAACCACCTTTACGGCGAGCACCTGGTACTGCCTGAAGCGCTGATTGAAGAATCGGTCGCCACCCTGCCGGGCCTGGATGGCCGCAAGATGAGCAAGAGCTACGACAACACCATTCCGCTTTTCTCATCGCGTGAGCAGCTCAAAAAGCTGATTGCAGGCATCGTGACCGATTCGCGCGCACCCGGTGAAGCGAAAGACACCGAGGGCTCGGCCCTGTTCCAGATCTACCAGGCCTTTGCCACAGAAGCCGAAACCGCAGCCATGCGCAAGGCCTATGCCGACGGCGTTGCATGGGGCGACGCCAAGGCCATGCTGCTCAACCGCATAGACCAGGACATTGCGCCCATGCGCGAGCACTACGAGTCGCTCATCAGCAATCCGGCCAGCATTGAAGCCATCCTGCAGGCCGGCGGCGAGAAGGCGCGTGCGCTGTCTGCGCCCTTCATACGCGAGCTGCGCCATGCGGTGGGCCTGCGCAAGCTGGCGGCGGCGGCCGTACCGGCAAAACAGAAAACCGCGAAGGCCAGCGCCGCGGGCTTCAAGCAATACCGGGAACGCGACGGCCAGTTCTATTTCAAGCTGTTGGGCAGCGACGGCCGGCTTTTGCTGCAAAGCCTTGGCTTTGCATTGCCGCGCGATGCCGCACAGGCCATTGCCCTGCTTCAGCAAAAAGGTGAGGCTGCATTGCCCGAGCTGTCGGGCAAGCTTGCTGCGCTGGACGGTGTGGGTGCTGATGAAATTGCCACGGCCCTGAACCAGCTGCAACAGGCCTCTAGTTGAGGTCTAAACATTTGGGTTACAAAGAAATAATTAGTTTGCAACCCTGTGGCGCCCTTGAAAGCCAAATGAGACAAATTTCCGGTCTTTAAAAATATTAGGAGCCGTTCAATTTGACTTTGAACGGTTATGCTTGCTTTTTTACAAAGCAATGCACCTTTTTAGACCGCGTTCATGAGCATTTTTGTTATAGACGAGCATCCGCTGATGCGTGAAGCCATTGTGGCCCTGCTGGCCCGTATGGGCTATCCGGCGGTTGAACTGGGCGATATCGCCGCTGTTGCAGAAGCCGCAGACGCGCACGGCTTACCCGGGATGATCTGTATGGAATCCAGCGCAGGCGACCTGGACGGTACCCGTGCCATTCGCCAGCTCCACAGCCAGTTCCCCAGCGCGGCCATCGTGGTGTTTACCGCATCAACCGCCCCCGACGCCGAAAGCCGGGCCCTTGAAGCAGGCGCAAGCGCCTTTCTTCACAAATCCGCCAAAAGCGATGCCATCGCCCGTACTTTGCAGGGCTTTTTGCCTGCGGACGCAACGGCAGACAACGCCAGCGCCGCAACGCCCGAGAAACTCTCCAAACGGCAAAAACAGCTGCTCAACCTGCTCGACAAGGGCATGAGCAACCGCGACATTGCCGAATCGCTGCAGATCAGTGAACACACAGTGAAGGTGCATCTCTGGCGGCTGTTCCGCCGGCTGAATGTCAAAAGCCGCTCGCAGGCCAGCCACCTCGCGCGCACCCAGGGCCTTCTCTGAACGATGCGTCACGGGGGCGATCACTCACCACTTGCCCCCAACCAACAAAAAAGCGCCCCAAGAGGCGCTTTTTTGTTTATGCATCTGGCGGAGAGGGTGGGATTCGAACCCACGGTACCTTGCGGTACGCCTGATTTCGAATCAGGTACATTCGGCCACTCTGCCACCTCTCCTGAGTGAAGGCGTGATTCTAGCAGCCCAGGACGGTGACCCCGCCCATGTACGGCTGCAGGGCTTCCGGCACGGCCACGCTGCCGTCGGCGCGCTGGTAGTTCTCGAGCACCGCCACGAGGGTACGACCAACCGCCAGGCCTGAGCCGTTCAGGGTGTGCACAAACTCGTTCTTGCCCTGGGCATTCTTGAAACGCGCCTGCAGGCGGCGCGCCTGAAAGGCCTCGCAGTTGGACACCGAACTGATCTCGCGGTAAGTCTTCTGGGCCGGCAGCCAGACTTCAAGGTCATAGGTTTTGGTCGCGCCAAAACCCATGTCACCGGTGCACAACAGCATCACGCGGTAAGGCAGGCCCAGCTTTTGCAGGATGACTTCTGCATGGCCTGTCATGTCTTCCAGCGCCTCATAACTCTTGTCAGGGTGCACGATCTGCACCATCTCGACCTTGTCGAACTGATGCTGGCGGATCATGCCGCGGGTGTCACGCCCATAGCTGCCCGCCTCCGACCTGAAGCAGGGTGTGTGCGCCGTGAACTTCATGGGCAGCTGCGCTTCGGGCACGATCTCATCGCGCACAAAATTGGTCAGCGGCACCTCGGATGTAGGAATCAGATAAAGCGCCGCATTTTCGCTTTCACCTTCCTGGCCGCCTTTTTTAGCGGCGAACAGGTCTTCTTCAAACTTGGGTAACTGCCCGGTCCCGCGGAGGGAATCGCTGTTGACGATGTAGGGCACATAGCACTCTGTGTAGCCGTGTTCTGCGGTCTGTACATCCAGCATGAACTGCGACAGCGCACGGTGCAGGCGGGCCAGCGGGCCCTTCATGACGGTAAAGCGCGAACCTGTGAGTTTGCTGCCAAGTTCAAAGTCCAGGCCCATGGGTGCGCCGACATCGACGTGGTCTTTGGGCTCAAACGCAAAAGCCGGCGGTTCACCGCCCAGGCCTTCGGCAGGGCTCCACTTGCGCACTTCGACATTGCCATGCTCGTCGCTGCCGTGGGGCACGGACTCATGCGGCAGGTTGGGCACGGCCAGCAGCAATGCCTGCAG
>JAZKHN010000148.1:9340-12673 GCA_040385325.1 Pseudomonadota bacterium
CGTGATTGTATTTTCTGAAAAGAGACGGGGAAAACGGGCGGCGACGCTTTCAGGGCAAGCGCGGCCAGCTACCGGTTCAATGGCAGGGAAGGGTCAGGACAGCTGGTGCAGCTGACTGTCGCTGACTTCCATGAGCTGCGCCTGCGAATCAAGCTTGAGGCCCTTGGGCAGAGGGAACTTGATGGTCTCCTCGATGCCGTCCATCTTGCGGATGGACACGGCCCCCAGCGCCTTGATGCGGTCTATCACCTGCTTGACCAGGATTTCCGGCGCCGATGCACCGGCGGTCAGCCCGACGCGGCTCTTGCCTTCGAACCATGACTCCTTGAGCTCGCTGGCATCGTCGACCATATAGGCATCGGTGCCCAGCTTGACGGCCAGTTCACGCAGCCGGTTGCTGTTGGAACTCGTCGGGCTGCCCACCACGATCAGGATGTCGACCTGCGGGCTCAGCACCTTGACAGCGTCCTGCCGGTTCTGGGTGGCATAACAAATATCCTGCAGCTTGGGGCTGCGCACCTGCGGAAAACGCGCCTTCACGGCTGCCGTTATTTCGGCCGCGTCGTCCACGCTCAGCGTCGTCTGGGTCACCACTGCGAGCAGTGCGGTCTGGGCTGGCGCGATACGTTCGACATCGGCCACGTCTTCCACCAGGTGAATACCGCTCTCAAGCTGGCCCATGGTCCCCTCGACCTCAGGATGACCCTTGTGCCCAATCATGATGAACTCGTAGCCTTCCTTGTGCAGCTTGGCCACTTCAACGTGCACCTTGGTCACCAGCGGGCAGGTCGCGTCAAATATCTGGAATCCACGGCGTGCGGCCTCTTTCTGGATCGCCTGGCTGACACCGTGCGCGCTGAACACCAGCGTAGCGCCGGGCGGCACATCGTCGAGCTCTTCGATAAAAATCGCGCCCTTTTCTTTCAGCTCGTTGACAACATAGGTGTTGTGCACGATTTCATGGCGCACATAAATCGGCGCGCCAAACTTTGCAAGTGCACGTTCAACAATTTCAATCGCCCTGTCCACACCAGCGCAAAAACCGCGTGGCTCGGCGAGCAGGATTTCATTGGGGCCTGTGGGGGCAGTCATAAGACTCCTATGAGCTGAACTTCGAACACCACCGGCTGACCCGCTAGCGGATGGTTGAAATCAAATTGCACCGCATCTCCCGTGCCCTTGACCTGCTGTACCGCACCGGCATACTGGCCCATGCCGTCAGGCGTCGGAAACTGCACCACATCACCGACCTTGTACTGCTCATCAGGGTCACCCAATTCATTGAGCAGCTTGCGCGCCACCCACTGCACAAGCTCGGGGTTGCGGTCGCCAAAAGCTTCGCCAGCAGGCAGCTCAAAGGTGGTGCGCGTGCCTTCGGCCAGGCCCAGCAAACGCTGCTCGATGGCGGGAGACAACTCGCCCGTGCCCAGGCTGAGGGTGGCAGGCTTGCCGTCAAAGGTGTTGATGATGTCGGCGCCCGGCTTGCCGTCCACAGATGGGCCGGCCATGCGGTAATGCAGCGTCAGGAAGGAGCCCTGTTCAACGACAGGCGAGGTGGCGGTTTCCACGGTGGACATAAAACTTTCGGCTTCCAGTTAGGTGCAGCTGGACTGTTTGTAAACTGCCCCTATTGTAGAAAGTACCGCACAGGGAGGCCAGTTTGCGGATTTTTATCCCTCAAGCCGTCGGGCCGCGGCAAACAAAGAATAAAAAATGCTTTTAAAAGACATTCCCAAAGACTCGCGCCCGCGTGAAAAACTGCTGGCCAGAGGTCCAGGCGCGCTCAGCGATGCCGAACTGCTCGCGCTGCTCGTCCGAACCGGCCTGCAAGGTAAAAACGCGCTGCAGATAGGTGAAGAGCTGGTTCAAAAATTTGGTGGTGTGGCGGGCCTGCTGCATGCCACGCCTGAAGAAATCAAAAACATCAATGGTCTGGGGCCCGCCAAGACAGCCGAGCTGATCGCCGTACTTGAACTGGCCCGCCGCGCACTCGCAGAAGAACTGAAGGAAAAGACCCTGTTCGCCACGCCCCAGGCCGTGCGCGACTACCTTCAGCTTCAATTGGGAAGCAGACCTTATGAAGTGTTTGCAGTGCTGTTTCTCGACAGCCAGCACCGCCTCATCGTGCTCGAAGAAATGTTTCGCGGCACCCTCACCCAGACATCGGTCTACCCGCGTGAAGTCGTCATTCGCGCGCTGGCCCTGAACGCCGCCAGCGTGGTGCTGGCCCACAACCACCCCAGCGGCACCACAAAACCCTCGCGCGCCGACGAGGCTTTGACACAAACACTGAAGTCAGCGCTGGCGCTTGTCGATGTACGGGTGCTTGACCATTTTGTGGTGACGAGTGCGGGCGCAGTGTCCATGGCTGAACTGGGACTGCTTTAAAACGGCCCGGCTTCAATACCTGCAGGGCACCTTTTGACCAGAATTGCGGGCTATTTTATTTTCGAAAAGAGGCTGTCGTAGGCCTGCGCAGAATAGCCCTGCACCTTCTGCCCGCCTGCCATCAGCAAGGGCACGCCTTTGCCGCCACCCACCTGCGCAAAACTTGCCATGCCGGCGGGCGTGTCAATGTCAAGTTCGGTATAGGCAAGGCCCTTGCTGGCGAGGTAGGCCTTGGCCTGCCGGCAATACCCGCACCAGGTGGCCGAATACAGCACATTGCCAGCAACAGGTGCCGTAGCGACAGGATTGGCCTTGGCCTTGCGCAGCAACTCGGCGTAGGTTGCGGCAACCGATTGCGGCAGCGGCGTGGCAGGAAGGTTCTGGAACTTCATCTTCTCTACCCGGCCTTCGGTCGGCAGTTTGTCACTGTAAACAACCTTGCCATCCGGGCCGACAGACTTGTAGAGCGTCTGGGAGAGAACCGCGCACGGCACGCAAGACAGCAGGACCATGCAGGTCATCAACAAGCGTGGGTTGCAATACATCAGATTCCCTCCATGGTGCGCATCGGCCAGCCCTGCCGGCTGCAGGCAGGTTGATGCAACGCATGCTACATGCAAAGCCGCGGGGACCTTTCAGCGCATCGCGTTCGCAGGACAGCATGCCCCGCAAGCCACATGACGGCATGCCTTGATATACAGTCCCAGCCATGAAAACGCCCGCCATCAAAAGCCTGCAGGACCTCAAGGCGGTCAAAACAGAAATCGAAACCCGCGCCAGGCTGGCGCAGGAGCATGCAGCCGCACGCGCAGCTGCCGCAGCAAAAGCGAAAGCTGAAAAAGAACTCTTCTCGCGCACCATAGGCCCCGTCAAATCTTTGCCGGCCAAACACCTGCCCGGCCAGCGCGCCGTGCTGCCCGTAGCGCAGGCGGCGCCAATTGCCGT
>JAZKHN010000149.1:0-4591 GCA_040385325.1 Pseudomonadota bacterium
CGCTGGCGGCTCACGCCCCAGTCACGCAGGCGCCAGGTGGTTTTTTTCTCGCCCAGCCCTTTGGCGGCAAGATCTCCTGCGACGGCATCGACAGCTGCCTTGAACGCCAGGCCGTCGTACTTGCCGGAGTTGATGGCCACGCCCTGCTGCTTGTCGCCATACCAGTCGGCCCAGGCGTCCAGGCTGTAGGGCTGGCCCTTGACGTCGGTGACCTGCCTGATCGGCAGGCCGTATTTTTTGGCGAACTCGAAATCACGTTCATCATGTGCAGGCACACCCATGACGGCGCCGTCGCCGTAGCTCATCAGCACATAGTTGCCAACCCAGACCTCGACCTTGTCGCCGGTCAGCGGGTGCGTGACAAACAGGCCGGTGGCCATGCCTTTCTTTTCCTGCGTGGCGAGTTCAGCTTCTGTCGTGCCGCCGGACTTGCACTCGTCGATGAAGGCGGCAGTCTTCGGGTTGTCAATCGCGGCCTTTGCGGCAATCGGGTGCTCTGGCGCCACGGCGCAGAAGGTGACGCCCATAATGGTGTCGGCGCGTGTGGTGAAGACGTACATCCGACCGTCGCCGATCAACGCGCCGGACGAATCCCTGATGTCGTGCGTGAAGGCAAACCGCACGCCTTCGCTCTTGCCTATCCAGTTCTCCTGCATGAGCTTGACGCGTTCGGGCCAGCCTGGCAGCTTGGTGCTCACACTGTCGAGCAGCTCTTCGGCGTAGTCGGTGATCTTGAGGTAGTAGCCTGGGATCTCGCGCTTCTCGACCGTCGCTCCCGTGCGCCAGCCTTTACCGTCTATCACCTGCTCATTGGCCAGCACGGTCTGGTCGACCGGGTCCCAGTTGACGGTCTGGGTCTTGCGGTAGGCGATGCCCTTCTCGAGCATCTTCAAGAACAGCCACTGGTTCCACTTGTAGTAAGTCGGGTCGCAGGTCGCTACTTCGCGGCTCCAGTCGATGGCCAGCCCCATCGCCTGCATCTGCTTTTTCATGTACGCGATGTTGTCGTAGGTCCACTTCGCGGGCGGCACGCCGTTTTTCATCGCGGCGTTTTCAGCGGGCAGGCCAAACGCATCCCAGCCCATGGGCATGAGGACGTTGTAGCCCTTCATGCGCAGGTAACGCGCCAGCATGTCGTTGATGGTGTAGTTGCGCACATGGCCCATGTGCAGCTTGCCGCTGGGGTAGGGCAGCATCGAGCAGGCGTAATACTTGCCCAGCGGTTTTTTCGGGTCCGCATGGTTTTCGACGCGGTAAGCGTCGGCGGCAGTCCAGTGCGTTTGAGCGCTGCGCTCGATCTCGATATGGTTGTATTTTTCTTGCATGGGGGAAGGGGGGCGGGATCAGGGAAAGCAGTGAGCAGCAACCGGCGGACACGCCGGGCGGCATACCTGCTGATTTTAGGCGTTGCCGGGCACTTGGACCCGGTTCTGCATCCTCAGGGCTTGCCGGCAGGCGCGATAGCTTGTGTGGCCGGTGTATCGGCAATGAACCCGATGCGGTTCAGGCCAGCCTTTTGCGCCACGCCCATGACCTCCACCACCTTCCCGTAGGCAACGGCCTGGTCGGCACGCAGCTGCACTTCGGTCTCGGGGTTTTGTATGGCGATTTCTTTCAGGCGGCTGGCCAGCTGGCTGGCGGCGACGGGCTTGTCATTGAGAAACACCTGCCCCGCCTGGTCCACCACAATGGTCACGAATTTGGGGGCATCGGCCGGTTTGGCCGCATCGGTTTTGGGCAGGTCAAGCCTGATGGAGCTTGCCAGCAGCGGCGCGGTCAGGATAAAAATCACCAGCAGCACCAGCATCACGTCAACCAGCGGCGTGACGTTGATCTCGCTCATGGGCTGCGAGCCCTGGGTGCGTTCGAGCCGGCCAAAACTCATTTGGATATGGCCCCCACGCTTGTCGCTTCGCGAGCCTTCGGCGATGCGCTGCCCCTTTCACAGGAAGAAGGGGCTCGCCTTGCTTGGGGCGGCCCGGCGCGGCGGCCGTCCGCTCCGGTTTTATCCATTTTTCTGCACCAGCAGTTCCCGAAGATCGCGGGCAAAGCCTTCGAGGTCGGCTTCGATGCGGCCAATGAACCGACCGAAGATGTTGTACGCCAGAACTGCAGGAATCGCCACCGCCAGACCGGCCGCAGTCATGATGAGCGCCTCGCCCACCGGTCCTGAGACCTTGTCGATGGTGATCTGGCCAGCAGACGCAATGCCGATCAGCGCGTGGTAAATGCCCCAGACGGTGCCGAGCAGGCCGACAAATGGAGCAATGGCGCCCACGGTCGCCAGCAGCACCTGGCCGAACTGCAGCTTGTGCAGCACGGCGTGCAGTGCGTCGCGCAGCACGCGCGTGAGCTGCTGCGATTTGTCGCCAGCCGTAGCGAGCGTGCCGCTGGTGCTGATTTTGGTAGCGTCTATGAGCGGCAGGACCAGCGCCTCCCGGTCAAAGGCAGCGACCTTGTCACCCGCCTCATCAACCGAGGCGGACTGCCAGAAAGCTGCGGTGCTGCGGGCGACGTCACCGACCGCACGGTGCAGCATCCAGGCTTTCCAGACAATCACGACCCAGCTGGCAACCGACATCAGCAGCAGCAGCACGGCCACCAGCACGCTGATGATGCCTCCCTGGGCCAGGACGGCGGGCAGGTTCATTTGAATTACTTCAGGTTGAGGACGTCGAACATGTCGAACAGGCCCGTCTTGTGGCCGGCCAGGAAACGTGCCGCGCGCAGGCTGCCTTGTGCATAACCTTCGCGGGTAGATGACTTGTGGGTGATTTCGATGCGCTCGCCAATACCGGCAAACATCACGGTATGGTCGCCCACAATATCTCCGCCGCGGATGGCGGAAAAGCCAATCGCCGAAGGATCGCGCGCGCCGGTAATGCCTTCGCGGGAAAACACGGCATGACCTTTGAGATCGCGACCCAAAGCCTCGGCCACGACCTCGCCCATTTTGAGCGCCGTGCCCGAAGGGGCATCGATCTTGTGGCGATGGTGCGTTTCGATGATTTCGATGTCGTATCCGGAGCTGAGCGCCTTGGCAGCCATCTCAAGCAGCTTGAGCGTGACGTTCACGCCGACGCTCATGTTGGGCGCCATGACGATGGCGATGTCTTTGGATGCGGCAGCGATTTCTGCCTTTTGGGCATCCGAAAACCCTGTTGTGCCTATGACCAGCTTGACGCCCATCTCTCGGCAAACGGCCAGGTGGGCCATGGTGCCTTCCGGGCGTGTGAAGTCGATCAGCACACCTGCGTCTTTCAGGCCTTTGCGAATGTCCGATTCGATGAGCACGCCGCTGGCGTGGCCGGAAAAACCTGAGGCGTCAGTGCCTATGGCCGGGCTGGCGGCCACATCAAGCGCACCGCCAAGTTCGCAGTCACCGCTCTGGCGCACTGCTTCTATCAGCATCTGGCCCATGCGCCCGCTGGCCCCGGCAATCGCCAGCCGGTGTACCGCCGTGCCACTCACCGCAGCGGGCTTTCAAGCGGTGGGTAAGCAGCCGAAGGCGCGCCGACCGACGCAGCGCCACTGGTGCTGGGCGCCGTGGGACCGCCTGCGTTGGGAATGGTGGAAGGGGCTTTTGAAGCGGCATTGCGGAGCTGCTCCTCCGTGGCTTCCAGCACAGGCACGGAACCCAGCTTGCGGCGGGAATCAAGCTTGGAAATGAATTCTGCTTCGCTAGGCATGGTGTCGCCTTCAGAGCGTTCCAGCACATCACCCTTGAAGTACACGGTGTACTTGAGCGACTGGGGCTCGATGTTCTGCCGCTTGAGGGTGAAGACATAGTCCCAGCGGTCCGAATGGAAAACACTGGTCAGCAGCGGCGTGCCCAGCACATCCCTGACCTGTGCACGTGTCATGCCGGGTTTGAGCAGGTCAACCTGCTCTTTGGAAATGAAGTTGCCCTGCACCACATCGATCCTGTAGGGCGTGATCCAGTTGACTGGATTGACGGCAGAGGCGCTCATGCCACTGGAAGAGCTGCAAGCCGACATCAGGACGACGACAGACGCAAGCGCCGACACCTGAAACGCTGACCGGATGCTGTAACGATGATTTTCGGACATGGGGTAGGGTGTAGCGATATGATTGACCATTGTAGCGGCTGGGTACCCTTGTGACCCATCCCGGCCGGGGGTGCCAGACGGGAGCCCGGGCCGCATTTCCGGGAGAAATTCAATGAGCAATATCGACGAACTCAAAAGCACGGGGCTCAAGGCCACCTTGCCTCGGCTGAAGATACTGGACGTCTTCCAGAAAAGCACACAGCGGCATTTGACGGCTGAAGATGTATTTCGGGTTCTGCTCGAAGACCGCACCGATATCGGGCTGGCCACTGTTTACCGCGTGCTGACCCAGTTCGAGCAGGCCGGCATCCTGAGCCGCAGTCACTTTGAAAGCGGCAAGGCGGTCTATGAAATCAACGAAGGCCACCACCACGACCACCTGATCTGCACATCATGCGGCCGTGTGGAAGAGTTTTACGACGCAGAAATCGAAAAACGCCAGCAGATTGTGGCCAAGGCCAAAGGCTGGATCCTGCAGGACCATGCCATGTCGCTCTATGGACTCTGCGCTGACTGCGCCG
>JAZKHN010000150.1:0-23457 GCA_040385325.1 Pseudomonadota bacterium
CCAACGCCAAGACCATCACCGACCACATCGCCGTGCTGCGCCCGCACGCCTGGCTCATGCTCGGCCACTGCGCCGGCCTGCGCACCAGCCAGCAGCTGGGCGACTACGTGCTGGCCCACGCCTATGTGCGCGAAGACCACGTGCTCGACGAAGAACTGCCGCTGTGGGTGCCGATTCCCGCGCTGGCCGAAATCCAGCTCGCGCTGGAGGTGGCCGTGGCCGACGTGACCGGCGTGCCCCCGCACGAACTCAAGCGCATCATGCGCACCGGCACCGTGGCCAGCACCGACAACCGCAACTGGGAACTGCTGCCCGACAACAAGCCACAAAGGCGGTTTTCACAGTCGCGCGCGGTGGCGCTGGACATGGAGTCCGCCACCATCGCCGCCAACGGTTTCCGCTTCCGCGTGCCCTACGGCACCTTGCTCTGCGTGAGCGACAAGCCCCTGCACGGCGAGATCAAGCTGCCCGGCATGGCCAACCACTTCTACCGCGAGCGCGTCGACCAGCACCTGCGCATCGGCATCCGCGCCATCGACATCCTGCGCGAGGGCGGGCCAGACCAGCTGCACAGCCGCAAGCTGCGGAGTTTTGCGGAGGTGGCGTTCCAGTAAGACGGTACGCGCGGGTCAGTTGCGACCGGCACGCACCAGCTCCAGCGTCTCTCTTCTGTCGCTGCTACCCAGTCGTTCCAACGTGAAGCGCACGACCCGCATCAGATCGGGCGAGTACCACACTGTGCCTTGGTAGCGGGTAAACGACAGTGTGATGCGGTGCACCGGCATCCGGCCGTGCCACCCCTCCACATTGATGCGCACGGCGTTGTACTCGTTCTCCCCGACGCGGATAGGCTGCGATTTCGACGCCACCGCCGTGATGTCGAACGTCGCAGGGTCGCCGCGCAACGTCTTCGAGAACTTGAAGGTCTGCACCCCGCTCAGCACCTTGCCATCGGGCGCCCAACCACCCGGTGGTGTCAGGACGTCGAGCTCGACGAGTGCCGGTGATGTCGACTCGATCGCCTGGCCGGCGCCATCCTCCACCCGGGCGCCACCATTGAAGACGACGCGACTTCCTTCCACGCGGTCCACCTTCAGATTCACCACGCTCTTCAGTTGCGTCTGTTGATCGGTGATCTCGTACTCGAACCAGTCACCGGGTCGTCGTTGCGCGGTCAGCTCGGTTGCACCACTTGGGGCAGCGGCTGGTGGGATCGACGCTTTCGATTCAGCGCGCCGTTGCAACAGTGCCCTCCCCCGGTGGGGCAACTCTGCGATGCGGTACGCCGGCACCGCGAGGTTGATGTTTTGCGCTTCGCGCCGCGTGAGCGTGGTGATGCCGATCAAGCGGCCTTCCGCGTCGAACAATCCGCCGCCGCTGGAGCCGGGTGAAATGGGCGCTGTAGTCTGCACGAACAAGAGTTGCCCGCTGTCGCTGCGGCGCAGCCCCGACAGCAGGCCGTCGCTCAACGTGGTCTCCAGGCCTTGTGGTGTGCCGATCGCATACACCCGAGCACCCACTCGCAGTGTGTCCTGATCAGCCAATTGGACTGCTGGGGCATTGAAGTTGTCCACGCGGATCTGGCAAAGGTCGTTTTCCGGGTCGGGGAGCTCCAACTTGGCGCCGTAGCTCACGTTGTCCTTCACCACGTGGAAGCGGGTCATGCGCGCCAGCACATGGCAATTGGTGACCAGGCGCCCGGGCCCTGTCACAACGGCGCTGCCCTGGGAGGTGTTCCGGCTCTGGGCATCGGTAGCGATCACCGTCCAGACGCTGGGCGCCAACCGGCCGAACAGGACATCAGGTTCGAGTGCCTGGGCGGTGGCGCTCGCCACCATGCCCACCATCACCATCCAGCAACGCCAACTCAACGCGCTGCTCCTGCGCCGGGCGGCGGCAGCAGGGATTCCAGATCGGCCATGGTGACGCGACCCTGGGGCGAACGGGCACCTGTCGATGGCACGGCAGCAGACGGCGGCGCACCGGATGGTTCGGCGGCCAACATGTCCCTGCCGGGGTAACGCAAAGGCGACAAATCAGCCACGGCCAACGCCTCGGGTTTGAGGTTCAGCTGAACACGTCCAACCAGAATACCGAGACTGATGCTCGACGCGATGTACACGGTCTGGCCGGATTCGATATCGAACTCAAGCTTCGCCTCGTTCTCGGTTTGAGAGGAGGCCAGATGACGGCCCGCAACGGTGTCCACATAGAAAAATCCACCCGGCTGGGATTTTCCCACGACTTGGTTGTCAAGACGGATTTCCGGCTGCAACGCTGCGCCCATCATCGAATCGGTGCGGTAAAAGAAGACGCGGCTTGCGTCGCCCTTCAGTGGCGCAATGCCACTGGACACCGAAACATAGCTGAGACCAGTGGCAGCGCACCCCGTCAAAAGCGCGATGACCAGACTGGCAAACATGCCCACCCAAAAACGCATTCGACCCATCCCCATCCTCCCTTGGCTTGATCTTTCAAATGCTACACGTTTGTAACAAGACGCAATCTGGGACTTCCACCAACAGCTTCAGCTTCGTCGCATGCAGACCCGGACCCCAACCCCGCAAGCGGACGCTGGTTCAACGGCGAGGTCGGGCGTGATCTCGCTGCTGCCCGAGAGCGAGCAGCCCACCGCGCCACCCATGCGATCTCGATGACCGAGCGCCCCCTCAGAGCTGAACCGAGCGCCCGATGAACTGGATCGGCCCGGTCGGCCGTCCTGTGGGCGAGCCGTTGTAAGGCTCGACTGTGATCTCGAACAGCTGGTTGGCTTCGATCGGGGGCAGTTTGTCGAGCGGGATCTCGATCGGCTTGCCCGGCTCCACCAGGCCCAGCGACACCGGTGCGCTCCAGCTGTCGGCCTTGGTCCAGAACTGCAGTGATCGCTGCGCGGGCACCGGCTCGGGCGCCACCGGAATCAGCTTCAGGCGCTGCGGGCTGCTGGTCTGCACCAGCCAGCCGGGCGCTGTACCCTGGGGCGCCACCAGCACCACCATGAACTGCGGACGCGCGGGCGCGAACAGCCCTACTGTGGGTGCAATGGCCATGACGCTGGCGGCGACAAAACCGGTGGCGGCGGCGAAGCGCCAGAAGACCACGCTGTTCCACCAGCGGCTCAAGCCGCCCTGCTTCGGGGCAGGGCCTGCGCGGGGTGTGGCGGGCAGGCTGTTTTTGATGCGCTGCCACAGCGCGGGCGAAGGCTCCACTGGTTCCACCAGTTGGGTCAGGGGTTGCAACCTGGCCTCCCACTGCTGCACGGCCGTGCGCAGCATGGCGTCTCTGGGCAGGCGCTCTTCCACCTCGATGCGCTGGCCGGCGGACAGCGTGCCGAGCACGTAGTCGGCGGCGAGTTGTTGCACGGGATCGAGGCTCATTGTGAAACCTCCGTGCTGCGCACTGCGGTGCGAGCTGGCTTGGAGCGGCCCGGCGCGGCGCTCATGCCAGACACTCCTTGAGCGAGGCCATCCCACGGCGAATCCAGGCCTTCACCGAACCCAGCGGGGCACTCAGGCGTTCAGCGATCTCGGCGTGGGTGCAGCCGTCCAGGTAGGCGAGCAGCACGCAATTGCGCTTGGCCACGTCCAGCCGCTCCAGGCATTGGTCGAGCTGGCCGAGTGTGGAACGCATGGAAAAGGCGTCGAGCATGTCGGGTGCGGCCTGGGGTTCGGCCTCCTGCAAATCGTCGAGAAGTTCTTCGTCCACCGACACGGTGCGGGCGCTGGCGCGCACCGCGTTGAGTGCCCCGTGGCGCACGATGCTGCACATCCAGCCCCGGCCTTCACCGCGGTTGGGGTCGAAGGTGGAAGCGCGGTTCCAGATCGCCATGAAGGCGTCGTGCAGCACGTCTTCGGCGGCCGCGCGGTCGCGCACGATGCGCAGGGCCACGCCCATGAGGAAACGGTTTTCGCGTTCGTAGAGGCGCTGCAGGGCGCTTTGGTCGCCACGCGCGCAGTCGGCCAGCGCGGTGTTGTGATCGAAAGGCGTGGGATCGTTGGAGGGCACGGGCGACGGTCGGACCAGCGGATCGATCGGACACCGGGCACCTCGTTGAAGAGGTGCCCGGCAGGGTTGCCGTCGATGGTACCCGAGGGTCTGCTTCAACCGGCTGACCGGCGCCACACGACGCCGGCCAGCGGGCATCACACAGCCTTGTAGAAGATGTAGTCGGCCTGGTACTTCACGATCTGCTTGCTGCCCACGTTGGTGGCGCCGCAGGCCATGGCCGGTGCGACACCGCCCACGGTGGCCACGCGCTGCACGTAGGTCACGCCCATCATGGCGCCGCTGCCCATGGCGGGGTTGGCTTTCACCAGCTGCAGCGGAATGTTGCCAGCGGCTGCGGGTGCCACAGCCACTTGCGTGCCGGTGAACTTGGATCCGTCGCTGCTCTGCCAGGTGGCGGGTGGGCCGTAGTAGGTGCCCACTTGTTTGCCGGCGCGGTCCATCAGCTTGGCGTCGGGACCGACGAACACCCACTCGAACTGGCCCGCCATGTTGGCCTTGGCGCGGCATTCGTAGGTGATGTCACCAGCGCCCACGGTTTCCATGACCACTTTGTGGCCCATGGGCACCTGCACCGAAGCGGGCAGCATGGCTTGCGAATACATCATGGGCGCAGGGCCGGTGGCGCAGGCGGTCAGGGCAAGGGCGGCAGCGGCGGCCAGGGTGGACTTGATCATCATGGGTAACTCCAGATTGAGGTTGGGGGAACTCGAACAGCGCAAAACGGGTTGCAGCTGTAAGTACTACGCCCAGAGGCTGCATCTGGATGCACCCCGCCCAAAAAAAACCCTCTTTACCTTGCATGCGTACGGTTGCGAACGGTGCGCGGCCTGATCGGTGCGTAAGCTGCGACCGCATGAACATTGATCACCACAGCCCCACCCGCCAGCGCCCGCCCGTCCACGGGCACAGCGCGCGCCGGCCATTGATGTGTTTAACGGGTGCCAGCAAGCTTTACGACAAGGGGAGCAGCGCGCGCGAGGCACTCCGCTCGGTGAACCTGGAAATTCACAAGGGGGAGTTGATCGCCATCGCCGGGCCTCGCGGTTCGGGCAAATCCGCGCTCATGAAGATGCTCGGCTTGCTGGAGGCTCCCACCAGCGGCGGATACCACTTCCTGGGCGTACCCGAACAATCGTTGTCTGAAGAACAGCGGCTGTGGTTTCGGAGGCGGTTTTTCGGCTTCGTGCCACAGGCTTTCAACATGCTGCAAACCACGTCGCTGCAAGGCAACGTGGCCCTGCCATTGATCTATCGTGGGCTGCCAGCTGAACGCTGCCAGACCGCGGCGATGCGTGCGCTGTCGGTGGTGGGCCTGGAGGATTGCGGCCACAGAATGCCCGCCGAATTGGACAGCACGCAGCAGGGGAAGGCCGCTATTGCCCGTGCCCTGGTCTGCAACCCCAGCGTGTTGCTGGTGGACGCGGCCCGCCAAGCGTCGGAAAAGCCCTTGTGCCCCGAGATCGAAACCTTGCTGCGCAAGCTCAACACCGAACACGAGCTCACCGTGGTGGTGGTCACGCACTCAGACAGTGCTGCCCGCTGGGCCGGGCGCGTCATTCATGTGAATGGCGGCGCGGTGGAGCACGACACGTCAGGCCTGCTCCACTGAGTGGGAGCGGCTCAGGCCGTGCGCGGCTTCACCAGCGCGGCGGCTTGTTTGGCTCGTGTGCGGGCCAACTCCACGTCAGCATCAAACGCCAGCGCCACGCCCATGCGGCGCTTGGTGAAGCTCTCGGGCTTGCCGAACAAGCGCAGCTCGGTCTGGGGCACCTGCAGGGCCTCGTCCACACCGTCGAAGACGATGCCCTGCGCTTCCACGCCGCCGTAGATGACGGCGCTGGCGCCCGGGCTGCGCAGCTCGGTGGAGACCGGCAGGCCCAGGATGGCGCGCGCGTGCAGCTCGAACTCGTTCTGCCACTGCGTGATCATGGTCACCATGCCGGTGTCGTGCGGGCGCGGACTCACCTCGCTGAACCAGACGTCGTCCCCCTTGACGAACAGCTCCACGCCGTAGAGCCCCTGCCCCCCCAGATCGTCGGTCACGGCCTTGGCGATGCGGCGCGACTCGGCGAGGGCCTTGGGCGTCATCGGATGCGGCTGCCAGCTCTCCACGTAGTCGCCACTCACCTGCACGTGCCCGATCGGGTCGCAGAAGTGCGTGTCGATCTCCCCGCTGGTGCCCACGGCGCGCACGGTGAGCTGGGTGATCTCGTAGTCGAAATCGATGAAGCCTTCCACGATGATGCGGCCCGGGCCGACCCGCCCGCCGGCCATCGCGTAGTCCCAGGCTGATTTCACGTCGGCCGGGCCGTCGATCTTGCTCTGGCCCTTGCCGCTGCTGCTCATGACCGGTTTGACGATGCAGGGATAACCAATCCCGGCATCGATCGCGGCCTGCAGCTCTTGCAGCGAATCACAGAACTTGTACGGGCTGGTGGGCAGGCCCAGCGTCTCGGCGGCCAGACGGCGGATGCCCTCGCGGTCCATGGTCAGGCGCGCGGCACGGGCGGTGGGGATCACGCGCACCACGCCGGCCGCTTCCAGCTCCTGCAGCATGGGCGTGGCGATGGCCTCGATCTCGGGCACCACGAGGTGTGGGCGCTCGGCCTCGATCAGCGCTTTCAACTGCGCCGGATCGCTCATGGTGATGGTGCGCGCGTGGTGCGCCACCTGCTGCCCGGGCGCGTTCTCGTAGCGGTCGACCGCGATGGTCTCCACGCCCAGGCGCTGCAGCGCGATCAGCACCTCCTTGCCGAGCTCGCCCGAGCCGAGCAGCATGACCTTGGTGGCCGAGGGAGACAAAGGGGTGCCGAGCGTGGTCATGTCAAGACTCCAGGAACAAAGAAATTCAGAGGGCGTCGCCCATGGCCTCGCCCAGGCGCACGGCGTTGCCGGGCGCCCAGTCGGGGTTGAAGGCGATGGTGTCGCGTGGCCACAGCAGCACCACGGTGGAGCCCAGCAGAAAGCGGCCCATTTCTTCGCCGCGCTGCAGGCGCACCGGGCTGTCGTCGTAAGACCATTCGCGCACCGTGTCCGGACGCGGCGGATTCACCACGCCGTGCCAGGTGGTGGCCATGCTGCCCACGATGGTCGCGCCCACCAGCACCTGCACGAAAGGCACAGTGGACTCGCCCACCTGCAGGTCGAACACGCAGACCACGCGCTCGTTGCGCGCGAACAGGCCGGGCACGCCTTGCGCGGTGGCCGGGTTGACCGAAAACAGATCGCCCGGCACGTGGACCATGCGGCGCAGCGTGGCCGCCGCCGGCATGTGGATGCGGTGGTAGTCCTTGGGACTGAGGTAGATGGTGGCGAAGGCGCCGTCGTCGAACAGCGCGGCCAGCGCCGCGTCACCGCCCACCAGCGCGCGCGTGCTGTAGGTGTGGCCCTTGGCCTGGTAGATCTGGTCGCGTGTGATGGCGCCGAACTGGCTGATCGCGCCGTCGACCGGGCAGACGAAAGCCGCGTCGGCCAGCGGGCGGGCAGCGGGCTTGAGCGCGCGGGTGAAAAACTCGTTGAAGCTGGCGTACACCGTCGGGTCCGGATTCGCGGCCTCGGCCATGTTGACGCCGTACTTGCGGATGAAGCGGCGGATGATCCATTGGGTGATGGCGCCCCAGCGACCGTTGGCCACCCAGCCGCCAAACACGGTGAGCGCGCGCTTCGGAAACACGTATTGCAGGGAAACGGCGAGGGACATGGGTGGATGGGGCCAAGGAGACACGGCCCAGACGGACGGCCCCGCATTGTAGGGGTCGACCCCGGCGGCAGTCGGGCAGACGGGCACAATCCCGCACCATGACGCAAGCCCTGTTTGAATGCCACCATCTTGTCAAACGCTACGGTGAGAGCACGGTGGTGAACGATCTGAGTTTTTCCATCCACCCAGGCGAATGCCTGGGCGTGATCGGGCCCAACGGCGCGGGCAAGACCACCACCATCCGCATGTGCCTGGGCCTGACCGCACCAGACGCCGGCAGCATCACCGCCTTTGGCCTGGAGATGCCGCGCGACGCCCTCGCCATCAAGGCGCAATTGGGGGTGGTGAGTCAGATGGACACGCTGGATCCGGACTTCGACTGCGCCGAGAACCTGCTGGTCTATGGCCGCTACTTCGGTTTGCCGGTGGCCCAGGTGCGCGCGCGCATCCCGCAACTGCTGGAGTTCGCCGCGCTCTCGCACAAGTCGCATGCCAAGCCGGGCGAACTCTCTGGCGGCATGAAGCGGCGCCTGTCGCTGGCGCGTGCGCTGGTGAACGACCCTCGACTGCTGATGCTCGACGAGCCCACCACCGGGCTGGACCCGCAAGCGCGCCACCTGATGTGGGAGCGCCTGCAAATGCTGCTGCAGCAGGGCAAGAGCATCCTGCTGACCACGCACTTCATGGACGAGGCCGAGCGCCTGTGCTCGCGCCTGCTGGTGCTGGACCATGGCCGCAAAATTGCCGAAGGCAAGCCGCGCGACCTGATCGCCCAGCATCTGGAGCCCGATGTGGTCGAGGTCTATGGCAACGGCGCGCAGGCGCTGGTCGATTCACCCCTGAAAACGCTGGCCGCGCGCGTGGAAGTCAGCGGCGAAACCGTGTTTTTCTACACACAGGACGGCGAGCCGCTGCTGAAAGCCCTCGGTGCTTACCCCCATCTGCGCACCCTGCACCGGCCCGCCAATCTGGAGGATTTGTTCCTCAAACTCACCGGTCGCCAAATCAGAGAGGATGCGTAATATGCCAACCCAAACCTTACCCACGCCAGACAAGGCCAGCGTGCAAAGCGTGTGGCGCGCGCCCCAGCTGTCGCTGCGTTTCTGGCCGGTGTTTTTGCGCAACCTGCTGGTCTGGCGCAAGCTGGCGATTCCGAGTCTGGTCGGCAATATTGCCGAGCCGCTGATGTGGCTGGTGGCCTTTGGCTACGGCATGGGCGCGCTGGTCGGCCAGGTCACGGTGGGCGGCACGCAAGTGCCTTACATCCTGTTTCTGGCCAGCGGATCGATTTGCATGAGCGCGATGCAGGCGGCGTCATTTGAAGCGCTGTACTCGGCGTTTTCACGCATGCAGGTGCAGAAAACCTGGGACGGCATCATGAACGCGCCAGTGAACCTGGACGACATCGTGCTGGCTGAAATGCTGTGGGCAGCGTTCAAGTCGCTCTTCACGGTGACCGCCATTCTGGGCGTCATGCTGGCCTTGGGCATCAGCTATAGCCCGAAGCTGCTGGTGGCCTGGCCGGTGTTGCTGGGCGTGGGCATCACCTTCAGCAGCATTGCGCTGGTTTTCAACGCGCTGGCCAAAGGCTATGACTTTTTCACCTACTACTTCACGTTGTTTCTCACGCCCATGATGTTCCTGAGCGGCATCTTCTTCCCGCTGGAGCAGTTGCCGCCGGTGGTGCGCATGGTGTCGGGCTGGCTGCCGCTGACCAATGCCGTCGATCTGGTGCGTCCGCTGTTCATGGACCAGTGGCCCGCCAACCCGCTGCACCATGCCGGGGTACTGGCCGCCTATGCCGTGTTCGGTTTCTGGCTGGCGCTGGCGCTGACCCGCAAGCGCTTTCAAAAATAAACGGGCGAACGGTATTGCTCGGGGCTGAAACGTTCAGGGCAGCACTTGTTTGCAAAAATCGACCGGATTGCGCGCCCACACTTCAAATCGTGCCCATAACCATTGCAGACCATCGCGCTGGTTCGGCAGTTCACTCTGCAGACCGTGGTCCGCACCGGGCAGGCGCAAGTCACAAAAGGGCGCGCTGCGGGTGCGCGCTTTTTCCGTAAATTGCTGATAAGCGATCACGGGGACCAGCGCATCGGCGTCACCCCAAACGCGCAGTAGCGGCCATGGTCCCTCCAGCAAGGGACGGGTAAGGCGCCAGGACCAGAAGTCGCGCCAGTACCCGAGCGTGCGCCCTTCAACCAAGGTGTCGTCACCGGCCTGCGAGGCTTGAGCACGCGCCAGCGCTTGCCAGGCTTGTTTTTGCCCCAGGCGGCTGACCTGAAGTTCGCCCGTTGCTCGCGGGTCCAGTCCGGCGGCGGAGATCATGACAAGGCCAGCCAGCGCTGATATGTCGGGCGCCAGGTAAGGCAACAACTCGGCGCCTTCAGAAATGCCTACCAACAGCACCGGCAGCGCGGGAGCAGGCTCGAGCGGGGATTGGGATGGCTGGTTATGCGCCTGCAATACTGCTCGTGCATGGTCGCGCCAGGTGGACAGGGTGTCGTTTTTGACAAAGGCCGCCGTGCATTCGCCGGCCAGGCCCGCGTCAACGTTCGCCTCCGGTTTGTGCAGGACCAGCAGCTCGGCATGGAGCAGGCCGGCAAAATAACGCGCTGCCACAGGCCGCCAGCCGGTACAGCCGGAACCCGGCACCACCACCACCCGATACCGCGCAGGGAGGACCAACGCCGGGCGCTTGAGAACCGTTAACGCGATACCTGGATGAGCCCCGGGCAACACCTCCAGCCGCCATCCGGCTGGCAACTCGGTTATCGGGTCTGCGGTGTTGGATAAGGCCTGGCTGGCCCCCAGCAGGCCAGTGGCCAGCATCAGGGCAAGAACAGTCGAGCGCATGAGTGGCACAGCAAGGAGGCGTTTGAAAGCCCCCTTTGTCGCAGGGCGGCCGTACTTATTTGAGGATCATGACCTGGTCGGCCGGCGGCATCGGCTGCCCTTGCTGCATGGCCTGCCCAGGCATCACCTGCGCGCCAGAGCGAATGTCCCGCGCCAGGTTGGAATAGCCCAGTTGCGAAACGATTTGTTCATAGACGTTCGATGCCAGGCTCTGTGACGTTTCACGCATCACCTTGGCCCGGTTGGGCGGCTGAATATCGCCCCGGTTGGACAAGAGCTTGGTGTCGTTGCCGGCGCCTTGTGCTGAAAAAGACGCCTTGATTTCAAAGGTCTTGGTGTTGATCAGTGAAAAGTCGGCGAGCAAGTCCAGCCCGTATTGCACGGTGGCACTGGTGGTGCCTTGCAGAGGCGAAAACTGGTCGCGGAATTCGACATGCGACAAGGTGCCGAACAAGACATAGTCAGCACCGCTGAACTCGCCCTTTTTGATGCGGGCAATGATGTCTTTCACCTCCGGTTGGCGCACGGGTTTGGCCATTTTGCCGGTCTGGATCTGGTTGAGCGCCTGCTCGGCCTTGGTCGGCTGGGGGGTGCCGGCATCAAAGCCTTTGCCCTGGATCAGCCGAAATGACGTGCCCTTGAGCAGGGCGCCCTTGATGTCGTTGGTGAAGGAGCCGAGCTCGCGCTGTTCCATGTAGCTGTAGCTGCCCGCTACATAGGTGCCGCTGGCTTGATGGCTGCCCGATGCGCTGTTACGGTTGGCTTGGAACTGGCTGCTTTCCTTGTAGGTTGCGGCTGCAAAGTATTCTGAAACGGCTTGGGTATAGGCCAGATCGGTTACGGCAATGCGCGTCACCGGTTGGGCTTGAGCGGCGGTGATGAGTCCCAGGGACAGTGCCAGCGCCGAGAGTGCTGGGATGAAGGTGCGTCGTTGCATGGTGTGGCTCTGGTTCAGCGCTTGCTGGTTTTGCGGATTTCTTTTTCATCCTGCCATTCGATGGCACCTTCTTCCACATCGATCATCTTGAGCGTGAACTTGTAGAACACGTCCTTGGTGGTGGCGTTTTGCTTGACGATGCTTGTCAGCTCACCTTCGAGCGTGTACTTGGCGGCGGTCATCTTGCCCATCTTGGCGGTGCTGGTCTGTTTGTACAGGCCGCTCTGGTTCTGGCGCTGCAACTCATCCACCCCCTGCTGCATTTCAGCGATGGAGCGGACAAATCGCACCTTGCCCGACTTGACCAGTGTGGTCTGGATTGAATTCATGACGTTGGTGGTGTCGATGTACTCACTGGTCTTGTTCTTGACCGTGGAGATCGTCACCGTGGGGCGGCCCTGAAAGATGCCGGTTTCCAGCAGGCTGCCGACCATTTTTTCCGCGATCATCTGCAAATCGGTTGAGCCGAATTCGTTGGTGACCAGTTCTACCGACTTGGCGTCACCGTAGTTCACCTGGCGGTCCAGGCGTACGACTGGGGATGAAACAAGGCTTCTGGTTTCACAAGCCGTCAGGCTCATGGCGATGCACAACAGCAGTGCGGAGGAGATCAGGCGAGACATGAGAGCAGTTCCTTGAAAGTTCTGAAACATTAGCTGGAGATTGATGTTTTTGGCGACGACTTAGCGTGCTTCGACATTCATTTCGATACGGAAATCAGTTGCCACGGAAGACGGGGCCACGCTTTTAATGGTTTGTTGGCCTTGGCCCATCAAATTCATCTGTTTCCACGACTCACCATCACCGACCTGGCTGCCAATGCTGTCAAGCCAGCGAAAACGGTAGAACAGCGTGCGGTCGGTATTGACGCTGTTGAACAGGTCACTCTGGACAATCAGGATGTCATTGCGCCTGACTGCCCGAATTTCTGTAATCCGGACCCCACTGGCATCCCCGCGCAGCATCACCTTGGCGGCCACGGCAGCGGAAGTTCCAGGGTCCTGTTGGGCATGGGCAGAAAGGGTCAGTGTGCTGGCGAGCACCACTATCAGTTTCGTGAAGGCATTCATTTCTTTAAAACTCGTGTTGCGCCGGTCATGGCGTTGTTTTGGTGATGGCGGCAATGCTGCTGGCGACAGGTTTTGGTGCCGCCTTCACGGGAGCCGATTTGGATTTCTTGGATTTCGCGTCTTTGGCGGCGGCTCCGGGTTTGACGTCTGCTGCCGCAACGACCGGTTGGGCTGCCAGCGTGCCGAAGTTGCCTACGTCACCAACAATCACACTGTTTTCGTACAGGCGCAAAGGCACGAGGGCGTATTGCCCGCCCACCTTGACATTCATTGTGAAATCACGGCTGTTGATTTTGATGGTGTGCTCACCCTCGGGCAAGTAGCCCCGAGCCACATAGACCTGACCGGGCAGCATGCGCCACAAACGATCATCCGCCTGCTCGGTCACAGCCGAGGCAACCGAACCGATCAAGGCGCCGAACAGACCGCCATTTTTTTGCAACTGTTCTTGCATCGCACCTTTAACGATGGCGCGTGTCACGCCACGAAAAACCATGCCGGGCATTTCGTCCTTGAGGGCGCGACGCGCCATCACATTGACGTCAACCACTTTCTCCAGCTTCAACTCCTGCCCGGCTACGGAGAGCTTGCTCAACAAGGGGTCGGTTGACGGCTGAATGGTTGGATAAGATATGCTGACAGTCCGCACTCCGCTACCCGTGGGGACTGGCAGCGTGAAAGCTTTAGGTTTGCGGGCAGGGGCATTGCCTGCCTCGACCACAAACAACACATCGGTCATGCGTTGATGGCGCTTGTGGGTGAAACTGGTGCGAGCATCCAGACCGCGCAGGCCTTCCTCCAGCACGCCGGTCTCCGGTTTCAGTTCGATCGCCTTGCGGTAGCCTGGGGCCGCCATGCCTGGCTCGTTCATGGCTTCATATAGAAAACCGGCAAGATAGTGGCTTAAAGCATTCTGATAGCCATTTTTGAGTGCCAGCACTTCGGGATCATTCAGCGTTTCCACCGGATATCCGTTGATTTCCTTGCCGACAGCACCGACGCCCTTGGACTTGGCTTCTTCTTCGGATGCGGCTGTTTCCTTGGCGCGGAACTCGGCAATCACCGCCTCGCGCTCATGGGTGCGTTTGATGTCAACCCTGGCGTTTTCCAGGTCGCCGGCAGCCACCCGGTTGAGTGCCAGTCGGGTGGTCAGCCAGACCTTTTCGTAGTCCTGACCTTCGTATAGCTTCAAGCGTTCACTGATCGCAGCTGCGCCCAAAGTGGACAACAGTTTTTTCGGGTCCGTCTTGGTGGCTTCTTCCCATTCCTTGACCTTGGTGTCGGCCAGCAGAAAGGCTTGGGTGCTGTCGTTGTATTTGTGATCGAGTCGCAACAACTCGCCGCGCTCCAGGTTATAGAGCAGCGCGGTTTTCTCATCCTCGCTGGTCGCTGAAGCTTCAAGCGTCTTCAAGGCCGCTGGAATACCGCCGGTCTGCTGCGCTTTCTGCATTTGACCGGACAACTCGTCGTGGCTTTTCATGCTGGCACAGCCAGATAAAACCAGAGCTGCACTGAGAACCGTCAACAAACGGCGCGGATTGGAAACACCCATCATTTAACCCCCCTGTTATTGAATTTACAATTTTTTACAAGATTATCTACGAAGAATTAGCGTGAATTGCGCGTTTGCACACCACGGAAATCGTTTGTATGGCAAGCATCCTGCGTAAGCCTTGGCCGGGTGATGAGAAAGAACCGTCGAAATACCTGCACAAAAACAGCGCTGCTTTTGCCAAGCGCAGGCATCCTCCCGGAGTTTTATTTGGTTTTGGCTGGCGCTGAAACGCAAACGGTTTCAAAAATACGTGCTACTTAATTGATAGCTATATGTGTATATCCGACGGGGGCTAGGACCTGTTTTTGCTCATAAAAGTACGAAAAATCCCGCCGCCGACCTGAAATAGCCTCTTTTGGGCGGGCATGGGCAAGGCCTTCAAGCTGGGTCACCCGGTTGATCAATCGAGCACAAAACACCAACGCCGTCAAAGACCGGTGACAAGGTGGGTGGATTGAAGGCATGGCTCACCAAAAGTTTTCCAGTGTGCGAAAGCGAACAGACCCCGCCCCTGCTGCGTCTATAACGTCACTTATCAGAAGTCATCTCACAATTGTTTAACCGCTACTGGAGATAAAAATGATAAAGAAAACCCTGAAAAAATGGCTCGCCATTCTCTGCGGTGCGTCCATGGTTTTGATGGTTGGCTGCAGCACCCAGAAGACGCCCGCTATTGCTGATGTCGCGGCGTCCCAAGCGACAGTTGACAGTGCGGCCACGGCAGGCGCTATGGAATATGCGCCGGTTGAAATGAAGTCAGCGCGTGAAAAACTGGCGCTCGCCAAGCAAGCCATGGTGCTCAAAGATTACAAGTCGGCGATTGACTTGTCGAATCAAGCGCAGGCAGACGCCCAACTGGCGCAAGGCAAGGCCAACTCCGCCAAGGCCCAAGAAGCGGCGAAGGCCTTGCAGGAAGACATACGGGTCTTGCGCGAAGAGTTGAACCGCACCCAATAAAAGGAGGACAACGTGAAAAACGCCCACCTTCCCACTCTGTTCGCCATGGCCCTCCTTGTAGGGGCCTGCAGTTCGGGGCCAAGCTCCACGACTTTGCTGGAACAAACCCGCAGCGAATACCAGATGGCGCAAAACAACCCGGCCGTGGCCAGCTACGCGCCCCTGGAAATGAAGCAAGCCAGCGATGCACTGGCGCAAGCCAATACCGCCGCCAGCCTCAATGAACGGGCTGAAACCGTGGACAAACTGGCTTACATTGCCAGGCAAAAAATAGCCCTGGCGCAGGAAGTTGCGAAACAGAAATCGGCCGAGGCAGAGGTCGTCAAAGCCGCCCGGGAGCGCGATCAGATTCTTCTGGAGAAACGCGCCAGTGAAGCCAACCAGGCCAAATTGAGTGCAGAACAAGCCCAGGCCCGTGCCGCCCAACTGGAAGCCCAGTTGGCTGAACTGGCCGCCAAAAAGACCGAGCGGGGAATGGTCATCACCCTGGGCAACGTGTTGTTTGGCACAGATCAGGCTCGTTTGAATGCACAAGGCATCCGCGTGGCGCAAAAGTTGGCCACTGTGCTGCAGCAAAATCCCCAACGAACCGTGTTGATCGAGGGGTTTACCGACAGCACCGGCACTGCCGCACATAACCAGCAACTGTCCGAACGCCGTGCCAATGCCGTGCGCACTGCTTTGCTGGATCTGGGGGTGGCCCAGGAGCGCATTGCGACCCAGGGTTATGGCGAGGCTTACCCGATTGCCCCGAACGACACGGCGCAGAACCGGCAGTTGAACCGGCGCGTCGAGATTGTGCTGTCGGATGACAGCGGGAAGGTCATGGCGCGTTGAAGATGGGGTTCGCCCGGCGGGTTCCCGGGGCGGTCATGGTTCCTTCTTCTCGCGCTCATCCTTGTCCGCTTGCTGGCCGCCCGCAACGCAGAGGGAGGTGACCGATGCATCGCGTTCATCAATCCAGTGGGTAGCCGGTCCAAACTTGGAGTTGCCCGACTCCATCACCATCTCAAACGTTTCCCGGTTCTCGGGGGTATCTGGATGCCACTGGCCACCCTCTTTCAGTTCGTCGTTGCGACCTGAATAGGTTGTACTCCAACGCAGTCTGATTTCCCTCATGGATTTCGACCTGTTTCGTAAGAAAAACCGGAAGCCGCTTCACCACTCCAGGAAAACTTTGCCTGTTACAGCGCCTTTGTTGTTGGTTTCGAAATCGCCTTCAAAACGATTTTTGTCGGCGACTTTCGTCATCTTGACCGAGATGTTTTCACACCGGGCACCACCGGGCGCCACGAAGGTCAACACGCCATCAATGAGTTCGGCACTGGTCTCGCCCCGGCGTGTGCAACCGTCCCAAAAAACAACTTTCAGCCTGGCCTGGGTTGGCGATGCCATCTCCAGCAACTCGACTTCTGCCATGTTGCCTTTGCTGCCCCACTTGCCCTGCATTTTCGAAGGCAATCCAGCTGGCGCATCGGCTGAAAATACGGGTGCGACAAAGGCCAGAAGTGAGACACAGACCAGGTTTTTTATCGTCATGATGACTTCCCTTAGAGCGGTTGAAAATCGTTTGGAACCTGCGCCAATCGACGAACAAGGGCGCGACTTTGTCCGCGCCAGTAACGTCTTGCAGGCCGCCAAATCTTACCCGCTCATTATTTGAGTCCATCGCGGGTGCCCAGTTTTTCAAAAAACTTGATGCGTCAGTTTTCTTTGGGGCAAAGAAAAAGACCGCTACGTCTTGGGGACGTAGCGGTCTTGTAACTGGTCCCCCCGACAGGAATCGAACCTGTATTTCACGCTTAGGAGGCATGCGCACTATCCATTGTGCTACGAGGAGGAGCGGGCATTGTAGGGTGCCGCTGTCACCGCTGGCTTGCCCTCAGTCGTATGGCAGCGTGAAAATCAGGTCAATCGTACTTTGCTCGCCGGTCTGGGCCCGCAACGAGAAACGTCTTGAGAGTTCATAAAAAATATGGACCGTGCCCAGCGTTCCCGCCATGCTGCGTTCGTAAGCGACATAAAAATTGCTCGACAGCCGCTTGCCAAGCGTGACGGCGGCGCCTGTGGTGGTGCCATCGGCATTGCTGGCGGCGCCGCGAAAGGACAACTCATCAAGCCCCAGCGCCTGGCTCAATCCGCCCGACAGGCCACGGCCGTTGCCGCCCAGCAAGGCCATCGCGGCTTGTTGCAGCACGGCAGCTTCGGCCCCGCCGTTGGCGGCCGAGCGGCCCAGTACCAGCCAGGCCAGTTTCTCGGCCTCCGGCAGTTCGGGGTCGGCGTAAAGACGCACGCGCGGTAACAGCGCCGTGCCCGTGATCTGCACGCCCACGCGCACGGTCAAATTCGGCCGTATCGCCAGAATGTCAAGCACCGGGTTGTCATACGGGCCGGTGAAGCGCAGCACACCTTCTTCGATGTCAAGTAGCTGGCCGTAGGCCTTGTAACTGCCGCGCACGGTGCTCAAGTTGCCAAGGAGGCGCGGGGTGTTGCCGGTGGCGGCCGAGCTGAGCAGCATGAGGGTGCCGGTCAAACGGGTACTGAGACCCCGGCCCTGCACCCGAAAATCAGGCCCCATTTCCAGCGTGACGGAGACATCGGGCACGAGGCGATGGCCATTCGCCGCAGGCGGAGTGGCGTCAACCGGGCTGGTCGGGGAGGTCGGATTTTTGTTCGAGGATCTCACCACCACGTCCTCGCCCAGGCGGGGGGTGCTTTCGTCGGGCAGGATGAAGAGGGCTTGATCGGCCTTGAGCGCGCCGCGTACCTCCAGTTTGGCTTCTCCCAGCTTGACTTCCAGATTGCCCGATACCGCCAGCCGCCGGTCGGCGCGTGCCGACACGCGCAGGGCTTGCGCCTGCATGTTCAGTTCGATATTGATTTTCGACAGACTTGCCGTGGCGCCTGTGCCATCGGGGAGCCACTGCGCGAATCCTTTCGCGTTCAGCAAGCCGCCGCTGCCCCCGGCGCCAGTGGCGCCCTGCAGGCTGAATTCATTGATATCCAGGCGCTGTCCATTCAAGGTGGTGCGCAATTTACCGTTGCTGAATTCAATGCCTTCGGCGATGGAGCGCAGCGCCAGGCTGTCCGCATTGAGCGTGCCGCGCCATTGCGGGGCAATGCGCGTGCCGCTGAGGGCGATGTTGGCGTCCAGCGTGCCGCGAATTCGCCAGCCGGGCGGGGCGAGCACAGACCAGACGCCGACCTGCGGCAATTGGGCCTGCAGCGTGCCGGTGAGCGGCGCATCGGCCGGCCAGCGCCAGCCGTCAGCACCGCTGGTAATGCGGGTGCTGAAATCGCCTTGGGCCATCCCGGCCCGCAGGCTGTCCCAGCGTGCGCTGACCCGCATCACATCGCCGTCGGCTTTCAGGGTGAGGCGGGCATCCTTGACACCGGCGCTGACGCCGGCACCGGTTTCACCCTCAAGCTGCACCCGGATGTCGCCGCTGCGGCGCACCAGCGAGACGCTGGCTTTGAGGGTGTCGGCCGCCAGCACATCCCATTCGCCGTCAAACACCAGATCGCCGCGCAGCCCCATTTTGGTCAGCGGCGTGCTGCCCAGCAGTTCAAGCCAGCCCAAAGGGATGCCCTTCAACTGGCCCTGGGTTTTAAGTGCCTGGTGAGTCCCGCTGCGGCTCCAGCGGACGGGGTTCCAGATAATGGCGGCCGCGCCGGGGCTGGGGCCGGTCAAGGCTGCTTCACCTGCACTGGTTTCCAGTACGCTACCTGTCGCCGTGTTTTTCAGCGCAATGCTGAGCGGTTGGCGGATCTGAACGGTCCAGAGGCCGGCTTGCTGTTGGTTCTGCGCTTGGAGCCTGGCTGTGTTGACTACGGCTTGCCAATCGCCCTTGGGATTGCGCCCGCCCGTGGCCTGGGCTTGCAGATCGAACCGGTTGCTGCCACTTTGCACTTGGCCGCCGACCTTGAGCAACAGCTTGCTCAATCTTCCGGACAGTTCGGCTTGCAGTTCGCGCACACCCATGGCTTGGGCCGGTGTCTGCTTCGGCGTCATCCAGTCAAGCTGGGGGATGCGCAACTGGCTGCGCAGCATCAGGTTGGCGCTTTGCCACCCGCCCTGCCAGCTCCCGGTGAGGTCTCCCTTCCCCTGAACGGCATGACCCGCCAGCAGCTTGTCGGCACCCGGCAGGGTTTCCAGCCAGCGCGAGGCTTGGGATGCATTCGACACCTTGAAAGAAAACTCGCCCGCGCCAGCTTGTGCGCTCATCTGTCCGTGCGCTTGGGCTTGTCCGCCCGGCAGCGACAACGCCAGTTGTCCGCGCGTGGCTTTGCTGGCCAGATGCACGTCGATCCGGCCTTGCAGTGCGGCATCGCTGGTTTGTATATCCAGCGTTTGCAGGCTCAAGGTTCCTTCGGCCCAACGTCCTTTGGCGACTGCGGATTTCAGGCGCAGCCCCTGCAGGCGTGAGGCTTCGGGCTGTTTCGCCGCAGGCTGCAAACGGGTGTCAAATTCAATCCCTTGCGGTGTGGCGGTGGCGTTGACCTGGCCGTCAATGCGCGCTGCCGCCAGTTGCGTGTGAATGGCGGCCGGGTTGATGTTGTTCAGCATTGCCTGCGCTTGCCAGCCCGAGACGCCTTTGAGCTGGCCTTGCACGGCCAGACGCCCACTCGCAATGTCGGCGGTGAGCGATTGAATCTGCCATTGCCCATGGCTGAAACTCAAATGAGCCTGTGCGCTGTCAACCGGCAGTTGGTGCAGGTTCCAGGGACCGCTCAGGTGGTTGGTGAAATGCCCCTGCACTTGCCAACTGGGTTGGAGGGTGGCGTTGGGGGAGGCGGTATCGGGCTGCACGGTGGCGCTGCCGGTGAGCCCGGTTTGCGGGGCGTCGGGCCACAGGGTGGCCAGATTCAGGTTGCTGAAGGCGGCATCGGCCGTCACGATGGGCTGCGGCGCCCAGGGCTTGATGTGGGCGGCCAGCGTGGCCTGCATCGGTGGTGGAGTTTTGGCGGCGCGGGGGCCAGGCGCCGGGCGAGGTAATGCGGCCGGTTTCATCACCGCCTGCACTTCCAGCAGCGCATCGGCACCTGCCAGATTGCCACGCACCGAGGCGGTGGCCGCCAGCGGCAGCGGCTGCGCCTTGCCCGGCAGGGGCGCTTGCACATCGCCCTCGACTTGAACATCCAGCGTCATCGGCGCCGCTGCCAGCAGGCTGGCCTGGGCGCGGTACTGGCCGGCGGCCAGTTGGGCGCTGTCCAGCTTGAGCGTGTGGCGCTTGTCATCAAACTGGTAGCGGCCTGCCAACTGGGTGACTTGCAGTGCGGCAGAACCCGCTACCTGTAGGGTATCGATGACAAATGTCAGATCTACCTGGAACGGCAACACCAGCTTTTCCAGGGGTGCGGCCTGACTGGACGTGCCTTGATTTTCGATGCTGAGTTGCGCCACATGCAGGGTGTCGAGCTGCAGCCGGCGATCCAGCAGTGCCCTGGGTTGCCAGACCAGATCCACTTGACGCGCTTCCACCACCATTCCGTTGTTCTGCCAGCGCAATAAGTCAATATGGCCGCCCTGGCGCAAAGTGCCGCGCACGCCCTCGGCGACCAGCACCTGGCCCGCCGGCAAGTAGCGCGATGCCTGTCTGAGCGCCGTGGCCAGTGACGAGTCGTTGGCGGTCCAGAGCCAGAGCGCCAGCAGCAACACCCCGATCAACAGCACCGCCGTTGCCAGCAAGCCACCGAGCCACAAGAAAATGGAGCGCAGCTTCATCAGAAGGTAAATCCCACACTCAGGTGCAGGCGCAGTTTCTGGGTGGCCACCCCATACGCCACATCAATCTGCAGCGGCCCCACCGGGCTGCGCCAGCGAACACCGGCCCCTACCCCCACTTTGGCATGCAGGTCCGAGGTTCGGTCAGCCACCGCGCCGGCATCCAGAAACACGGTGCTTTCCCAGCCGGAGAGTTTGTCATTGACCACAATCGGGCGCTGCCACTCCACGCTGCCCACTGCCAGGTAACGCCCCGGGGTGATGGTGCCATTGGGCTGTTCGGTGCCAATGCTGCGAAAGGCATAGCCGCGTACCGATGTATCGCCACCGGTCAGGAACAGTTGGGAACTGGGCAACTCGATGCCGTCGCGTGCCATCACCATGCCACCTTCGGCCCGCACGGCAATGCGGCCGGCGCGCATCGCGGCCCGTGTGCGCGCTTGCGGGCCCGCCAGTGACCACAAACCCAGCCACCGTGCCTGCGTGCGCAGATAGGGCTGATGGCTGCTGTCGAGCGTGAAGCCGCCTCCCAATTCCACCCCCAACCCATAGCCACTGGACGGAAAGGGCAGGCTGTCGAAATTGCGCTGGGTCCAGGCGTAATTGGCGCTGAGGGCATCCGCCACCGTCGTCAAACTGGCTCCAGGCACATTGGCGCGGTCGTATTGCAAGTAGTAGTTGCGGTCAATGCGCTCGCCGATTTGCGTGCGACCGACACGATAGCGCTGGCTGTCCACCTCGGTGCTGCCCGATCCCTGGTTTTGAAACAGGGCCGAAGTGACCCAACGCCAGTCGGATTCATCGGGCGGTGCAGTCCACTCGGTGCCAAACGATCGGGTTTCCTGGTCCAGTGAGAGCTTGGTGACAGCACGCCAATCAATTCCCGGTACTTTGTTGTGGGTGTGCTCCATCGAAAACCGGGCGCCACCGTCGGTGCTGGCCCCAATGCCGAGCACGATTTTTTGTAGCTTGGCCTCGCGCACCTGCACCAGCACGGGGGCGGCCTGGGGGTCGCCGGTGGTGTCCAGCGACACAAACGCCGAGTCGAAAAAACCGCTGTCCGAGAGCCGCTGCTGCGCTTCCAGCAACTGGTTTTGACTGTAGTCAGCGCCCGGCGTCAGGCGGGCCAGCCGCGTGACCAGTTGCGTGTCGTAACGCTGGGTGCCGCTGATCTGCAGCGGCCCCAGGCGGTAGGCCGGGCCGGAGTCCAGCGTCACGCTGAGGTGGGCTGCTTTTGTATCCTGATCAATGTCGGCCTGGCTCTCAACGATGTCGCCGAGCGGGTAACGCTGGGCGGTCAAGAGCCGACGGGCCTGCGTTTTGGCGGCATCCCAATCGGCCTGGGTAAAAGTCATGTCACGGCGCAAGCCCCAAGTGGCGCGAATGGCCCGGCGCTGCTCCTGAGCAGCCGCATCTTCTGCAATCGGGCCGGTGAACTTGAATTTGACCTCGCTGATTTTGACGGACTCGCCGGGCTGCACCTTGATCACGATATGGCGTGCGGCAGCCGGGTTTTGGGGCGTGTCTTGCACTGCAAGTTGAATCTGGGGCGAAAAGTAACCCAGCGTGCCCAGCAGGTCTTGCACATTGAGTTCTGCGGCTGCCAGCAGCCGCGATAGTTCATTGGCGTCGAGATCGGTTAACTCGCGGTAGCGTTGCAGCTCAATGTGCCGCGCCAGATAGTCTTGCACCTCGGGCGGTGCCTGGATGTCAATGTCAAAGGCCAGGGTTTGGGCTTGCAAGGTACCCGCCAGTCCGGCGGCCACAACACAGCCAACTATCCAGCGAAATAGCTTGGCAGTGATTGTGTTGTTCCGGGGCCCACGCATGGGTTTATTTGGTCAGCATTCGCATCGTGTCTTCCAGCCCCTTGAGCGTGAGCGGGAACATGCGCTGGCTCATCAGTTGCTGGACGATGCTGATGCTCTGGCGGTATTGCCAGACGCCTTGCGGCTCGGGGTTGATCCAGGCAAATTTGGGGAAGGCACTGGTCAGCCGCCCCAGCCATTCCACGCCCGCTTCCTCGTTGCTGTATTCCACACTGCCGCCGGGCTGCAAAATCTCGTAGGGGCTCATGGTGGCGTCCCCGATGAAGATCAGTTTGTAGTCCTTGTTGTACTTGCGGATGATGTCCCAGGTCGGGAACTTCTCGGCAAAACGGCGGCGGTTGTTTTTCCACATGAAGTCATAGACACAGTTGTGGAAGTAATAAAACTCCAGATGCTTGAATTCGGACTTCGCCGCTGAAAACATCTCTTCCACGCGCTGGATGTGGTCGTCCATGGTGCCGCCCACGTCCATCAGCAGCAGCACTTTTACATTGTTGTGGCGCTCGGGCCGCATCTTGATGTCCAGGTAACCGGCATTGGCCGCCGTGGAATGGATGGTGCCGTCGAGGTCCAGTTCTTCCTCATGACCTTCGCGCGCAAACTTGCGCAGGCGGCGTAGCGCGACCTTGATGTTGCGCGTGCCTAGCTCCTGCGTGTCGTCGTAGTCTTTGTAGGCGCGCTGATCCCATACTTTGACGGCGCTGCGGTTGCGGCTCTTGTCCTGGCCGATGCGAATGCCTTGCGGGTTTTGGCCGTAAGCGCCAAACGGGCTGGTGCCACCGGTGCCGATCCATTTGGAGCCGCCTTCGTGCCGTTCCTT
>JAZKHN010000151.1:0-8701 GCA_040385325.1 Pseudomonadota bacterium
AGCATCAGCCACTTGAGGATCTCGCCGTGGTCTTCGTACTGGGGCAGGGCCACCTTGCGGATGGTGGTGCCCGAGAGTGATTTGGTGGTCAGCGCGGTGCGGATTTCCTTGTCGCGGATCTTCACGACGTATTCGTCACCGGCGTAGGCGGCTTGCATGGCTGGCCACTGGCCCAGCAAGGCTTTGGCGTCGCCGTCCATGCGCGCCTTGCGGTGTTCCGCCAGGTCGAGCGTGGCCTCGGCGGCGGGGGCGCGTTCGGGCTTTTCGGCCCTGAGCATGACGGCAGAAGACTCAAGCTGTTGAACTTCGCGTGCCAGCCTGGCCTGCCCCCTGGCGCGTTTTTTGTAGCCGCGTACGGTGTCGCTGATCTCGGCGAGGTAGCGGGTGCGCGCTGCAGGCACGACGGGCGTCTGGTTGGTGCTGTGGCGCACATCGACCACGGGCAGGGCGCTCTCGCCCAGCTTGAGGCCGAGCTCGGCCAGACGCGGCTTGAGGGCCTGGTAGAGCGCGGTCACGCCGTCGTCATTGAAGCGCGCGGCCATGGTGCCGAAGACCGGCATCTTTTCGGTCGGTGTGGTCCAGGCTTCCTTGTTGCGCTGCACCTGTTTGGCCACGTCACGCAGGGCATCGAGCGAGCCCTTGCGGTCGAATTTGTTGATGGCGATGAACTCGGCAAAGTCCAGCATGTCGATTTTTTCAAGCTGGCTGGCGGCGCCGAACTCGGGCGTCATGACGTACATGGGCACATCGACATGCGGCACGATGGCGGCGTCGCCCTGGCCGATGCCGGAGGTCTCGACCACGATCAGGTCAAAGCCCGCGCACTTGCAGGCTGCGATCACGTCGGGCAGGGCCTGGCTGATTTCAGAGCCGAAGTCGCGTGTGGCGAGTGACCGCATGAAGACGCGTTGGCCGCTGTCCGAATCTTTTTTGCCGGCGAGAGGAACAGTCCACGGATTGATCGCGTTCATGCGGATGCGGTCGCCCAGCAACGCGCCACCGCTCTTGCGGCGTGAGGGGTCAATACTGATGATGGCAACACGCAGTTTGTCATTCTGGTCCAGCCGCAGGCGGCGGATCAACTCGTCTGTGAGTGAGGACTTGCCTGCGCCGCCGGTGCCGGTGATGCCGAGCACGGGAATCTTTTTGGTGGCGGCCTGCTTGCGCAGCTTCTCGACCAATGCAGGGTCCGCCTTGTCATTCTCCAACGCGGTGATCATCTGCGCCAGGGCGCGCCAGTTCATCTCGCCGTGGCCCTCGATGGCCTTGATGTCTTTTGGTGCAAAGCCGGTGAGGTCCTTGTCGCAGCGCATGACCATCTCGCCGATCATGCCGGCCAGCCCCATTTTCTGCCCGTCTTCGGGGCTGAAGATGCGGGACACGCCGTAGGCCTGCAGTTCGCGTATTTCGGGCGGCACAATCACGCCGCCGCCGCCGCCGAACACCTGGATGTGCTCGCCGCCGCGGCTCTTGAGCAAATCGACCATGTACTTGAAGTATTCGACATGCCCGCCCTGGTAGGAACTGATGGCGATGCCCTGCGCGTCTTCCTGCAGGGCGGTGGTGACGACCTCGTCAACGCTGCGGTTGTGGCCAAGGTGGATGACTTCGGCGCCCATGCTCTGCAATATGCGCCGCATGATGTTGATGGCCGCGTCATGGCCGTCGAAGAGCGAGGCGGCAGTCACAAAACGCACCTTGTGCGTGGGGCGGTAGCTGGCAAGGGCCTTGTATTCGGCGGACAGGTCGGTCATGTCTTTGTCTCCGGGAAGGGCCGCCGGGGGATTTTGGGCGGCCGGGTCGTGTTGACGTTTACGTAAACGTCAATCTTACACTTTTCGCCATAAAAAAGGGCGCATGACGCGCCCTGAAAAGAAATAATCTTGCATACCGTGTTTATCCATACAGGTATTTCGGCAGCCAGAGTGTCAGGCCCGGCCAGATGTACATGAACACCATGCAGAGAATGACAATCAGCATGTAGGGCATCATGCCCGCGAATATCTGGTTGATCGTCACATGCGGCGGCGACACCCCTTTCAGGTAGAAGGCCGACATGGCCACCGGTGGTGAGAGGAAGGCAGCCTGCAGGTTGACAAAGACCAGCACGCCCCAGAGGATGGGGTCGATCTGGAAATGCGCCAGCAGAGGCAAAAAGATGGGCACAAAAATCACGATGATTTCAGTCCATTCCAGTGGCCAGCCAAGTATGAAGATGATGGCCTGCGACAGCAGCAAAAACTGCAGCGGCGTGAGGTTCATCGACAGCACCCACTCTTCAACCACACGCTGCCCGCCCAACAAGGCAAACACGGCCGAGAACAGGGCAGAGCCTACAAACAGCCAGCACACCATGGAGGTGGTTTTGGCCGTCAGGAAAACGGCTTCCTTGATGCGCTGGAAATTCAGCGTGCCCGCGTGCCAGGCCATCAGGAAGGCACCCGCCGCGCCAACCGCAGCCGACTCTGTCGCGGTGGTGATGCCGAACAAAATCACCGCCAGCACCATAAAGGTCAGGATGGCCAGCGGCATGACAGACGAGGTCAGCATGCGCAGGATTTCAAACTGCTCTGCGTCAAAGCGCAAGTAGTACCAGACCAGCAACACCAGGGCGAGTGCGCAGGCTATCCAGAAGCCGGTGTAGAAGGCTTCTGGCACTGCGGCACCAGGTGGGGCTTTTTGTGAAGGATCACCCAGCTGTTGCATGGGCTCGTTCGCGGCCTGGGCTGCGGCGGGCTCCTGCACATCGCCTGAGCCTGGCGGGGCCTGAAGCCCGCTGTCAGACGAAGGTGGCTCGCTGAGCCCGGATTCAGCGGGCGGCTCCTGCAGTCCTGCGGTCGTTGAAGGCTCCTGCACACCACTGGCAGGTGGCTCCTGTACGCCGCTGCCGGCGGAGGCGGGCGCTGTGGTCACCGCACCGGGGGCAATGCCGGTCCTGGCCTGCAGGCTGACCTGGGCCGTGCTGCTGGCGTTGTTGTCTTCCTGCGAGTGGATCACGACATACCACCACACCGCGCCGAGCGTGACAACTGCCAGGGCGATGGGCACCAGTGCGGTTGACAGGCTGCGCAGCAGCAGGCCGCGCGTGATGGCCTTGTCTGCAGTCCGGTCTTGCATCGCCCTGCCCGGTGATGCGACTGCCATGGCCAGCGCGGGCAGCATGCGTGGCGAGTAGGTCGAGGAAACATGCGCCAGCCAGGGCGGCACGTGGACGCGTTGCTGCTCCGGCGGGAGTTTTGGCGCAACCTTGGGATTGATCAGCACCCAGGCAATGATGTAAACCAGATAAAGCAGTGCAAGGAAGAAGCCGGGAAACATTGCCGCGGCATACAGCTTGACGACGGACTGGCCTGCCACTGCAGCGTAGACGATGATCATCACCGACGGGGGTATCAGAATGCCCAGCGTGCCGCCAGCGGTGATCACGCCCGCAGCCAGCCGCGTGTCATAGCCGGCGTTGAGCATGGGACGCATGGCAATCACGCCCATCAGCACCACCACCGCGCCGACCAGCCCGCTTGCAATGCCCCAGAAGGTGCAGATGATCAGTGTGGTTACTGCGAGCGAGCCGGGCACGCTGCGGAAGGCGAGTTGCACGCTGTGGAACATCTTGTCCACCAGTGCGCCGCGTTCCATGATGTAGCCCATCAATACAAACAGCGGTATCGATAAAAGCGTCTCGTTGGTCATGGCACCGAAAGCGCGCTGCACCATCAGGTCGAAGATCCTGTTGTCGAGCCAGGGCGTGGCGGGGTCGTAAAACGCGACGTAGCCGAACAGCATGCCCAGTCCCATCAGGGTGAACGCCGTCGGAAAACCCATCATGATCACAACCACGATGAGGCAGAGCATTGTCATGCCGAGTGCGGCGTTGCTCATGATTTGAGGCTTTCTGATTGACGGATGGCCAGTTGCCGCGCTTCGTCGTCGACGAACTCGCTGCCAGCCAGTTGCTGGGCCACGACGTCAGATTCCTGTGCGTCTTTCAGGCGCGGTGTCCACACCCCTGTACGCATGCACACCAGGCAGCGCAGCATTTCAGACAGGCCCTGCATCAGCACAATGGCCCCGGCCACCGGGATCACAAACTTGAACGGGTACACCGGTATGGGTTCGGCGTTGAAGGTCTGTTCATGGATGGCGAGCGAATCCTGAAAGTAGGTCCAGCCGGCCCAGGTCAGTGCGGCAATGCCGGGAATGAAAAATACCAGGTAAAGCACAAAGTCCAGCCTGGCTTGCGTGCGGGGCTTCATGCTGCCGTAGAAAAAGTCACCGCGCACATGCCCGTCATGGGCCAGCGTGTAGGCGCCGCCCAGCATGAAGAGCGTGCCGTAGAGCATGTTGTTGGCGTCGTAGATCCAGGCGGTCGGCGCGTTCAGCGCATAGCGTTTGAACACCTCGGCACACACAAGAAGCATCAGCGCCACGATGAGCCAGGCAGCGGCCTTGCCCACCCATGTACTGATCTGGTCGGCCGTGTGAAGAATTTTTTGCACTGTCATGAAGCACCTGTTGCCCAAAGCGGGCTACCCGAAAACAAAACCAGCCACCCAGAAACTGGATGGCTGGCGACCAGCTCACATCAATGCAGGTGCTCAGGCCTTCTTGCGGTTGAAGTAGTGGTTGTAGGCCATCTTGAAATCAACGGTGTAGTCGTTGTGCCACTGGCCGGTGCGCTGTGCAAAGGCGCGCTGGGAATCGAGCACCTTCTTGAAGAGCGGGTTCTCGCCGGCCTTTTTGGCAATGGTCGCATCCCACGCAGCCAGCTGTGCACGCAGCACGGCGTCTGGTGTCTTGTAGAACTTGACGCCCTGCTTCTTCATCTCCTCATAGTCTTTGGAGTTGCGGTCAATGGCCTTCCAGCTCATGTCGGCGCTCGCTGCCTGAACGGCGTAGTCGATGATGGAGCGCAGCTCTGGTGCCAGGGCATTGAGTTTGCCCTTGTTGAACAGGATCTCAAACTGCTCACCGCTCTGGTGAAAGCTTTGCAGCATGCAGTTCTTGACCACATCGGGGAAGCCCAGTACCCGGTCGCTCGATGCGTTGTTGAATTCTGCTGCATCGATCAGGCCGCGGTCGAGCGCAGGCACGATCTCGCCGCCGGGCAGCGGGTTCACCGCTGTGCCCATCAGTGTGAACATGTCAACGGCCAGGCCGACGGTGCGGAACTTCAGGCCCTTCATGTCCTCGACCTTGGCCACGGGTTTTTTGAACCAGCCCAGCGGCTGGGTTGTCATGGGGCCATAAAGATATGACACCACGTCCATGTTGATGGACTTGTAGATTTCTTCGAGCAGTACCTTGCCGCCACCATAGTTGTGCCACGACAGGACCATGTTGGCATCCATGCCGTAGCCCGGACCTGAACCCCACAGTGCCAGCGCCGAGTTCTTGCCGTAGTGGTAGGCCACCACACCATGGCCGCCATCGAGCGTGCCCTTGTTGACGGCTTCAAGCAGCTGGAACGCAGGCACTACAGCGCCAGCAGGCAGTACTTCAATCTTGAGTTTGCCGCCCGCCATGTCGTTGACCTTCTTGGCGAAATCGTTGGCGTATTCGTGGAAGATGTCCTTGGCAGGCCAGGTGCTCTGAAAGCGCAGCGACGTGGTCTGCGCTGTCGCAATCATGGGTGCCGACATGGCGCCCGCTGCAACGGCGGCGCCCTTGAGCAATCCGCGCCGGCGTGGGCTCTTGTTCTCGATCATGCTTGTCTCCTGTGTGTAGTTTTTAACCGTAAGAGCACACATCATTTGACATTCCTGTGGCCTGACACAGAGGGTTTTTACCGATGGGGCAATCAGAATTACCCTTGGGTGCTGCAGCGCCTGTCTGACACCGCAAGCGGCTCAGCTGACTTTCAGGCCCTTGAGCGCAGGGTCGGGCGGCGGGTAACGAAGCCCGAGTTTTTGCAGCGCCTGGCGCAGCAACAACGCCACCATCAGGTTGCGGTGTGTTTTTGAGTTTGCAGGCACCACCGTCCAGGGTGCCCAGGTTGTGCTCGTCGCGTTCAGCAGGTCTTCATAGGCCTGCTGATAGGTCTCCCACTGTTTGCGTGCATCAAGGTCGCCCATGCTGAATTTCCAGTTTTTGGTGGCATCGTCGATGCGCTCCTGAAGCCTCTCACGCTGCTCTTCGAAGCCGATATGAAGCATGAACTTCAGGATGACCGTACCGGTTTCTGTGAGCATGCGTTCAAAATCATTGATGTGCGCATAACGCTGGGCGGTCTGTTCGGGCGTTATCCAGCCATTGACCGGTGGGACCAGCACATCCTCGTAGTGGCTGCGGTTGAACACCATCATTTCTCCCGCGGCCGGCATCTGCTGGTGAATGCGCCACAGGTAGTCGTGCGCCCGTTCGTGTTCGGTAGGTGCTTTCCAGCCCAAGGTGTGTACGCCCAGCGGGCTCATGCGGCTGAAGACGCCGCGCAAGGTGCCGTCCTTGCCCGAGGTGTCGGTTCCCTGCAGGATGACCAGCAGCTTGAATCGCCTGTCTGCGTAAAAGAGGTTTTGCAAGCCGTCAAGCTCGGTGGCCAGCGCATCGATGGCTGTTTTGTCTGTGAGCTTGTCACCTGTAGAAAGTGGTTTTGCCGATGGGTCAAGTTTGTCGAGTCTGAAAGCGTTGCCCTTTTGGGTCTTCGCTTTGGTTCCAGTCCCCGGCTGCCATGGCACCAGGAGTTTGTCCATGGACTTCACGATGGCTTTTAAAGGCTCATCGACCGATGATGGCTGCGCGCCTGGTTCAGGTGATTTGGCTGATGTCTTGCCTGATTTTTTTTCGGACGCCATGGTTGTTGCTCCTGATTTTGCAGATGTTCCATTTTGCATGGGCCCCGTACTTCCATGCCTTGTCATGTACTGCCAGGGTGTTTTTGCGAAAGTCCTAAACTTGCCGGAAGCTTTTAATCATTCAGGAGAAACCATGAACACACCAGTACCTGGTGGCGTCCAGCCCGCAGACGGCTACGCCGGCGACATCACGCCGCAGCTTGCATACGAATGGGTGCAGTCCGGCGCTGCGGTACTTGTCGATGTGCGCAGCGATGCCGAGCGTGAATGGGTGGGCTATGTGCCTGGAGCCATCGCGGTCGCCTGGAAGCAATGGCCCGGCATGACCATGAACATGGCGTTCGAAGAAAGCCTCAAGGCCGCAGTACCCGAGGGCAAGAAGGTGGTGCTTTTGTGCCGGAGTGGTGTGCGGTCGGTGGCCGCCGCCAAATGTGCTGCGGCGCTGGGCCTGTCCGCCTACAACATTCTGGAGGGGTTCGAAGGTGACCCTGACGCCGGCGGACAGCGCGGCAACAGGGGCGGCTGGCGCAAGCAGGGCCTGCCGTGGAAGCAGAACTGACGAGCTGGCTGAAAGCAAAAAGACCTACTGGAAAACCTCTAGCCTTGCATCGTGCAAAAGCGGGGTACGCCCTGCAAACCTGTTCATAATGCAGCCCCATGACCTTTTTAGCGCTTGATGTGGGCAACACCCGGCTGAAGTGGGCCCAGTACGACTCCGTCACAGCTGGCGCAAAACCTCTGGCGCATGGTGCCGTGTTTCTTGAAAACATCGACAAGCTGGCCGAAGAGGAGTGGCGCACGATTGCTGCGCCATCCAAAATACTTGGCTGCATTGTGGCCGGTGATGCCATCAAGCGGCGCGTAGCCGAGCAGATTGAACTCTGGGATGTGGCACCCCGCTGGGTGGTATCGAGCCCTCAGGAAGCAGGTCTCACCAATGGCTACGACCACCCCGCACGCCTGGGTGCAGACCGCTGGGTTGCCATGATTGGCGCACGTCACCGTCTGCTGAGACGCGGCATCAACAAGCCCTGCATCGTCGTGATGGTGGGAACGGCTGTAACCGTCGAGGCGATTGACGCGACGGGAAAGTTCCTGGGCGGCATCATCCTGCCGGGCCACGGCATCATGTTGCGTGCGCTTGAGTCGGGAACTGCCGGCCTGCACGTGCCGACTGGCGAGGTGTGCGACTTTCCAACCAACACCAGTGACGCGCTGACCAGCGGCGGCACTTTTGCCATTTCGGGTGCTGTTCAGCGCATGGTTGAAAACCTCACCACCCATTGCGGCGAAGCACCTGAATGCATCATGACCGGCGGTGCCGGCTGGAAGATGGCACCCAGCATGTCCGTCAAGGTAGAGCTGGTCGAAAGCCTGATCTTTGACGGGCTGCTGGAAATCGCCTCACGCCGTTTTGCGGTCTAGTAGCTGCGAGGCGCAGCACACTTGTATCCTTTCCAGCAGGGGCCGCGGAACTGGCTTCGCCAGGCCGCAGGCGCCGTCCCCTGCAAGGGGAGAGGAGGCTACACGAAGTGAGCCTCAACAGGGGTGAGCTATTCACTCCCCCAGGGCAGCATCAGCGTCACGATGGAGAGCTTGGCGAACTCGGGCACAAACTCATCGATGATGCGTTGCGGTTCCGGGCACAGCGTGCTGTCGGTGATGACACCAAACTGCACACCGCCGCCGTAGCTCAGAATCGAAACGCCCAGGCCCACATCGCCGGACTGCGGGACCCAGAACATGCTTTGCTCCAGTGTTGCGCCGCAGAACTTGAGCTTTTCACGCGGGCCGGGCACATTGGTCATGACCGCGGTGGTCTTCTTGGCGAACAGGTTGAGCATCACGTCCTGCGCCGGCTTGATCAAAAGTCCCGCCACCGCCAGCAGGCTGAAGGCCAGCAGCGGCTGGTA
>JAZKHN010000152.1:0-2363 GCA_040385325.1 Pseudomonadota bacterium
GGTCTTGCGCAAAATGACGCATGGCCGACAGGAACAGTGTGGTGCGTGCCTTGTGAGACCAGACATGTGTTGATTCTTCGGTCGCTTCAACCATCAGTACGACATCCTGAGTCGTATCGAGGCCGACAAAGGCTGATGAATCCTCATCCAGCTGATCGCCCAGAACAAAAATGAGGTTGCGACATGGCTCCGGTCTCATACCAATGATTCTAATTTGTGACTGCTTGGTATTTGTCTGTTTGCTCGTTGACCCGGTTGCTGAGGCGGACTTTCAGGACGCCTTGGGATGTCCGGATTTTTGGGTGTTGTTCTTGCCTGCACGGCAGGCATCGGAGCAGTATTTGACCTCGTCCCAACTCTTTGCCCAGCTCTTGCGCCACACCATCTCGCGCCCGCAGGCGATGCAGGTCTTGCTGGGCAAGGTTGCCTTGTTGCCCTTGAACCCTGCCACCGTCTGTGCTCAGTTCAGCGTGTTGTGATAGTGGTGCGTGTCGGTGCGGTAGTAACCGCGACGCAGCTCCATCGGCACATCCTGGTAGGTGTAGGCAATGCGCTCAACGCTGAGAAGGGGTGCGCCGTACGCGACCTTCAGCAGCAACTCGCGTCCATCGGTTGCCGGTTCTGCGCGAATTTTCTCTTCGGCTCTCACCATGCGTACGTTGAACTCGGTTTCAAAGAGTGCGTACATGGGGCCGTGATAGTTGGCCAGGCGTTCGGCCGTCAGGCCCTTGAAGGGCGCGGCTGGCAGCCAGATGTCTTCGAGAATCGTCGGTGTTCCCGCAAAGCTGAGTACGCGGCGTGCCTGCAGAACAGAGTCACCGCTGCGCAGGGCCAGCGCGCGCGCAATGTCGGCAGGGGCGCGCAGGCGGCGGCAGTCGATGATCTCGCGCTGTGCGGGGCCTTCGCTGCCGGGTGTGCCACTGTCGGGTACCAGCTTGAGAAAGCGGAACTGGACAGTCTGCTCGGCGTGTGTGGCGACAAAAGTGCCCTTTCCCTGTCGGCGCACGACGAGGTTGTCAGTGGCGAGTTCATCAATCGCCTTGCGCACGGTACCCTGGCTGACGCGGTAACGCGCCGCCAGATCCATCTCCGAGGGGATGGCCTCGCCGGGTTTCCATTCACCAGACTGCAGGCTTTGCAATATCAGCCCCTTGATCTGCTGATACAGCGGGCTGAATGCAGGCGTTGCCCCTGCAAAATCATCGGCAGAAGGCGCGGTCGGAAAGGGTGGAACGGCGGCCATGGTTTTATCTGGAAATGTCTGTCAATCATATCTTATATAAGACATAAGACAAATTGACGTTGACCCTTTTTCAGGCGTAAAATCCGCCGCTGAACAAGCGCTCCGGCTGCCGTGTAGCTACATGTCAAACGCCGCATTTCACATCCCGAATCCCCCAGATTTCCAATCTAACCAACTTGAAAGTCCTTCAATCATGAGCAAGAAACCCGTCCGCGTTGCTGTTACCGGTGCAGCTGGCCAAATCGGTTACGCACTGCTGTTCCGCATTGCCTCCGGCGAAATGCTGGGCAAGGACCAGCCCGTGATCCTTCAGTTGCTTGAAGTGCCGGTTGAAGGCCCACAAAAAGCGCTCAAGGGCGTGATGATGGAACTTGACGACTGCGCTTTCCCGTTGCTGGTCGGCATGGAAGCCCACAGCGACCCAATGACCGCATTCAAGGATGCCGATTACGCATTGCTGGTTGGTTCGCGTCCCCGCGGCCCCGGCATGGAGCGTGCAGAGCTGCTGGCCGTCAACGGCGCCATCTTCACTGCGCAGGGCAAGGCCCTCAACGCTGTTGCCAGCCGCAACGTCAAGGTGCTGGTAGTCGGCAACCCTGCCAACACCAATGCCTACATCGCCATGAAGAGCGCGCCAGACCTGCCACGCAAGAACTTCACCGCCATGCTGCGCCTGGACCATAACCGCGCGGCCAGCCAGATCGCTGCCAAGACCGGCAAAGCTGTAGCCGACATTGAAAAACTCACCGTCTGGGGCAACCATTCCCCCACAATGTACGCCGACTACCGCTTCGCCACCATCAACGGCGAAAGCGTAGCCAAGATGATCAACGACCAGGAATGGAACGCCAATACCTTCCTGCCGACCGTGGGCAAGCGCGGCGCGGCCATCATTGAAGCGCGTGGCCTGTCTTCGGCTGCTTCCGCCGCGAACGCCGCTATCGACCACATGCGCGACTGGGCGCTGGGCACCAATGGCAAGTGGGTCACGATGGGCATTCCTTCGGATGGCCAGTACGACATTCCAAAGGATGTCATGTTCGGTTTCCCTGTGACCTGCGAAAACGGCGAATACAAGCTGGTCGAAGGTCTTGAGATCGACGCATTCAGCCGCGAACGC
>JAZKHN010000153.1:0-1633 GCA_040385325.1 Pseudomonadota bacterium
CCCTTGAGGTGGTCAAACTGGTCATGCACGGCAAGCTGTTCACTTCGCCACTCACCGGCCAGCCCCGCGCCATAAAGCGCACGGGCAAGCTGGTTGAGGCTGGCGGTGACGTTGCCGAGCAGGCGCCAGCCCAGCTCGGCCGGTTGTTCCTGCTGCAGCAGGGGCTCGACGACATCGAGCATTTCGTGCAGGGCCTTGTCATTGAGCAATGCGGGCTCGACCGAGCCGATAACCGACTCGCCAGCCCAAAGCGGCACGCGGGGTCGCAGCGGCTGCATGACGGCGCGCGTGCGCAGCGCCTTGAGCCACGCTTGATCAAATGCCGGCGGCGCAGCCATGAAGCTCACAGCGTCAGGATGGTGCAGCCCGTGGTCTTGCGCGCTTCCAGCGAGCGGTGCGCCTCGGCAACATCGGCCAGCGCAAACTGCTGGTCGATATGAATCCTGATCTTGCCGCTGGTGACCATGGCAAACAGGTCGTCTGCCATCTCCTGCGTCACTTCACGGCTGCTGATGTGCGTGAAGAGCGTCTGGCGCGTGACGTACAGCGAACCCTTGGGCGCAAGGATGCCGGGGGAAAACGGTGCAACCGGGCCCGATGCGTTGCCGAAGCTCACCATCAAGCCGAAGGGCCTCAGGCAGTCGAGCGACTTGTCAAAGGTGTCCTTGCCGACCGAGTCGTACACCACCTTGACGCCCTTGCCGCCTGTAATTTCCTTGACCCGTGCCGCAAAATCTTCAGTGCTGTAGTTGATGACATGCGCAGCACCGTTGGCTTTGGCAAGCGCACACTTCGCGTCAGAGCCCGCCGTGCCTATCAGCTGCAGTCCCAAGGCTTTTGCCCACTGGCAGGCGATCAGGCCCACGCCACCGGCAGCGGCATGAAACAGCACAAAGTCACCCGCCTGCAGTCCGCCCTGCGGCAGCGAACGGCGCAGCAGGTATTGGGCAGTGAGGCCCTTGAGCATCATGGCGGCGCCGGTTTCGAACGAGATGGCATCGGGCAGCTTGCAGACGCACATTGCAGGCATGACGCGCAGTTCGCAATAACTTCCTGGCGGCGTGCTGGCGTAGGCAGCGCGGTCGCCCACCTTCAGGTGCGTGACACCTTCGCCAACCGCCTCGACGATGCCCGAGGCTTCCATGCCAAGCTGTAGCGGCATGGGAAACTGGTAAAGGCCGCTGCGCTGGTAGATGTCAATGAAGTTCAGGCCAACGGCCTTGTGGCGGATGCGGATCTGGCCGGGGCCGGGCTCGCCGACGCTGACGTCCACCAGCTTGAGTTCTTCAGGGCCACCGTGTTTGTCTATACGTATGGCTTTGGAGCTTGCGGTCATGGGTTTCCTTGGATTCGACTGGTTCAATTGACAGATGGACGGCCAGCGCATGCAGCAGTGCATGGCCTTGGCACCGGTCAATGTTGCCACGAATCAACAAGGGCTGCACGGTCATAGCTCGCCTCCGCACAAACCCTGATGCAGGGTCTGCCACCAGTTTGCGCAGCGTCTGCTATTAGCCTGGCGACTGCATGCGCACCAGACGTGCAGCCTCTTCGGCGCGCGCGTCGTCGATCTCGCGCATGACTGCGCTCATGTCAACAGCGCCGGCCTTTTGCTCGAAGCGCCCGGTGAGCA
>JAZKHN010000154.1:0-1120 GCA_040385325.1 Pseudomonadota bacterium
CCACCATGCTGTTCCTGGTGCGCAACGGCAACCCCAAGGGCATCAAGGACTGGGATGACCTGATCAAGCCAGGCATACAGGTCATCGTCGTCAATCCCAAGACCGGCGGCAACGGCCGTTATGCCTATTTGGCAGCCTGGGGCTACGCGAAGAAGAAGGGCGCCACAGATGTGCAGGCGGCCGAGTTCGTCAGCAAGCTCTACAAGAATGTGCCGGTGCTGGGCAAGGGTGGCCGCGATGCGACCACGGTTTTTCTGCAGCGCAATATCGGTGACGTGCTGATCACGTTTGAGTCGGAAGTGCTGTCGGTCAACAAGGAGTTTGGCGAAGGCAAGGTGGATGCAATCTATCCGTCGATCAGCATCGTGGCCGAGAACCCCGTGGCCGTTGTCGAGCGCACCGTCAACAAAAAAGGCACGGCTGAACTGGCCAAGGCCTATCTTGACTACCTGTATTCAGACGAAGGCCAGGAGATTGCTGCACGCCATGCACTGCGCCCACGTTCACCCGCCGTGCTGAAGAAATACGCCACGACTTTCAAGCCACTGCAGCTTTTCACGGTGCAGGAGTTGTTTGGCTCGCTGGGTGAGGCGCAAAAAGTCCACTTCAATGACGGTGGCCAGTTCGACAAGATCTACACCGTCAAGTAAGTCATGAGTTCCTTGTCTGCTGTTGCACCGCCGTTGGCGGTGGTGCCGGGTCAGCCTGCGGGAAAAAAACGGGCGGCCAAACGGGTCCTGCCTGGTTTCCGGCTGACCCTGGGCTATACGGTTTTTTACCTCAGCCTGATTGTGCTGGTCCCGATTTCTGCCCTGTTCTTCAAGACTTTCACGCTCACGCTTGACCAGTTCTGGATGGCAGTGACATCGCCACGTGTCATGGCCTCTTACCGCCTGACTTTCGGCGCTTCATTTTTTGCGGCGCTGGTCAACCTGGTGTTCGGTTTGCTGCTGGCCTGGGTGCTGGTGCGCTACAGGTTTCCGGGTAAAAAGATTGTCGATGCGCTGGTCGATTTGCCTTTTGCCTTGCCCACCGCCGTCGCCGGCATTTCACTGACGGCAATTCTGGCGGGCAATGGCTGGATAGGCCAGTACCTCGAGCCTATGGGCATCAAGCTGGC
>JAZKHN010000154.1:1220-2364 GCA_040385325.1 Pseudomonadota bacterium
CTGCTGCTGGTGATCAACGGCTTGCAAGCCTGGCAGCGCCGCACTACGGGAGCCGCAGCATGAGTGGCCTGAACTCCAATAGACGCGAAACTATCAGTACGACCGAAGCGCCGTGGGTGCGCTACACCCTGACGGGTATCGCACTTCTTTTTGTCGTGCTCTTCCTCATCCTGCCTCTGGCCGCTGTTTTCACCGAAGCACTGCGCAAAGGCCTCGGCGCTTACCTTGAAGCCCTGAAAGAACCCGACGCCTGGTCGGCCATCAAGCTGACACTGATTGCTGCGGCGATTTCAGTCCCGCTGAACCTGGTGTTTGGTGTGGCTGCAGCCTGGGCGATTGCCAAGTACGAATTTCGTGGCAAATCCGTGCTGACGACACTGGTCGACCTGCCGTTCTCGGTATCGCCCGTGGTGGCCGGCCTGATGTATGTGCTGGTCTTTGGTGCACAGGGCTGGTTTGGCCCGTGGCTGCTGGCCAATGACATCAAGATCATTTTTGCCGTGCCCGGCATTGTGCTGGCGACGGTGTTTGTGACCTTTCCCTTCATCGCGCGTGAGCTGATTCCCCTGATGCAGGCGCAGGGCAACGACGAAGAGCAGGCCGCTATTGTTCTGGGGGCCACAGGCTGGCAAACCTTCTGGCATGTGACCCTGCCCAACATCAAGTGGGGCCTGATTTACGGTGTGATTCTGTGTAATGCACGGGCCATGGGCGAGTTTGGCGCAGTTTCTGTCGTGTCAGGCCACATCCGCGGGCAGACCAACACCTTGCCGCTGCATGTCGAGATTTTGTACAACGAATACCAGTCCGTCGCGGCCTTTGCCGTTGCGTCGTTGCTGGCCATTCTTGCGCTGGTCACGCTGGTCATCAAGTCGGTCGCCGAATGGCGCCATGAGCAGGACATGAAGGCGGCTGCAGACCTGCCGCCCGAGCAGCCACGTGCCACCGCAACTGCTGCCGCAGCCCGCTAAAGAAGAATCAGGAAAAACACCATGAGCATAGAAATACGCAACGTCAGTAAAAACTTTGGCAACTTCCAGGCGCTGGGTGACGTCAGCCTTGACATCCATTCCGGTGAACTGGTCGCGCTGCTGGGCCCCTCGGGCTGCGGCAAGACCACCTTGCTGCGCATCATTGCCGGGCT
>JAZKHN010000155.1:0-3551 GCA_040385325.1 Pseudomonadota bacterium
TGTCGGTCCAGTGGTGGACGCTCAGCACGCGTTCTTCGTTGAAAGCACTCATGGTGTTGTTGAGGTAAGGTTGATGTGTATGGGGGAGTGTTCGTCGGCAAGCGACTATTGCAGGCTGACGGGTCTCTCAGCCTCAAAATCAAGGCTTGCGAGCTTGTCGGTCCTGTCTTTCCATTTCTCTGCTGTGGCGAGAGGGGGCACACGTTTTGTGATGGTTGGCCAGAGCGGCGCAAGGCGCGCGTTGATTTCGAGAAAATTCCTGAACGGCTCCGGCGTATCGGTGTCAGCGTAAATGGCGTTGACCGGGCACTCCGGAATACACACCGCGCAGTCAATGCACTCGTCGGGGTCAATCACCAGGAAGTCGGGGCCTTCCTTGAAACAATCGACCGGGCAAACATCAACGCAGTCGGTATATTTGCATTTGATGCAGGCATCAGTTACTACATGGGTCATGGTTTTTTGCAGAAAATACAGACAAAGCGTGCTGCTGATCAAGGTCAATGTGCCACACAAATGTAGTGAACGCAACATTTAAATGTAGCACTCACAACATTTTATGAAAACCCTGATATCAGGCAAAAAACTGTTGCGCGTCAAATCAGGATGCGCTACATTGAATTTAAATGTAGCAAACACAACATCAAAATTAAGTAGATGCTACACAAGAAATGTGCCCGGCACTGCAGATGCGAAAGTAACCACGATGACCGAACACACCAAGACTGACGGTTTACCAGGCATGGACGGCTCCGCGCTGGTTCAGGTCATGGAACGCGCCCGGCCACGCAATGAACGCATGGCTGGCGAGAAAATCGAATGCAACGCCTGCCCGGTGCTGTGCCAGATATCCGACGGACGCAGCGGTGCCTGCGACCGCTATGCCAATCAGGGCGGCACACTGGTGCGGGTAGATCCCGTCGTTCTGCTTCGCCGTACGCTTGATACAGGTGAAGCCCCTGTGATCCCTTTTGCCAGCCGCGTGAATGGCGAAGAAGAAAGCATGCCCGCACAATGGAATGGCGACCTGGTGCTGGCAGATGAGGTATTTGTCACAGGTGTAGGCTCATCCACGACCTACCCCGACTACAAGCCCGCCCCCTTCATCGTCTCATCCAAAGCCGCCGGCGTTGACATGGTCACTGTAGTTACCGAGGGCATCTTCAGCTATTGCAGCCTGAAAGTGAAAATAGACACGGACCGTTTCCTCGGTGCAGAGCAGGCCAATGTGCGGTGCAAGGGTGAGGTGGTCGGCCATGTGACGACTGCGGAATATGGCTCGCAAATGCTGTCGCTGGGCGGTGTGCATCACCTCACAGGCGGCAGCAAGAAGGAAGGTCGTGTCACCGTGACGATGATGGAAGCCCTCGGCAACAAGGAAGCCGTCGAATTGACCATTGACGGCGGCGCGCAGGTCGTGGTCCAGGCGGGTCGCGCGCCCATCGTTAACGGCGTCGAGGAGCAGCGCATGCGTGTAGGCTGCGGCTCAGCCACGATTGGCATTTTTGCAAAACAGCTTTTCGACAAGCTTGACGAAGTTGTGGTTGTGGATGACCACATTACTGGCGTGCTGACCGAGCACCAGGCGGGGCGCTGCCTCGACATGCAGCCATCAGGCATAAAAATGCGCGGCCGCAAATCCACACCAGGCCGTTACTTTCAGGTGGCCAACCCTGGCATCGGCTGGGGCGGCACCGACATTGAAGACCCGCTGTCCATCATCGAGAGTTGGGATGCACAAACCGCACGCCCGGGTATGCGCCTGCTCATGACATCCACCACGGGTGAGCACGCAAGCTGGTATGTACTCAACGATGATCTGCAGCCGGTTGAACAGGAGATGCCTGACGCGGTTCGGGCAATTGTCGGGCGCATCGGCGAAAACTGCGAGCCCTCCCTTTGCACCGTGTTGTTCCTCGGCGGGGCGGGTGGCAGCCTGCGTGCTGGCGTCACTGAAAACCCCGTGCTTCTCACCCGCGCCATCAAGGAGGCGCTTGTCAATGTGACCTGCGGCGGCGCGCCAGCCTATGTCTGGCCTGGCGGCGGCATCACGGTGATGGTTGATGTCATGCGCATGCCGGACAAAAGCTTCGGTACCGTTCCCACACCCGCCATCGTTGCACCGATTGAATTCAGCATGAAGCTTGATGACTACCGCGCACTCGGCGGACATATGGAGTACGTACGTACGCTGGAAGATGCACTCAGGCGTGGAGCCTGGCACAACGAAGGTGCGCCGCGGTCCATGGTGTGGGCAGCATTGCCCGCCGTCAACCCGTGGCCAATTGCGCGCCCACCCCTGCTGGGTTAAAGAAGCAGCATGACAGCCCAACGCATGCAACTCGATGAAGGCCGCTGGCATTTCCAGCATGGGCCGATCGACATCGTGATTGGCGCCAAAGGCCGGCCTGATGCAATCGAGGCCGGACACGCACGAGCATGGGCACGTTTCACCAGCATTCTTGATGAACTGGTCAGTGAGCTGGGACAGCTAAAGCAAGCGGTGAACGGGCCCTGCCCCTTGCACGGTGTTGTTGCACGCTGCATGTGGCAAGCCTGCCAGCCTCACAGCACCACCTTCATCACCCCCATGGCCGCCGTCGCCGGGTCTGTTGCCGAAGAACTCATCGCCTGTTATGCCATTGACGGCATACGCAGTGCATGGGTCAACAATGGTGGCGACATTGCCCTGCACCTCGTACCCGGCCAGACCTTGCGCGTCGGCCTGTACGCAGACCTTAAAAATCTGGATGCCCGCTCGATTCTGGCCGGCATCAGCACCGACGGGCAGTTTGAGATCTCAAGCGCCATGCCCGTGCGCGGCGTTGCCACCAGTGGCTGGCGCGGCCGCAGTTTTTCGCTGGGCATTGCGGATAGCGTCACTGTTCTGGCACGCACTGCTTCCGGGGCCGACGCCGCCGCCAGCATCATCGCCAACGCTGTGAACGTGAATGACCCAGGCATCACAAGGAGGCCCGCCTGCGACGTGAAAGATGACTCCGATCTGGGCGAACTTCCTGTTACGGTAGATGTCGCACCGCTGGCTCTAAAGAAGATACAAATGGCGCTTGCAGCAGGCTGGGCCAAGGCCGAAGAACTGCGAACCCGAGGCCTGATATGGTCATCGGTTCTGGTGTGTCAGGGCCAGGTGCGGACAAGCCAGCCAGACAATGCAGAAATACTGAAGTTTTCAGAGGTCAGACAGCAAACTGGTTCAGTATTTGCTTAACAAAACAGATGGACTCGGGACATGATTGAAATCAGGCGCATATTTACCCACGTTGAGCAGATTCGGCACGAATTCGGACCGGTCGCTGACGTACCGCTCATTCGTGGGGCAATAGGCCTGGTCATGACCAACCCTTTTGCCGGCCGTTATGAACCCGACATCCTGCCCATGATGGACGCATTGCAGCCCGTGGGCATAGACATGGCCGAAAAGCTGCGCGCTGCGATGGATGTACCAGCCGAACGCATTGAAGGTTATGGCAAGGGCGCGGTCATCGGCGCCTCCGGGGAGCTTGAACACGGCGCGCTGTGGCATGTTCCGG
>JAZKHN010000156.1:0-1291 GCA_040385325.1 Pseudomonadota bacterium
GCATGGCCCATGTGCAGCGTGCCCGTCACATTGGGGGGCGGCAGCTGGATGGAAAACGAGGGTTTTGCTGCGTCTAGGGTGGGTTCGTACTGACCGCTTTGCTCCCAGAGCGGGCCCCACTGGCGTTCAATCTCGGTGGGCGCAAATGACTTGGCCAGTGCGTCCAGCCCTGGCGTGGGTACGACGACCTTCGCGGCCTCGTGTGCGGGGTTTGCGGTCGTGGGTTTTGCGGCTTCAGTCATGGGGGCAATGAAAAGCGGCATCTGGACAGATGCCGCGTGGGTGAATCGAACCCCTGATTTTATTCGACTGGCCGCACCCCCGCGGGCCTGCGGTTATGGGCGCGAGCGCCCGCCGCTCAGATCCCTGCGGGCTTTTTCAGCGTCAGCATCCGGTCCTGCGGTGTCAGCACGATGGTCTTGACTTCACTGCCCTGCATGATTGTGAGCTTGACAGGTTCATTGGGCGCGGTGCGTGCCCAGACCTTTTTGTAAAAGCCTTCAAGTGTGGTGACCTGGTCGCCATCGACGGCCAGCACAACCACGCCTGGCATCAGACCGGCTGTTTCAGCAGGGCTGTCTGCACTCACGCGCACGATCTGCACCTTGCCCTCGCGGTCGCTGGATGTCAGGCCCAGCCATGGCCTGCGGCTCTGTCTGCTGGTGCCCGACTGGCGCATTTCTGCCAGTATGGGCTTGAGCAGGTCTATTGGCACAAACATGTTGCCGGGGTTGCGGCGGTTTTCACCTGCTGCATCCATCACCAGCAGGGAGCCCACACCCACCAGTTCGCCCTTGTGGTTAAAGAGCGGCGCACCGCTGTGGTTGCCCCGGCTCGATGCAACAGGCGGGCTGGTGAAGATGGCCGTGTCCAGGTGGTACTCCCAGGTGCCCGAGAAGGCACGGGTATTGACGAGTTGCGTCATGCTGACACCGGCGTCGTCGCCGTTCGCGCCGCCGGTGGCACCCGTCGCTGCCATCAGCGGTTCGCCGGGTTTCAGGTCACGCACACTGCCCAGGGTGACGGGAGCGACGCCGCGCAGCGGTAGCAGGGGGCGTACCAGACCAAAACCCGTGGCGATGTCATAAGCCACAGCAGTAGCGGGCAACACCCGGTTGTCCTGCGTGACGATTTCAATGTGCTCGGCTTCCAGCATCAGGTAGCCTATGGTGAGCACCAGGCCGTCGGCGCCTATGACCACACCGGAGCCGGTGCGTTTCATGCCCAGGTTTTCGGCTGATCTGGAGCCTTCAACAGCGGTAACGCGAATACCGACAACGGCGGCATTGGC
>JAZKHN010000156.1:1391-18900 GCA_040385325.1 Pseudomonadota bacterium
GACCTCCGGCCTGTCGTTTTTCTGTGGTTTGAGTGCTGCAGCGGCCTTGCCCTCTGCCCGCTCCTGGCGCCATTGCTGCTTGCGCGCCGTCCACTCCGCCAGCCGGGCGTGGGCCACCCGGCTTTCCTTTTTCATCTCGTTTTCGTCCGCAAGCTGGGCTGTCAGCTCAAGCCTGATGCCATTGGGATCAAAGAAATAGATGCTCTTGAACACATGGTGGTCGGTTACGCCCAGCACTTCAATATTCTCTGCTTCCAGCCGCGCCTTCATGGCCTCCAGGTCAGCCACGGTATCGACCCGGAAGGATATGTGGTTGACCCAGGCTGGCGTGTTGGGCGAAGGCAGCGCAGCCACGTCATCACCCAAGTCAAAAAACGCGATGAAGGAACCGTCCCGCAGGCGGAAAAAGAAGTGGGTGTAGGGGCAGTACTCACCGGTGCTGGGTACATGGTCGCTCTGGATGATGTGGTACAGCGGCAATCCAAGAATGTCTTCGTAAAAGTGTCGGGTTTCTTCAGCGTCTTTCGCGCGGTAGGCGTAGTGGTGCAACTGCTGGATGGCGGCGGGAGGAGGCAGCGCGGCTGCGGATGGCTGGAGGGACGATGTAGCGGTGGTGTTCAACATACAGGTTTCCAAAAGCTGGCCGTATTGTCGTAGCTGGCCATTGGGTGTTAAATTTTACTAATCATAATTTATTTACCATATCGTAATTTTGACTGCAGAAGGCGTCAAAATACTTCACAGTTGTATCAAAAAGTGTGCAAAATTTCCCCATGCACATCCTGCTTGTCGATGACCACCAGTTGTTCTCCGCCGGCTTGGGCTTTCTCATACGGGAATTGGCGCCGGAGGCCGAAGTGCGTGTGGCCAGCACTGTGGGGAAGGCCACTGAAAATCCGCTGCCGTTTGATTTGATTTTGCTGGATCTGCATTTGCCGGATGCCACCGGTTTCGAGGGACTGGACAGGCTCCGGGCGGCGTACGAGGCGACCCCCATCGTCATCCTGTCGAGCGAAGAAAACCCGCAGCGCATCCGGGAATGCATACATCGCGGCGCCATGGGCTTTGTACCAAAGTCGTCCAGCACCTCAGAGCTTTTTAACGCAATGAAGCTGATTCTTGATGGCAAGACTTACCTGCCGCCAGGATCCTTGGCACCTGTTGAAGTCGGGCCTGCATTGCCGGCACCCGCAGAAAAAATTCAGCTCTCACCCCGGCAGCACGAGGTGTTGATGAAGGTCGTGCAGGGCAAGCCAAACAAGGTAATTGCACGCGAACTTGGCATATCGGACCAGACCGTCAAGTCGCACGTGATGGCGGTGCTGGCGATATTGCAGGTCAATAACCGTACAGAAGCGGTTTACAGGGCCGCAGCTTTCGGGATCGCATTTCCGGCTGCCTGAACTCAGGCGTTCGAAGCTGGGAAGGCGGCAAACAGATCGCCGTAGACCACACGGGCTCCGCCAATGGTGAACTCGGCCGAGACCAGCGGCTTGCCATGGGCAGAGTTGACGCTGATGCGTGCGAAAGCGCTGCCGGGAGGGTTGAACTGTGCATTGATCGTGCATGTCATTCCTGCTGCGGTGAAATGATCCGTGCCCTGTACAAAATCTCCCGGCCTGGCGTTCGCAAAAGGAAAAGGGGAGTAGAGGCCCGACGCATGCAGCGAGACAATCTTGACGGGCGCCTTGCCTGCAGTGCCACCGGCCACGGACAAGGTGGCGCTGGCGACACATGACAAATGCTCGTCGCCCGAAAGGAAGACCACGTTCTGAATTTGTTTGTTCAGGATGAACGCGAGTAGCGAATCCCGGTTTCCCTGGTAGCCCTCCCATGCATCGATACGCGAGGCGTGATCGTCGCCCGGGTTCAGCGCACCCAGCCTTCGTGGCAGAAGAATGGCAGGCGAGATGACGAACTTCACCAGTGCCTTGCTGCCAGCCAGCCAGGTTGTCAGCCTGTTCATTTCCTCTTCTGACAACATTGCGGTATTGGCACTGTCGCCGGCGCGTCGATATTCACGCAGGCAGCGGGTGTCCAGCAGGTAAAAGTCGGCACAACCGTGGCTGAAATTGAAGGACACTGACCGGCTGAAGGGGTCGTGGCCGGCTGCCACCGCGTCCATGCGCTGGTACTTCCAGTAGGCCTTCAACCCCTGCGCGCGCAGGCGCGCCAGGCTGCGGCGCGTGTCATCACGTCGATCGGGGTGCTGCGGCTCCCAGTTGTCAGTGATCTCATGATCGTCCGGCAGCATGTAGGCGGGTACTGCACGCATGATGCGTCGCATGGGAGCGGCATGCAGGGCAGTTTCATAGGGCACGTCAAAACGTTCATCGCTGCGCTTGGGGTCAGCCAGTCCTGCCGTGGCATCGACATAAATCTGGTCGCCGGTAAAAATGGCGAAATCCACTCGGGCGGCATCATTGGGGATTGTGGCTTTGCACATATCTGCAAGTGCTTCAAGTGATTCCAGGGCCGGTATACGGTCGAGCAGGCCAGGGGGATATTGGCAACTGCCGAGTGCAAAACTGAACAGTGGCGGTGGCACATGGCATTGCCGGTCAATATCGCGTTTGTCGACAAAACACTCTGGCAGATCGTTGGTTTGGTTCACAAGCCACTGGTCAAGTTCTGTTTCGAGATGGCGTTGTCCGCTGTCGGCAAGCACCATTGGAAAGGGCGCGTTGCCGGTGGCTTCAGTCAGTGTGGTTTGCCCCTGCGAGTAGGCCATGATGGCAAGCCAGCCGGTGATGTCTGCGGTGTCATCCCTGCCATTGGCTCCGTCGCATGCAAAAGACAGGTGTGTCCAGTCGCGACTGTCGCATTGCCCGGACACGCGGACGCTTGCGCAGCGTACCGGTGCTGCCCCCGGCAGCAATGTCCGGATCGGCACGAGAACCAGGTGGCCGTTGCCGGCCCTTGGTGAGGACAGGGCGTACACGCTGACAACGTCGTTCTCGCGTTTGATTCTTGGACCAATCCACGGGCGCTCAAAGTGCCAGTACCCGGCAGATGGAGTCAATGCCGCGCCATCACATGGATTTTTCAAAAAAGCTTCGATGTCTCGAAACACAATGCTTGAACGCTTGCCTATCCATAGATCCTGGTGTTCAAACCCTGAATAAGCCTTGCGCTGGAACGGAACCGCCGCAGCTCTAAAGTTTGCTTCCAGCAGGGTTTGGGTAGAGACGTCCACCAGTCCGTTTTCAGCGCCGTGGATCGCGAATGTCGGGATGCCGCTCCAGCGCTGCCGCAAATTGTCCAGCGTCACGAATTCGCCACGCCCACGCTGGTTGGTGATGCAGCTGAACCGGACGAAGTGAATCGTCTGCGACACCGTGTCAAGGTTGATGGGGCCAAAGAGGTCGTCAATGGCCTCAAGGGTTTCGTCGCTCAGGTTGGCAGCCGCAAAATCACGTGCGTACAGCGCATCCATGCGATGGCGGCTGCTGGTCCAGGGCGTGCGTTTCCAGGGCAGACAGGGGTTCTCGACATCGTAATCCGCATCGGGATAGGGCAGGGACGACAGCAGGCGGTCAAGCAACTGGTCTGCGACGCCGGGTTTGGCCCTTGCCTTGAAGCGGTAGCCCTCGGGCACCAGCCAGCGCCGCAGCGCACCCATGATGTAAGCGCGGAACACATTGGCCTCGGTGTAACGCAGCAGTGGACCTTTCTGGCTCAGCACGACGGTGCGTACAGTGGGGTGCGGGCTTCCTTCGCCGCCGTCGCCATTGAATGCGGTGAGCGTGCCCAGCTGCTCGGCTGTGATCCACGTGTCGCTGCCCAGTTCCATGGTGGCATTTTTGATGCGGCGTGCATCGGTCAGCAGGGCCATGCCCAGCATGGCCGCGCCTATGCAGTGGGCGATAACATCGACGCGCTGGCCGCACACGTTCCTGATGTGCAGCAGCGCAGCCGCAATATCCACCAGCGCCACCTCTTCAATTGACCATGGCATTGCTGCCGTGCGCAGGCCCGAACTGGTTCGCAGGTCCATCACCCATACGTCGCGTCCCTCACGCCAGAAATATTCTGCAGCACTCGGCTTCAGTGTGTGATGTGTGAAGGTTGTGCCGCTCACGCTGTAACCATGAATCAGGGCCAGTGGGGGCAGGCCGGTGCCACTCTTTTTGTCGGGATTGGCTGGCTGTGCATATCGCGTGAGGCGCACGGTCACCGGGCTGCCGGTTTTTTTGATCTTGCCGACGGTGAGTTCTGTGATTTGAGGCTCGGGCAGGCCTTTTATCGTGCCGGCCAGCCGTTCGGACCTGGCCTGCGACGGGGTGTCCGGTTTGCGAAATGTCCACAGGTGCACATTGAGCATCACACGCGTCATGAACATGCCGAAAGAAGCCAGGTCCAGCAGCGCATTGGCGTGGTTTTGCTGGCCTGTGATACGCAGCAGCGGCACCGCCTGCCTCACCATGAACTGTGCGTCAACAACCAGCGTGGCGCTTGAGCCCGGAGCGAGTATGGGCATCTGCGTGAGCTTGAGCGTGGTCAGTTGCAGCCAGGGGTTGGCCCTGCGCCCGTAGGTCAGGCGCTTTTCGCCGCGCATGGTCTTGCCCGCCAGTTCTGCGTCAAATACGGCAGAAGGATTGTCCAGGGGGTTCTTGACGGGTTGCCCTATGGTCAGCAGGTAGTCAAAGCGCCTGGCTTCTCCGGCGCGGCTGGCCAGGCGCAGTGCATCGCCCAGCAGCGTCCACGGGCCGCTACCGCGTTCCTGGGGTTGGTATTTTTCCGGATGCCACCAGCGGTCCAGGCCTACCGAAATTTTTTGCCATGCATCGCGGAGTCCGCGATTGCGAATGTAAGCGTACAAGGCACGCAGGGTTCTCTGCCACCGGCAGGAGCCTTCCCGGTGAAGAAAGCGCAGCGAGCCGCTGAGCGGCGCCTGCCAGATGACCCGGGCCTCACGGTCCTTTTCGTCGAAAAAGCGTTCCGTCTCGCTTTGGAAGCGGCCTGTGTCTGCCGCCTTTTCGCCAGAAGGAAACAGCCTGATGAAAGATTTCCTCCCGTCGACCTTCAGGCGCCTCCCGCCCCATGTCGACATCAATTGGCGGACGTCCACCTCACCGTAGGCAAGCGTGAGCTCCAGCATGAAGGATTCGGCATGGCCGGGCGAGGTTTCAAGCTGCACATGACCCCATAGCCTCTCGCCAATGTCTATGCGTGTCGGTGCGGGTGCGGTGGTGATTTGCGGTTGCGGATCTGAAAAGACCGGGCGCTGCGCAAGAACCTGCCGCACGGCGTCGGCCTCGCTGAAAAATCCCCATTCTTCCCTGAGGTGACCCACAGCCCTGAGCGCCAGGGCGGAAATGGTCAGAGACGGATTGGCACCGAGAGAACCCGGAACGATGGAGCCGTCAAGCACGGCAAGGTTTTCAAAAACACCGGCAGGCGATGCAGCCCGCAAATTGAACACCTGGCCGTATTGGTTGACAACGCCATGATCGGCGTTGTTGCCAATGGCGCATCCGCCCAGGGGATGTACCGTCAGCACCGGTCCAAGGGGTTGTGCAATCAGGTCACCCAGCTTGCCTGGAAGAAGACGCCACATCGGGTTGGCAATCACGGATGCCTCGGCAAATGTTTCCCTGCAGATCTCCTCCAGCCGTTTTTGGGCAGCATTGATCTGTTGTCCGTGGCGGGCCTGCGGCCAGACGATCTGCAGGGTACCTTGCTGGGCTGTGTCGTCACCCGGCCTTTCGTTTCCCATCGGCAGCTTGAGCACGCCGTCGGCATCGTCGTGCCCGATCAGGCCGACCAGCAGCGTCTTCTTGATGGCGTCGTCGTCCACCGCGCAGGGGTCAATCGCGCTGCGGCCTTCATTGCCGTGGCGTGTCTTGTCGCTGTCTTCCAGCTGTGCCAGCGAATGCCCGGTGGTCACCAGTTCAGCGAACAGGCGCTTCAGCGGCGCGGGCACTGCGAATTCCTGTATCCAGAACGCTGAATCCTTTTTGCCCTCATTGGCGTTGGCGCTGACCATGTTGGTGATGGTGGGACCGACCTTGCGTTCTTGCAGAGCGACATGCTCGTCGGCCGTGCATCGCGCATCCGCGCCCAGCCTGTGTATCGCAGCAATGTTGTCGCCGTTGCAGGAAAACTTTTCGCCCAGCGTGTTTGAAAACGACAGGCTTTCGCTGCGGGAGCGCAGGAGTATTTCAGGCGAACCCAACGTGCCCGCCGCAAGAATGACATGCCGGGCGTGGAGCTTGAGCGGCCTGGCTTCGCGCGCGCGTAATTCCGGCGCGGTGTGAACAACGTCCAGCGCCCAGCCGGGCTGCACACTTGCTGCGTCTGGCGGCAACTGAGCCAGGCGGAGCACGCTGGCGCCTGTGTAGATCTCGGCGCCGGCGCTGTGGGCCTGTGCCAGCAGGTTGGTGTCCAGGGATGCCTTGGCGCCGACGTTGCATCCCGTCATGCAGTCGCCACAGCCGTTGCAGGCCTTGAGGCCTGAATGGGCAGCACTGGCAGGCAGGTCGGTCATGGCTACGGAAATGTCGGCCGCACTGGTTTTGCAACCGGGTTGTTCGCCCAGCTTTGCAAGCCTGTGAAATTTGAGCGGATAACTCTCGCCATACAGATCGCTGTCATCAATCGTGTTGGCCTTGGCCTTGGCCAGCGGTTTGCCCAGCAGCAGGGTACGGGCATTGTCCAGGTAACTTTTATCAAGCTCTGACTCAAGCAACGCGGGCATTTTGCTGTCGAAGGTTCCGAATGCCGGCCTGAGCATGACGCCCGCATTGATGAGCGAACCGCCTCCCAGGCCGTTGGCCACCAGCGCGGAGACATCAGCGCCCATGCGTATGTCAAACAGCCCCTCGTGTTTGCCCGAGACCTTGCCGCCAGCCTGTGTGTTGTAGCGCAGATGCCCTGGCAGATCGGCAAACGCTGAAGGAAACATGCCCGGGAGGTATTCCGCGCCACGCTCCAGCACGCAGATACTGATTTTCCGGCGGAGCCCACTCACGGGGTCAATCGTCATCAGTCCCGCAAGCTGTTGAGCTGCGACGCTTCCGCCGTAGCCGCTTCCGACGATGACCACATCAAACACGGCGGTGGCATCCGCCCCAAGTTTTTCGGCCAGATCAACCAGCCCGCGCGATATCGAACGCGTCCGCTTTTGCGTGACGCCTGCGTCAGAAGCCGCTGTCATGGACGCTGTTTGCGAGGTGAAGGTGTTCAATCAACTCATCAAGCGTGACTGGCTTGTGCAGCAGTGCGATCTTTGCAGCTTGCGCCTGCTGCAGCCGGTCGGGTGCGGTATCCCCGGTGATCAGCAGCGGGTAAATGTGCGGGTGAGTGTTCTGGATCTGCTTGATGGTGTCGACGCCGCTGGCATTGCCTTTTAGCCTGAAATCCGAAATCACCATGTCAATCCGCCCGGTGTCAGCGCGCTTGATGGCCTGCTCAACACCATCGGCCAGCAGCACCAGGCAGCCAAGTTCTTCCAGCAGCAGGCGCATGCTTTCGCGGACATCCATCTCATCGTCGATCACCAGCACATGCAGGCTGCTCACATCCACGGCTTCCAGCAGTTCAACCGGCAACCGGGGCTCCGAAAAATCGGCGATCAGCGGGATGCGCAAACTGAAGCGGCTGCCCAGTCCCGGCTTTGAATCCAGCGTCAGTTCAATGTCCAGCAAGGCGCACATGCGCTGGACGATGGCAAGCCCCAGACCCAGGCCCTTCGAGCGGTCGCGTTCATCATTGCCGATCTGGTAGAACTCCTGAAACACGAGCGACTGCAATTCCGGCGCGATACCTATGCCGGTATCCACCACGTCGACGACCGCATGTTGGTTGTGTTTTTTCACGAACACGTCAACCCCGCCCATGACGGTGAACTTGAGCGCGTTGCCCGTCAGGTTGCCAAGGATCCGGCCAAGCAGGTTGGGATCTGTCATGACGTGCATGGAATCATCGCAATGCAGCCTGATGTAGAGGCCGCGCTCGCGCGCCTGCGCCTGCATCGCCGCCACGTGCGATTGCACCAGCCGGTCGAGCGACTCGATCTGCAGTTCGGGCAGCACGATGCCCGCATCCAGTTTTGAAACATCCAGCAAGCCATCAAGCTGGCCGGAAAGCGAATGGCTTACGTTGTCAAGCATCTGGACTATCTCCCTGCTGCGGTCGTCGAGTTTGCGCAGGCCGATGGCGGCGACCAATACGCCTATCGTGTGCAGCGGCTGGCGCAGGTCATGGCTCGCTGCGGCAAGAAAGCGCGTCTTCGCCTGGCTTGCTTGCTGCGCGGTTTCAAGCGCGGCTGCCAGCTGTTCGTTGAGCTTTTGTTCGGTGAAGCGGATGCGGCAGGATTCGTCGAAGACACGAAAGGCGTCACGCCCCAGTCCTGCCAGAAAGATCAGGTAAAACGCAATCAGGCTTCCCATGCCTATTCCGACCCAGGGGCTTTCGACGGTGCCGGAAACCAGCATCCATGCCGCGCCCAGCGGCAGCAGCATGACGCCGGCAAACCACAGGAACACGCTGCGGTAGCCGCTGGTGGTTGCCACCGAGGCCGTCGCCAGTGCAATGAGCACCACCGACACAAAGGCCCGATGAACATCGGTAAAGTGGTGGAAAGCGAGTATCGGCAATGCGAGGCAGATGCCGTTGAGCAGCAGCAACGATGAAATAACGCGTACCGGCCGGGGTGACGACCTGACCAGGCGGTCTGTCAGGCCAAAACGTACGCCGCTGACCACCGCTACCAGCGTGATCCACGCAAACGCCCAGGGCGTTTCAATCCGGTAGGCAAGTAAAAAGAAAATCAGCACCGCGCTGACCAGGATGCCGGACTGCGCCCTTTTATTCTGTTGCAGAAAAAGCAGTACGAACTGCTCCTGCACAAGGTTGGCCTGCTGGTTTCGGGTCAGGGCGCCTGGGACGGCGGGATGGGAAATTGCCATCGCGATAGCTTAATTTGCAAATGCTGTTGGTCAATCCACCATTTGGGTGATGCGCCCGGTTGTCGTCTTGAGCAGAATTCACGCTGGAGAAGGCAAATCAGGGAGTAAAAGAAGTAGAGTGGAAGAGAAGAAGAGATCTGCGTGCGGCTGGCCCGGCATTCGTGCCAAACCAGCCGCACCGCGTTCCATCTTGTCGTTCCTCGCCCACCGTTTCATGGCTCAGGGTCACGGCGGCAACCAAGCTGTCGTAAAGTCAGGCTTCTGGTCCATATTCCGGACCTTTTACCAGACACCACCCCATGCTGTTTCTGCTTTCGCCAGCCAAATCTCTGGACTACGACACCCCTGCCCAGGTCGCCACACACACCAAAGCGCTGTTCACCAGCCAGTCGGCCGAGCTGATTGAGGTTCTCAAGCAAAAAACGCCGCAGCAGATCAGCACGCTGATGAAACTGTCTGACACGCTGGCCGGGCTCAACGTGGGCCGCTACCAGGCCTGGTCACCGCGTTTCACCGCCAAAAACTCGAAGCAGGCCGCGCTGGCGTTTGACGGCGATGTATACGGCGGGCTGGACGCCAAAACCCTGAGCGCCGAACAGCTTGACTGGGCGCAGGACCATCTCTGCATCCTCAGCGGGCTTTACGGCGTGCTGCGGCCCCTGGACCGCATGCAGCCCTACCGGCTGGAGATGGGCACAGCGCTGAAGACAGACAGGGGCAGCAACCTGTATCAGTTCTGGGACACGCAGATATCCGATTACCTCAACAAACGCGCTGCGGCCGACACATCGCCTGTCATCGTCAACCTCGCCAGCGAAGAGTATTTCAGGGCGGTGGATCTCAAGGCGCTCAAGGCGCGCGTGGTGAGCTGCGTGTTTGAAGAGCTGCGTGCCGGAAAGTACAGGATCATCAGCTTCAGCGCCAAACGCGCACGCGGACTGATGGCGCGTTATGCGATTGAGAACAAGGCCGGCACGATCAGAAAACTGCAGGCCTTTGATGCCGAGGGTTATGCCTTTGATGCCAAAGCCTCTTCGCCCGACCGTCTGGTTTTCCGCCGCAAACAGCCCGCCTGACGCAGGCCATGAAGCCGCAGGCCGCCAGCGCGCAAATCCTCACCCGTGAGGTGTTTGAGTGGATGGCTGCACAGACGGCCGCCGGGCATTCGGAAGAAACGATATTCCAGGCCATGCTTGACGCAGGCTGGAACGTCGATTCAGCCACGCGTGCGCTGCAGATGCTGATGGAGTCGCTTCGTGTGCTGCCTGTGCCGGCCCTCGCGCTTCCCGTCACCGGCGGCATGGTCGATGCGGGCGACAAGTGGGTACAGGTGATTCACCAGTCGGCCTCACCCGATATCCTGGTGTTGGCCAGCCTGCTCAGCGAAAGCGAATGTGATGCACTGATTGAAGAGGCACGGCCGCGGCTGTCGCGGTCATTGACGGTAGACACCCGAACCGGCGGCGAGGAGGTCAACCCGGCCCGCACCAGCGACGGCATGTTTTACACGCGCGGCGAGACCGACGTTGTGCGGCGTATCGAAGCCCGCATCGCCAGGCTGCTGGGCTGGCCGCAGCAGAACGGCGAGGGACTTCAGGTACTCTGCTACGGCCCTGGCGACCAGTACAAACCGCATTACGACTATTTCGACCCGGTCGAGGCCGGCACGCCGGCCATTCTGCAGCGCGGCGGCCAGCGTGTCGCCACGCTCATCATGTATTTGAAGGAGCCGGAGAAGGGCGGGGCAACGGTGTTCCCTTCGGTGAAGGTCAGCGTAGCGCCGAAGCGCGGTAACGCGGTGTTTTTCAGCTACCCGCGCGCGCACCCCTCCAGCCGCACGCTGCATGGCGGAGATCCGGTGATCGCTGGGGAAAAATGGATTGCGACCAAGTGGCTGCGTGAGAAAGAGTTTATTTAAACCCCCGTTGGTTTTGGGGTCAGATCCCCAATTCGTCTTGCCTTTGGCCAATCGAAAGGGCGCGGTGCAAGCACCGCAACCAAATGGTTGTCTGACCCCAATAACCAAATACCCTCGCAGGGGCGGCGCCCGCGGCCTGTCAAAGCCAGTTCGGCGGCCCCTGCTTGCGAAGATGCTACGGTGGGACGGGACATAATTCATCATGAAACTCAAAGCCAACAACATGGACATCGAGGCCGAAGACACCCACCCAGGCGACGCCTCAGGCCGCCCGTTGGTGCTGCTCATCATGGGCCTGGGCATGCAGCTCATTGCCTGGCCGCCGGCCATGGTGCAGGCCCTGGTCGATGCCGGTTATCGCGTTGTACGGTTTGACAACCGCGACGCGGGGCTGAGCCAGAAATTCGCCCACCTCGGCATGCCCAATCTGCTGTGGGAAGGCCTGAAGTTCCGGCTGCGCATGACCATCACGCCGCGCTACAGCATCAAGGACATGGCCGCCGATGCACTGGGTGTGCTGGATGCGCTGCAGATCGACAAGGCCCACGTTGTCGGCGTCAGCATGGGCGGCATGATGGCGCAGCGCCTGGCCCTGCTGGCACCTGCGCGCCTGAAAAGCCTCACCAGCATCATGAGCACCAGCGGCGCACGCGGCCTGCCCGAGGCCAGTCCTGCGGTCACGCGGGTGCTGCTCAAGCGGCCCGGCAAGGGGCTGGATGCGGCGATAGACCATACCGTCAGGCTGCTGCAAACCATAGGCAGCCCCGGTTTTCCCACGCCGCAGCCCGAGCTGCGCGAGAAGGTGGCCATGGCTGCAGCGCGCAGTTTTTACCCGCCCGGCATCGTTCGCCAGATGGTGGCTATCGTTGCCGACACCACGCGGGCATCAGAGCTGCAAGCCATCCGCGTGCCAACGCTGGTTATCCATGGGAAAGCCGACCCGCTGGTGCCGTTTGCCGGCGGCGAAGACACCGCCCGGCGCATTCCGGGTGCGGCGCTGCACGGCGTCGACGGCATGGGGCATGATTTGCCGCCCGGCGTCGTCGAACGCATCCTCGCGCTCTTGATTCCGCACCTGAAGGCTGCAGATGCAGTGCAGAACCCCTGATATATATGAACACCCCTGAACAATCCCAGCTCGGCAAAAGCTCTGCCTACATCGACCAGTACGACGCGTCGCTGCTGTTTCCCATCCCGCGCGCCGGCAAGCGTGCCGAAATTGGCGTGACCGATGCACCGCCTTTCTTCGGCGCCGACATGTGGACGGCCTACGAGCTGAGCTGGCTCAACCTGCGCGGCAAGCCGCAAGTGGCGCTGGCACACATCACCGTGCCCTGCGAGTCGCCCAATATCGTCGAAAGCAAGTCCTTCAAGCTTTATCTCAACAGCTTCAACAACACACGCTTTGCCGACGCGCGCGATGTGCGTGAGCGCATACGTGCGGACCTGAACGCTGCCACCGGCGCGGGCGTGGGCATCAAGACCCTGGGCCCCGAACTGTTCGACCGTGAACCCGTGCACGAGATGGACGGTCTGAACCTCGACCGGCTCGATGTCGAATGCAGCCACTTCACACCCATGCCCGAGCTGCTGTTTGCCGAGTTCGATGAAGCGGCGGTGACGGAGACCCTCACCAGCAATCTCCTCAAGAGCAATTGCCTGGTAACGGGCCAGCCGGACTGGGGCAGCGTGCAGATCAGTTATTCAGGCCCGCAGATCAACCAGGAGGGACTGCTGCAGTACCTGGTGAGTTTTCGCAACCACAACGAGTTTCACGAGCAGTGCGTCGAGCGCATCTTCATGGACGTGTGGGCGCGCTGCAAACCGCTGAGGTTGTCTGTCTACGCACGCTACACACGGCGCGGTGGTCTGGACATCAACCCCTTCCGCACCAGCCACCCGCAGGCGCTGCCGCACAACGTACGCACTGCCCGGCAGTGAATTGCTACTAAATCAGTAGCTGCTCATGTACGTATCCATTGGTCTGCAGCCGATTTGATGCCTGAAATACGGCTTTTTGGGGCTTCTTTTGGCGATTTGACAGGCTGGCGGGCACTCGGAGTTGCCAGTACACTCAACTTTTAACGTATACATTAAAATATTAATATATACGGCAAAAATTTAACGTGCACGTTAAAAATTGACCTTCCGGGGTTTTGAAGGCGCGCTGGGTTTGTCTTTAGACACCCCAGAACTGCTTTCAGGCCCGATTTTAGATACCAAATCAGGCTGTAGAGCAATGGATACGTACATGAACTGCTACTAAAAATATAGCATCTTACCTTGCGTGCGAGCAACGAATTGCACAACGCAGCGCCCTGTCAGGCCGGTGAATCGGGTGGGCCAGCCCGTTGCGGCTTGTGACATCCATCCCGGCCTTGCCGCAGGTGTGGCGACCTGCAGCCAGTGAGCCTGTGATGCTCAGGATTGCAGTCCCGAGCCCCACAGCCTTCTAGAAGCCCGAGGCATACGCCACAGACCTGGCCAGGTTTTTGACAAACCGGCTCAGCCTGCGCAGCAAACCTGTGCACGGACCCGGGTGCGGCCAATGCATTTACACCACCAGGTCTTTTTCGACTTCCTGCACCTTGCGCCTGGCCATGGCGAGGTTGGACTTGGCTTTGTCAAGCACCAGGTAAATGAACAGGCCTTCCTTGCGTGCCATGGGGCGGATGATGTGGTACTGCTTGCCCAGCGTGATCAGGATGTCCTCAATCACATCATTGAGGCCCAGTGCCCGCATGGTCTTGAGCTTGGCCCGTACTACCTCGGTGTTGCCCGCGGCCGCAACCTCCAGATCAACCCCCGTGCCGATCTGGCCCAGGATCATGCCGCTCGATGAGTCCACCAGCGCCGCGCACAGTGCGCCATCGATGACCATCAACTCGTCCATACCAACCTTGATACTTGCCATTTTTAAAGCCCTCCTACTGCCGCCGGATGAAAGGTCCTGTTGCCGCGGCGTCAGAAGCGGCAACTGCCCGTAAACCATTTATGCCTTTGAGCCCTCAGGGCGTGCTCGTCGCGTCGTCTGTTGCCAGTACCTGTTTCAGCGTCATGGCGCTTTCGCCCCATTGCGTCCAGTTGATCGCCTGCTTGGAGGCGATGCAAACCAGGACCAGCGGGTTGGGAAAACACGGAAACAGCGCAATGGTGCTGTTGAGAAATGAATAGGCGGCCGACTGCAGTGCACCCAGCGCAGAAAAATGAGGTGACAACCGCGCCTGCACACGCCAGAACTCGATGGCCGCCTCGCCGGTCTTTTCGAGATCGGGCAGATCGCCGGCGTGGTACCAGACCATGCCGGTGTCCGAGTCCACCAGCGCACAGCCCTTGATACCGGGGTAACTGGCGAGAACGCCGAGCAGCCGGTTGATTTCGGCCTTGCTCATGCCTGCTCCAGCGCGCGGGTGGCCTGGCCTGCGAAGTACAGAATTTGCCCCATGATGGCGTCCTGCCCGGCCACCACGCTGAGCACCAGCGAGACATCGCTGCGCTGCGCCTGCACCATCACGATGTGGCCGCCCACCGCTTCAATGATGACTTTCTGGCATGCGCCCAGCCGGCCTTCTTCGCCCACAATGGCACCCAGTGCCGCCATCGAACTGGCCAGCGCCGACAGCCTGGCAATCTCGGTGGTGTTTTCGATGCGCGATGCCACTTCAAAGCCGTCTTCGGTTGACACCACAGCGGCCCTCGCGCCCTTGACCTGGTCCATCACCTCGTTGACGGCCACCAGCGCTGCGCTTTTCACGGCTGCATCCAGAATCATGAGGGAACCCCGGTTTTGGTTTCAAGTTGAAGCAGCAGCAGTTCGATCAGCTGTATGACTTCCACGGGCTGTCGCACGTCAGTTTTCAGGACCGGGCAGAGAACGTCGCGCGCCTCCAGGTGCCTGGCATAGGTTTCAAGATCAGGCTTGGGGTGGGTCTCGGTACGGCCCACGGCCACGACACAACCGGCCTCATGGATGAGTTGGGCAAAGCCCTCGAGGTAGACATCAAGTTCGCCCAGCGGGTCGGCACTGCTGTTGTCGATGAGAATGATGAGGCCGAGTGCGCCGCGGGAGAGCACCTTCCACATGAAGTCGAAACGTTTCTGGCCTGGTGTGCCGTACAGCCTGAGCTTTTCGCCGTTGTCCAGCGTCAGCTCGCCGTAGTCCAGGCCTGCCGTGGTCAATGCCTTGGAGACGTTGGGGTCTGTGTTGCGTACATCCGTGCGTATGGGCGGCACTTCGCTGACCACGCCAATGGCGGTGGTCTTGCCGGCACCCGTGGTACCGGTGAAAAGTATCTTGTGTTCAATCACGTGCGCCCCGACGAAAAGATGCCCAGCCGGCTGCGTATTCTTGAGATCAGTCCTGGCTCGACATGTCTTGGCGCGGTGCCGGTCCCGGCCGCACCTGCATCCTGAGGGGATGCTGTCGCCGCCGCATGGTGCGCCTGCGTGAAATCGACCAGCAGCCCTGCGTGTTGCAGGTCCGCCATGAACTGGCTGCACACCGCCACCGGCACACCCGATCGTTCGTGCAAGGCGGTCAGTGATGTCCATTTTCCGGTCATCATGGTGGCCATGCGCATGCGGTCGCTCGAGGTCAGCAGGCCTGCTGGCGGCCAGCGCAGCAGGCGGAAGTGCGCGTGGGGCATGTCGGCTGCAGGCCCGTGCGCGATGGCCTGTTTGTCGTGTGCCACACTGCTGCCCAGATCATTGAGCACCTGCTCCAGCGCGTCGGCATGAAAGGGCATGCCCACAAAATTCTTCTCGCCGTGGTGGGTGTGGCCGACAACCAGTGACTTTTGCCCGGATGGAATGCTTTTCAGGGCATCCTGCGTGACAACATAGACGTCTGCTTTCTCGGGTGTGAATGTCCACTGCTGCAGCGTCCGGTGTGCCAGCAACCTGACGAAGGATTTGAAGAGTGTTTCGTCGTGTGCCGTCAGTCCGTTCAGGCTGAACGTTACGGGCGGGCACTTGCCACCCGGGGTGATGACTGCGGTCACGATGCGCCTCCGGCTGGACGCAGATTGCGGTCACTGAGGGTGGTGGGCTGACGTCCTGCTTTGCACATGACTTCACGATATCGGCGCAGGGTGCTGCGCGCTATCCGTGATGTATGCAGGAGCGCTTAGGTAGCTCTACGTAGCACGAAGGGATGATGCGCGTGGCCGTCGATGTCCATTTTCCGTTCTGATGACAGGCCATTGAATCGTCACACGGGTACCGGTTTCCCGCTGCACGTCGTACTGGATGTCACCACCGATGAATCTGGTGCGCGCCGTCATGGAGCGCAGACCCAGGCCTGTGCCGTCTGGCTTTGCCTGGCCCTTGAAACCGGTGCCGTTGTCGGTGATGGACATGCGGTAGAAGTCACCGTTTCTGTCCAGCTTCACTTCCAGCTGCGTGGCCTTGCCGTGGCGCACCGCATTGGCCAGCGCTTCCTGTGCAATGCGGTAAAGGTGGTTGCCGATATCTGTCGCGATGGCGTCGACCTCCCCCTCTACGCTCAGGTCGCAACTGATGCCCTTGATCACGCGGTAGTCATCGGTCAGTCTTTCGAGTGCACGCCACAGCCCGCCCGGTGTTTCCCCGACGGGTGTCAGCCCGCGCGCCAGCCCGCGCGTCACCTCCACTGCCATCTTCACCTGATCCAGCGCCATGTCCAGGTGGCGTGACATGTCCGGCGCCTGCGATGCGGCCACAGATTTCGCCCCGCCCAGCACCAGTGACAGCCCTGCCAGCTCGGACCCCAGTGAGTCATGAAGCTCGCGCGCGATGTGGGCCTGCTGCGCCTCGAGTTCGGAGATGAGTACGCGTCAAACCGGCTCTGGCTGGCGCGTATCTGGGCTTCAAACATTTCCTGTTCCGACAGCGGTGTACCGGTGGTGATGTAGTGGGGCCGGCCGTTCCAGTCGACAAGTGATGAATTGAGGGTCATCCGGAGCGTACTGCCATCCTTGCGCCGCAGGTCCATCAGCGCCACTGGCAAGGTGATGCCGTTCAGAAGGGATTGCCTGCGCAGCAGCTTCTGGGTGTAGCTTTGCGGCGTGTGCAGCTCGCTGATGGACTTGCCTCCCATGTTTTCCGTGCCGTAGCCGAGCATCCTGCGCAGGCTGGCGTTCATGTAGATGATGTGGTCGTCATCGGAGATCACCACGCCGATGTCTATGCCTTCCACCATGGTCTGCAGGAAGTTCTGCTGGTCCTTCATCACCTGCCTTGCAGCCATCTGCGCAGAGATATCCATCACCACACCGGCGTACTGCAGGGGTTCTTCACGCCCCGTGTTGCCGACGGTTCGCCCGCGGCCGCGTACCCAAAGCCAGCTGCCATCGGCCTTGCGCAGCCGGTACTCGGCCTCGTCTGATTCTTCGAGTCCGGCAAAGTATCGGTCCATGCCGGCCAGTGTGGATTCAAGGTCGTCGGGATGAATCAGGTTCTTCCATTCCTCAAAACTTGCCGGCGGCTTGCTGTAGCCGAACATTTCCCAGCGCTGGGCGTGGGTGACCCGGCCCGTCGCCACATCAAAAACCCAGAGCGCCAGTTCCGCGCCGCGCAGCGCCAGTGTCAGCCGCTCCGACGTTCTGCGCTGCAGTGTCCAGGTCAGTCGCTGGGCCTGTTGCGCGGTTTTTTGCAGCGTGATGTCCCGCACAATCGCCGTGCGTTTGACAAGCACGTTGCC
>JAZKHN010000156.1:19000-26077 GCA_040385325.1 Pseudomonadota bacterium
ACACGGTTGCCCCCGGCAATGTCTTCTTCCCAGCCACCGATACAGGCCAGTGACTGGGTGGCATCGAGAAGCTTCTTTGAGCGTTGCGACTCCTGCTGCGCTTTATGCCACGGGCTGACATCGCGCAGGAAGGCTGCAAAAAACCGCAGCTGGCCGACCGTCACTTCAGTGAAGGAAATATCGATGGGGAACTCTGTGCCGTTTCTGTGCAATCCGGTCGTGTGAACCCTGCGCCAGTCGAGCGACTTCACAGAACTTTTGATGTAACGCGCAAAACCGCGGGTGTGTGCCGCGCGCAGCGCCTCTGGCTGCAGTTTTTCAATCGTTTCACCGATCAGCTCCGCGGGGTTGTAGCCAAACACCTGCAGTACGGCCGGGTTGGCAAACATCACATGGCCGCTTTCGTCCAGAACCACAATCACATCGCTGGCCGCCTCAAAAATGGCATTGCGAAGTTCCTCGCTTAATTTCCAGGCCCGCTCGGTGCGGATTTCCTTGGTGATGTCGGTCAGGGCGCCGCTGAAGCGCAGCATTGAAGAGTTCTCAAACCGGGTGACCCGACCTCGCGCATGAAACCAGCGGTATTCGCCCCCGATGCCCAGCCGGCATTTTTCGCTGACCTGGTCAACGCGCCCTGCGAGGTTGGCGCGGAAGGCGGTGCGCATCCGACCGCGATCGGAGGGGTGCATGCGCTCCCATACCTGCGTTAGGCGTGTGAATTGCTCGCCGTCAGCCATGCCGAGCTGGCGCTTGAGGTTGCTGGACATGAGCAGTTCGCCGCCATCAATGTCCCAGTCCCACAGGCCGTCGCTGGAAGCTTCATTGGCGAGTTGAAGCCTGCGGTTGAACTCCACCACCTTTTGCGATGACTGGAATGACTCTGCCACCACACGGCGCGAGATCTGGCTTCCCACCCATAACAGCACCATGGCGACGAATACCTGGAAGCCAAAAATGATGGCCGATATCTCGCGGGCTGCTTCTGACAGGGTGGCTGAGAATCCATCCTCCAGTGGCGTGAGTTTCGCGTTGATGTCGAGAATCCTTGCCTGATAGACGGGGTTTCCATGGCTGCCGGGGGCAACCTTGTAATGTTGTTGCAGTTCCTCAGCCAGCTTCTTCAGCTCGGCGATATATACGTCGCCTTCGCTCCAGAAAATGATCGCCTGCTGAAAACTGCGGTAGGAGCCAAACCACCGGTACAGGGTGATCAGGCCCTTGATATCTGCAGGGTGGTTGCCTCCGGCCAGGAAACCTTCCCGTGCGAGCTCTGTATCGGGCTTCTGCATGGTGAGGGCTATCCGGGCCTGCCGGTCGCCCAGCGGGATACTTATTTCCTTCTGGAAACGCGCATAGTGGAGCGGCTCGCCGGTGGAGGCGTATTGAAGGAGTTCTACGACTGCGTTCTTCTGGGCTTTTGACCACAAGCTTTCGCCGCCTACATAAGCCCGCACGGCAGAAAGCAGCCAGATACTCAGAGCGCCCAGCAAAAGCAACACGGCGCAGGTTGCAAGCTGCGGCCAGATGACGGATGCCAGCCTGAGGGCAGGACGCTGGTCGGCGAACCGGGATAAGGGGGCGAACGAATCCTGGCGAATTCCCATGTCTGCCATCCTTCTTTTGGCTTAGGTAAATTTACTTAAGGCGGTTGCGTGACGCTTTGGTTCTAATAACACTCTGTTGCAGCGCTTTCCCATTCGCCTTTATAGCCCGGTATGAAATCAGTTTATATCCTCGATGACCATGACATCGTCCGTTTCGGGCTTGAGACACTTATTTCGGCGAGCGGAAAATTCCTTCTGCTGGGGTCCTCTTCCAACCTTGCCGACGGGCTGGCGCAGATTGCCGCGCTCAAACCGGATATTCTCATCAGCGACATGTCCATGGATGACTCCAAAGGGCTGGACACGGTACGCGCCGTGGTGCAGGCGCAAGGCGAGCGCCCCGTGCTGGTGGTGTCCATGCATGATGAAATGCTTTATGGCGAGCAGGTCCTTTCGCTCGGTGCGCGGGGTTACGTCATGAAGGAGAGCGCGCATGCAACCGTGGTGCCGGCTGCGCTCGAAATCGCCGAGGGCCGCACCTGGGTCAGCCCCGGCCTGCGCGAGCGGCTGCTGGGCAGGCTGCGTGGCCACGGAACAGGTCACCCCTCGCAGCAGGGTTCTTCCGATGCGGTACTGACCCAGCGGGAAATACAGGTCATGGAAAGGCTGGGGCGCGGCAAAAATACAAAGCAGATCGCGTCCGAGCTGGACCTCAGTGTTCGCACGGTCGATATTTACCGCGCCAATCTCAAACGCAAACTCGGCCTGCGTACAGCGGCGCAGCTGATAGCCTTTTCATTGTCCCGGACATAACTCCGGGGCCTGCTCAGGACCTGCGCCTGCGCGGCACCACTGTCAGCTGGAACACGTTCTTTCCCATCGTTGCACCTATGGTGGTCTGCTGCGGCGGCAGGTCTATCAGCTGGTCGCCCTGCCAGACCTTGACCTGCGCCGGGCCGTCGGGCAGGTTCTCGAATGTGGTGAAACCCTCAAGGCTGGTTTTGGCAGCCCAGGGCGATTCGCTCACATAGATGTAGCCGCGCATGGAGCCGTGGATATAGCAGCCCAGCAGGTTTGCGACAACGATGCCGGGTTTGTCCAGCGTGATGTCTGCTGTTTTGGCCGGTTTGCCCTCTGCCTTGCCTTCGAGCATCATGTCAAAGCCGACTTTGGTGGAGTTGAACTGTTCTGCGCCGGCAGGGGAAGAGCGCACGTGGTGGTTCCACGGGTCGTTGTTCGACAGCCTGATTTTTGCCCCCGGCGACACCAGTGACACCGCCGGTATGAACTGCATTTTTTCCTGCACGATGCCTGCCTCTGCCGGCAGCGCTGTCTTCGGCAGCACCGATTTGTTTGCGGGTATCACGACCACGACCGCGTCCTGTACCGGTTTGCCGTCCTTGTCGATGACCGACACCACCAGATTGCCTGCGTGTGCCCATATGCAGGCTGCAGACAGGGTGGTCAGGAGCAGGATTTTTTTCATGATGCGGTCGTCGTAGATGGTTGTAGCCAGCATGGCAGGTCAGGGATTATTTAGGCGTGATGATGTCGCGGTGCATGGGTGCCAGCAGTGCCAGCATCTGGTTTTGCCGCGTGAACGGAATGCCTTTGGCGTCCATGCTTTGCTGCAGGACCTCAACCAGTGCGTTGAAGTCGGACTTCTTGATGTCCAGGTTGGCATGCGAGCTTTTCATGTCGGCACCCTTGTAGACGCAGGGGCCACCGCCCAGCGCGCAGAACTGGTCTACCAGCTGCTCTTTCACGCGCTGCTGATTGGCAGGCTTGAAGTGCGGGCCGGTACGGGGATCGGCCAGCAGGCGAACCATGAAGTCGTCCATGAGCGAGACCAGGCCGGTTTTTTCGCCGAACGCCTTGTAGAGCTGGTCGTTTTGTGGAGCCGTCTGCGCGAAAGAAGTCCCCGCCATCAAAAGTGATGCACCCGCAATAGCCAGGGAGAGAAAAGTTTTGTTCATGTTGATTCCTGAAAATGTGTTGATGTGCTGTGGTGCCAGGCTGATCAGAAGGCGAGCTGGGCCGAGATGTAATAACCTGCCTGCTTGCGGTTGGCTGTTGTGGCCGGTACGATGACGCCGAGGTCAACGTATGCCAGGGTCAGCGAGAAATTCTTGGTGGGTGCCCACGCAATGAAAATATCCTTCCAGTCTTCAGAGCGCAAGGCGCCTGAGCCTGCACCGAAAGCGGCATTGCCGGCTTTTTCAAGCTTGTTGCGCATGAAGCGGTATTCGGCACCGACCACCACGTTTTTGCTCAGCAGGTAACCGACGGAGAACTCTGGCTGGAGGGAGTAGCTGGTTTCGCTGCCGCCCAGCGTGGCGCCGTAGCCCAGCAGGCCGTTCTGGTTGGCCTTGGTGGCACGCAGGGTACCGTTGAGCAGCAGGCTCTGGCCGAGGAAGAGTTTGGTGGCGCTCACATACAGGTCAACCCCGTTGCGTTTGGCACCCAGCGCTGCCAGCGTGCCATCAAGCCGGGAGCTGCCCAGATTCTTGAACTCAACGCCCACGGCCACCTGCGGCATGAGGGAGTCGCTGTCCAGAATGGCGTCGCCCAGCACACGCACCTTCGCACCCAGGATGGTTTGTTTCAAATGCAGGCCAGACAGTCCCAACGCAGCAACGGCGTTGCGCGTGTCCAGGTCCTGCTGGGCAATGGAGAACTCGTACTTGTCACTGAAACCGACTGCGGCACCGAACACGTTGAGACCGTAGTCTTTGGTACGGGCGTTGCTGGCAAAGGCCGAGAAGCCGGTTTCGCCATCGGTCGCGTTGCTGCCGATCACGGCCCAGGGGGTCAGGCCGCCACCGGCTGCGCCATCAATGCTGCTGACCCCGCCGGTCAACAGCAGTTTTCCGGTATCCGCATGGGCGCCGGTCATGGCCAGTGCTGCTGACGCAGCGACGAGGGTGATTACAAACTTCTTTGTCATGGCAGTCCTTGTGGGGAAATTTGGGGGTGGCGTGCAAACCCAATGCATGCCCAAACTGACATACGTACCTTTTGATACAACTGGATTCAACTTATGCAAAAAAGATGTTTTTTCGCATCCTGATGAATCCAGAACGGAACTACTTCACGTATTCAGGGCAAGACATGCCAAAGTTGGCCGTCTTCACCGAAGCCACGTCAGGGAGTTTTATGGGTTTTGTGCGCACCGGCAGTACGCCGCATCAGTTCAGTCGGGAATTGCTTCGGGCATTCGCAGGCCTGCTTCTTCTGGCTGCGGTCATCGGTTCTGCCCGTGCGCAGGCGGTGCCCACGCCTGCCGCTCCGGCACGTGAATGGGTAACACCCGCTACGGGCGATGTTCAGCGCGGCGCAGCCCTTTACCAGGCACGCTGCACGGCATGTCATGCTGTGGACAGCAACAAGACGGGGCCCGCGCACCGCGGCGTGATGGGCAGGCGCATCGGCAGCCTGCCGGGCTACAAGTATTCAGACGAGCTTGCCGCATCACGCCTGCGCTGGACGCCGCAGACACTCAATGTGTGGCTTGAAGACCCGGAAGAGCTGGTACGCGGCCAGCGCATGGGTTTTCAGGTTGACAGCGCCGCAGACAGGGCCGACCTGATTGCGTACCTGGCTACCCTGAAATAGTTTTCGCCTGACGCGCCGGGCTGCTTTTGGGTCTCAGGCGCTTCTTCGCCTTTAAAAATGCCATCAGCCTGATTTCTGAAGCGCGCAAGTGCCTGGCCGGTTTGCCTGCCGCCAGTTCGTCCCAGATGCCTGCCATGGCACTTGCGTCCGTTGCCAGTTCGCTGCCCAGGCTCATGACGGCAGGGTGTATGTAGGATTTTTTGCAGACTGCCGGTGTGTTGCCAAGCTGGCGCGCTACTTCTGCCAGCATTGTTTTTGCGTTGTATGCGTCAGGCACACTGCCCGTACATGCCAGGCGCGTGAGTTCAAGCGCCTGCACGGTACCGTGCCAGGTGCGGAAGTCTTTTGCAGTGAAGTGCTCTTCGCCCTTGCGGCGGCTTGCAGTGATCTCTGACAAATATTCGTTCACGTCGCTGGAGCCAACGCCATGCAATTCGCCCGCCTCGTCTTCATATTGAAACAGCAACTGGCCCGGCAGCTGCTGGCAGCGTCGCACGACTGTGGCGACCTTGGGGTCGTTCACTTTCAGGTCCTGCATCACGCCGCTCTTGCCGCGAAAGCGCAGCTTGATGGTTGAGCCCTGCACACCCACATGCGGATTGCGCAATGTTGTCAGCCCGAAAGAGCCGTTCTCGCGTGCGTATTCGTCGTTGCCGACCCGCACAAAGGTGGTGTCCAGCAGCCTGACCATGGTTGCCAGCACCAGGGTGCGGCTGACAGGCTGGTTGCGTTTGGGCGCGAGGTCACGCGCCACCCTTGCGCGCAGGCGCGGAAGGGCGCTGCCGAAGGCCTGCATGCGGTCAAATTTGTTGTCGTTGCGCTGTGCCTGCCAGTCCGGGTGATAGCGGTATTGTTTGCGGCCCCGGGCATCCTTGCCGGTTGCCTGCAAATGGCCGTTGCCTGAGGGGCAGATCCACACATCTGTATAGGCCGGTGGAATGGCCAGCTTGTTGATGCGCTGGATTTCATCTGCATCGCTGATCCACTTGCCTTTGCTGTCCTTGTAACGAAAGCTGAATGTCTTCTTTCCGTTCTTCGCTGTCCGGCTGCTCGCAACGCGGGTCAAGCCCGGCTTGTCATCCGTCACGTAAAAAAGCCCGGGTATGCCGGTTGTCGGAATGGCTGGCTCGATGGCCTTTGCCGGTTTGTTGTCAGGCACTGCAGTGGCAGATTTTTTTCTGAGGGTGCCTGACATGAAAATTCTTCGCTAAAAAAGCTGGTCGGTGAAGGGATGGTCTGTTGCGGGCTCAGAAGGTGGGCCTGGTTTCTCAGGCTTTGCTTCCGCGCCATTGATTGCCTGCAAATCCTCCAGCTTGATCAGGTTGCCGGCGCGTACGCCAAGCAGCCTCAACTTTTGCCTGAGCTCTACACGCTTCAAACACAACCCCGCCATTTTGCGAATCGTTTGCCCATCGGCGGTGTAGGACTCCATCGTGTGATCACGCGTGGCAATGCGGAAGTCGTCATAACGCAGCTTGATGCCAATGGTCTTGGCGAGATAGCCTTTGCGCTGCAAATCCTCGCCGACCTTGAGGCACAGCGATGTAAAAATTTCGCCCAGCTCTGCCTTGTCGCGCACCGCATGCAGGTCGCGCCCGAAAGTGGTTTCACGGCTCATGCTCACCGGCTCGCTGTGTGTTTCTACCGGCCTGTCGTCACGGCCCCATGCGACTTCATGCATCCATGCGCCGCTGGATTTTCCGAAGTTGTCGATCAGCCATTCGGGGTTCTGCGCCGCGAGTTCGCCTATGGTGTGTATGTGCAGCCTGGCGAGTTTTTCGCCGGCCTTGGGGCCTATGCCGTTGATCTTGCGCACGTTGAGCGGCCAGATTTTTGTTTCCAGGTCTTCTTCGTAAACGATGGAAATGCCGTTGGGCTTGTTGAACTCGCTGGCCATCTTGGCCAGCAGCTTGTTGGG
>JAZKHN010000157.1:0-3082 GCA_040385325.1 Pseudomonadota bacterium
CCGGTGGTGCCGGCCACCAGGCAGTGCGGCATCTTGGCGAGGTCGGCGACCACGGCATTGCCGCCAATGTCCTTGCCCAGACCAATGGTGAGCAGCGATCTGGCTTCGTTGTACACCTGCGAACCCAGAATTTCACTGAGCTTGATGGACTGGCGTTTGGCATTGGGCAGTTCCAGCGCCATGAAGTTTTTGCCGGGGATGGTTTCGATCACACGGATCGATACCAGGCTGAGCGCACGCGCCAGGTCCTTGGCAAGGTTGACGACCTGAGAGCCCTTGACGCCTGTTGCGGGTTCAATTTCATAACGCGTGATGACGGGGCCCGGTGCTGCGGCGACCACCCTTACCTCAACGCCGAAGTCCTTGAGCTTCTTTTCGATGAGTCGAGAGGTCATCTCCAGCGTCTCGGGCGCCACGCTCTCCTGGCGGCCCACTGAACCGTCAAGCAGATCGACCTGCGGGAGTTTGGAATCCGGCATTTCGGTGAACAGCGGTTTCTGGCGCTCTTTGGCGACGCGTTCGCTTTTCGGAATATCAACCAGCGTGGGTTCTATCAACACCGGCACCGGGTGGTGCTCTTCAATCTCTATGCGTTCATCGACAAGGGTTTCTTCACGTTCGCGGGCTGCGAGTTTGCCAAGTGCAAGGTCTTCTGCAATCTCGCGCTTCTCGCGGCGGGAGTCAATGAGGTTGTAAATCCACTCGCCAATGCCCTGGGCCGCATGCGCCCATGAAAAACTGAACACCACCGACACGGCAATCACACCCAGCGCAATCAACACCAGGCCGGAGCCGGCAAACCCCATCCACTTCATGCTGGTGCTGCCCACCAGATAACCCAGCGCACCACCCGCCTGATCGGGCAGGTGGCCTTCAAAACGGTAGAGCCGTGACCATTCAAGGCCAGCACTGGCACCCAGCAACAGCAGCAGCGACAACCAGAACTTCAGGCGGCTGGTATGCAGGCCGGACGTTTCGGCACGCGATTCACCCCGCAGCCAGCGCGCCAGAGAGGCCAGCCAGACGCGGGCACCGGCAGCCAGCATCCACCACACCGAGAAACCCAGAAGGAAATAACTGGCATCGGCCAGCCATGCACCAAGGCGGCCACCCCAATTACGTGCAACAGCGGGGAGCAAACCAGTCTGTCCACTGCCAGAGGTAGACCAGGCTGCATCCTGGGGCGAATAGCTGAGCAAAGCGGCCAGCCAGAAAACCAGGCCCAGCAGGCCAAGAATCAGGGCTACCTCATGGGCAAAACGCTTGACGCCGCCAGGCGCGCCTGCGGCCGGGGCGTTTCGGGAATTCAGGGTGTCGAGAGAGTAAGTCATGTACTTTTCAGAGCTTACCGCAGTCGGGTAAAAGATCCGAAAACGGCAGACGGGTTGCCGCGGCGGTCACGCAACAGCCAGCAAAACCGGCAGTGGAACGCTAGCCGAGGGAATTCAGGCGTTCCTTGACCACCATGGAACCGTCGCTGCGGGTTTCGATGAAACCGCGCTCTTCGAGGTCCTTCATCACGCGGCTGACCATCTCGCGTGAGGCACCGACCATCTTGGCCAGATCCTGGCGGGACACCTTGTCGCGAATGATCGCATTGCCTTCGGAATCGACAACAGCAAATTCAAGCAGGGCACGGGCAACACGTCCGTAAACGTCCATCAAAGCCAGCGACTCGATCTTGCGGTCCGCGTGGCGCAGGCGCTGAACCAGGCCCTTCATCACGGCATAGGCCATGGATGAGTTTTCGGGCAGACAACGGGCAAACTCCTGGCGTCCCAGCACCAAAACATCGGTCTGGACTTCAGCGCGCACCGTGGCGGAATGGGGTTCGTTGTCAATCAGGCTCATTTCGCCTACATAGTCGCCGGGCTGCATGGTGGCCAGAATCACTTCGCGGCCACGTGCATCGGTGGTGATGACGCGGGCACGGCCAGTCAGAATGATGGACAGGGCATTGGATTTTTTGCCCTGCTCGACAATCGCTTCGCCCCGCTTGAAGCGGGATTTGATGACCGCCTCAGACACCGACTCGGCCTGGGCGGCGGTCAGCATGGAAAACAGGGGTACCCGGCGAATCAGTTCCAGGTTGGACACCATCGTAGACATATTTGACTTTCCTCCGACCTCACCGACGACAGGACTAAAGCGTCTTCATACAATTGCATTTTTAATGCCAGGATTGCACGCTGGGATCAGCTTCCCGAATATCGCGACTTTAACTTAGTTGCTCCCATCGCCAAATCACTTTTCACAATGAAACACTCCAAAGTCCTCATATTGGGTTCCGGCCCCGCCGGCTATACCGCTGCCGTCTATGCCGCACGGGCCAACCTGAACCCGGTGCTCATCACCGGCATCGCGCAGGGCGGCCAGCTCATGACCACGACAGAAGTCGACAATTGGCCTGCCGACGTGCACGGCGTGCAGGGGCCGGATCTCATGCAGCGCTTTCTTGAGCATGCAGAGCGTTTCAAGACCGAAATCATCTTTGACCACATCAACAAGGTCGACTTCAGCAAGCGCCCCTTCACCCTGACTGGTGACAGCGGCACCTACACCTGCGATTCACTCATCATCGCCACCGGCGCATCGGCCAAATACCTGGGGCTTGATTCCGAAACCGCCTTTATGGGCCGGGGTGTCTCAGGCTGTGCGACTTGCGACGGTTTTTTCTACCGCGAGCAGGAGGTCTGTGTGGTGGGCGGCGGCAATACCGCTGTTGAAGAGGCCTTGTACCTTTCAAACATCGCCAGCAAGGTTTACCTCGTTCATCGCCGCGACAAGTTCAAGGCAGAGGCCATCCTGGTCGACAAGCTCAACGAGAAGGTGGCTGCGGGGAAAATCGTCCTCAAGGTGCACAACACGCTGGAGGAAGTACTGGGCGACCAGGGCGGCGTGACGGGCGTGCGACTCAAAAGCACGCTGAACGACACAAAACAGGACATCACCCTGAAGGGATGTTTTATCGCCATCGGCCATCAGCCCAATACCGACATCTTCAGCGGCCAGCTGGAGATGAAGGACGGCTACATCATCACCAAGACCGGCCTGCAGGGTTTTGCCACCATGACCAGCGTGC
>JAZKHN010000158.1:0-2931 GCA_040385325.1 Pseudomonadota bacterium
CAGACGAGATCAGTCACCTGTTTGAATCGTTTCACCGCGCGAGCAACGTCGGTGCCATCCAGGGCACCGGGTTAGGTCTGGCAATTGTCAAGAATGCAGTGGATGTGCATGGCGGCACGATTGATGTGAGCAGCATGCCCGGGCAGGGCACACGCTTTACGGTAAGGTTGCCTTCGGCTTGAAATTTTCGGTGGCGTATCTGGAAAATAAGATTGCCAGAAGCGGGCGTTAATAACTTAAGGAAGTCTGTGAAACTTATTCATTGGTTCTCTCTCGCCTCGTTCATCATCGGCATCGGGTTGCTTTTTATGGGCTTTTCAACCGCGGGCTGCGTGATTCTTGCCATCACACCGGTAGTAGAAGTAATTTACGCTGCAGTCACAGGTAAGCAGACAAACAGCGGCACTCGCTGAACGGTTGCGTTCATCGCGGCGCTCAAGCGTTAGCGTAGCCGCTGTCGGCCAGAAGCGGACATTTGCCAGCGCTACTTTAGCCATGACAGACTAGCTATAGTTGGCCCCAAGATGCTCTCCGAACTGCCTTTACGTGCTGTACGTGCCGCTTGTGGAATTGGTGGGTGGATCGCGGCTCGGGGGTGCCTCCAACCGGCATTCGCTGCGGTCGATGGCGATATGAATGCTCTGCGTCAACTGGCTTTTCTGATACTCCTGACGATGGCGGCCTTCCTTGGTTTTTTCGCGCTGCGTGACGTCATAAACGAACGTCATATGGAGGCCAGAGGAGTTCCGTTATTAAGTCACTGGTTGAAGCTTTGAGTCCCCTTGTGTATGGGCAATGTAGGCATTGGGCCTAAATCGGACATCGGATAAGGGTCACTGCCCGTAATTTATCGCCCCAACCGTATCGGCCCCCGAAGTGGCTCATCGGGCTTCACGGTTTTCCCGCCCTGGCGGATGTACAGCAATCCGTTTTTCGCCATCGCGACTGCCACCGCCCGCACCTGTGGCATCAAGACTCGCCAGCCGTCAGGGTCCAGGGCCCGGGCTGCCTCGGACGGACAGATGGTGGCTGGCGGCTGCCGGCTTTTTAGCAGCTCGGCAATGGCATCGCGAATCTGTTGGTCTGTCACGGGAATGGAACTCATTGCGGCAGGTTTGCGCAAATATGTCAGGCTGCCATCTGCTCAGGCTTGAGCTCTTCGTCGGTATCGTTCTGGTCCGCGAGAAAGCCGCCGCTCTGGTGTGACCAGAGCCTGGCGTATAGCCCGCCGCTGGCCAGCAGCGCGTGGTGGTCGCCTTCTTCAACAATGCGCCCCTGGTCGAGCACGATGAGCCTGTCCATTGCGGCAATGGTCGAGAGCCGGTGCGCAATCGCGATCACGGTCTTGCCTTTCATCAGGGTGTCCAGGCTGCTCTGGATGGCGGCTTCAACTTCAGAGTCCAGCGCGCTGGTGGCTTCATCGAGCAGCAGGATGGGCGCGTCTTTCAGCATGACGCGGGCAATCGCAATGCGCTGGCGCTGGCCGCCCGAGAGCTTCACGCCACGCTCGCCAACGTGCGCATCAAAACCGGTGCGGCCATGCAGGTCACTCAAACCGCCTATGAAATGGTGCGCCTCTGCGCGCTCGGCTGCTGCCAGCATGTCCTTGTCGCTGGCGTCGGGCCGGCTGTAGGTGATGTTGTCGCGCACCGAGCGGTGCAGCAGAGAAGTGTCCTGCGTCACCATGCCGATGTGGCTGCGCAGGCTGTCCTGCGTGACGAGTGAGATGTCTTGCCCGTCGATGGTGATGCGGCCGCTGTCGATGTCGTGAAAGCGCAGCAGCAGGTTGACGAGTGTCGACTTGCCCGAGCCCGAGCGCCCAACCAGGCCTATCTTTTCACCCGGCTTGACGGTGAGCGACAGGCCGTCGATGACAGGTTTGCCCTTGCCGTAGCTGAAGCTCACGTTGTCGAAGCGAACCTCGCCTTTGGGCACCTGCAGCTTGCCGGCGTTGGGTGCATCGACGATGGCGCGTGGGCGCGACAGCGTGTTGATGCCGTCCTGCACCGTGCCGACGCTTTCAAACAGGCTGGTGGTCTCCCACATGATCCAGTGCGACATGCCCTGCAGGCGCAGCGCCATGGCGGTCGCTGCCGCAACTGCGCCTGCGCCGACCTGGCCCAGGTCCCACAGCCACAGCGAGGTGCCAGCCATGCCGAGGATCAGGCCCATGCTGAGGGCATGGTTCACGGTTTCAAACGCGCTCACCAGCCGCATCTGGCTGTAGCCGGTTTTGAGAAACTCCTGCATGGCCGAGCGTGCAAATGCGGCTTCGCGGTGCGTGTGCGAAAACAGCTTGACCGTCATGATGTTCGAATACGCATCGGTGATGCGTCCCGTCATCATGGAACGCGCATCGGCCTGTGACTTGCTGATCTTGCCCAGCCGCGGCACAAAAAACACGAGCGACGCGATGTACAGCGCCAGCCAGACCAGAAAGGGCAGCACCAGCTTGACGTCGAAGGCGCCTGCCAGCACCGTCATGGTGGCCACATACACACCCATGGCGACCAGCACATCGGCCAGCACGAACAGGGTGTCGCGCACGGCCAGCGCGGTCTGCATGACCTTGGTGGTCAGGCGGCCGGCAAATTCGTCCTGGTAGAAGGCCATGCTCTGGCCCAGCATGAGGCGGTGAAAGTTCCAGCGCAGGCGCATGGGGAAATTGATGGCCAGCGTCTGGTGCTTGACGATGGTCTGCAGCGCCACGACAAATATGCTGGCAAGCACAATGCCGGCCAGCACCTTCAGCACGCTGCCCTGTTCGGCCCACAGGCTGCCCGGTTGTGTCTTGCCCAGCCAGTCGATGATGCGGCCCAGCATGGCAAACAGCAGGGCGTCAAAGGCGGCCATCGCAGCCGACAGCACGCCTAGCGCCAGCAGATAGCCGCGCGCGCCGGCCGTGCAGGCCCATAAAAACGCTACAAAACC
>JAZKHN010000159.1:0-10336 GCA_040385325.1 Pseudomonadota bacterium
CCGAGATTGGGGTGCAGGGTGGTGAAGGGGTAGTCAGCAATGCGCGGGCGGGCGTTGGACACCGCCGAGATGAAGGTTGATTTGCCCGCATTGGGCATGCCCAGCAAGCCGACATCAGCCAGTACTTTGAGCTCAAGCTTAAGGTTTTTGCGTTCGCCGGGCCAGCCTGGCGTTTTGCTGCGCGGCGCGCGGTTGGTCGAACTTTTGAAGCGCAGGTTGCCGAAACCACCGTCGCCACCCTTGGCAATCATGATCTCTTCGCCGGGAACCAGCAGTTCGAACAGCACCTCACCGGTTTCGCCATCGGTGATGATGGTGCCGACCGGCATCTTCAGCATGATGTCGTCGCCCTTGGCGCCGAACATGTCCGAGCCCATCCCGTGGCCGCCGTTGCGGGCCTCATGGCGGCGCGAAAAGCGGAAATCCACCAGGGTGTTGAGGTTGATGTCGGCCACCGCGTAAACGTGGCCGCCGCGACCACCATCACCACCGTTGGGGCCGCCGAATTCCTTGTACTTCTCGTGACTGAACGAGACGCAGCCCGCCCCGCCATCGCCTGCGGCAATGTCAATAAAGGCTTCGTCTACAAATTTCATATTTGGTAAAAAGTTTCGCTACGCTGCGCTCCGCACGATACTTTTTACCAGATTTGCCAGTAAAAAGAGCTAGGGGCGGCCCGTCGCTTTTTTAAAAGATAAGAACGAAAAAAAAGCCCCGACAGGTCGGGGCTCCGTTTCAGTCAAGCGACTTAATCGAAGTGATCAGCTTACGCCGGGGTCACATTGACAGTGTGCTTGTTCAGTGCGCCCTTGGTGGCGAACGACACCTGGCCGTCGACCAGCGCAAACAGGGTGTGATCCTTGCCCACGCCGACGTTCACGCCAGGGTGGAACCTGGTGCCGCGCTGGCGAACAATGATGCTGCCTGCGCTGATGATCTCGCCGCCAAATTTCTTGACGCCAAGCATTTTGGGCTGTGAATCACGCCCGTTTCGCGTAGAGCCGCCGCCTTTTTTCTGTGCCATTTTTCAATACTCCTTGGTGCGTTACTGCTTAACCGACGATGGCGCCGATTTGCAGTTCCGTGAAGTTCTGACGGTGACCCTGACGTTTTTGGTAGTGCTTGCGACGGCGCATCTTGAAGATGCGAACCTTGTCGTGCCTGCCCTGGGAAAGGACAGTAACCGTAACAGTAGCGCCGGACACCAAGGGCGTACCAACCGTGATTGTGCTGCCGGTTCCGACAGCCAATACCTGGTCAATAACGATCTCTTGGCCTACGTCCGCAGCAATCTGTTCTACTTTAATTTTTTCTCCAGTAGCAACCTTGTATTGTTTGCCACCGGTTTTTATGACCGCGTACATGTAAGACCTCTTAAATTGAGTTCTGCGGACGGATTTCCACAGAGCCCAAGATTCTAGCATGGCAGGCAAAAAATAGCCAGTCAGGGCGGTTTTGCCCCGTACACGCCCTGTCGGGGAGGCCCTGCTTTCCTATAATCTGGCCAAACTTCACGTCTGGAACGCCTTTTGTCCGCCAATTCTTCAAGCACTGCCTCCGCCCTGGCCCTGATCGCCGATGACATGCAGGGAATGGACGCTGTGATTGGCCAGCGCCTGAAGTCCGAAGTGCCGCTGGTCAGCCAGGTGTCTCAATACATCATCGCCGCGGGCGGAAAACGCCTCAGGCCTGCCCTGTTGCTGCTGATGTGCGGTGCTCTTGGCTATCGTGGTGAGCAGCGCTTCAACCTGGCGGCTGTCGTCGAATTCATCCATACAGCTACGCTTTTGCACGATGACGTGGTGGACGAATCCACGCTCAGGCGAGGCAGGGCGACCGCGAACGAGGCATTTGGCAACCCGGCCAGCGTGCTGGTGGGCGATTTTCTGTATTCCCGCGCTTTCCAGATGATGGTGGATGCCGGTGACATGCGCATCATGCAGACACTGGCAGAGGCGACCAATGTGATTGCCGAGGGCGAGGTTCTGCAGCTCATGAACATGCATGACGCCTCCCTGTCGGAAGAGGGCTATCTGCTGGTCATCCGGTCCAAAACTGCAAAGCTCTTTGAGGCCAGCGCACGGCTGGGCGCCCTGCTGGCCAAGGCGCCACCAGCGATTGAAGAAAGCTGTGCCGAGTACGGCCAGGCGCTGGGTACCGCATTTCAGGTCATAGACGATGTGCTTGATTACGATGGCGATGTTTCGGAAATGGGCAAGAACCTCGGTGACGACCTGCGCGAGGGAAAGGCAACCTTGCCGCTCATCGTCGCCATGCAGCGCGCGAGCGACTCCGAGCGTGCCACCATACGTGAGGCCATTGAAACAGGCGGCACCGCAAAAATGGCGGAAATCATTGACATTGTCCAGAAGACCGGTGCTCTCGTCGCGACCAGAGACGCCGCCATCGCGGAAGCGCGGCGCGCGCTTGATGCCTTGCAGGCCCTGCCTGAAAACCTTTACAGCCACGCCTTGCGGCAGCTCGCCTCGCAATTGCTTGAGCGGCGGTCCTGAGTCTTCTGCCGCGCCGCGGGGTGCGTGTGGCCTTTTGGTGCCGCAAGCTGTCTTTTTGCCGGTTTCCCCACAAGGCGCGGACATGCGTGTATTTTCGATTTACACCCATGGCGCGATGGGCGATGATATCCACCTGATGCTACCCGTTGCCCCGACTGGGCAGGATTTACAGGACTATGGCCGCTGTTGAAACCGTATTGAACGAAGCCCCTTCCATGGCATTACCCGGTCTGGGTCGGGCCTTGGTGATCGCGGGAAAACTGGGCCAGAAAGCTGCCGAAGAGATATTTCGCAAGGCGCAGAGCAGTCGCACCAGCTTTATTGCCGAGCTGACGGGCTCAGGCGCGGTCTCAGCGTCAGACCTGGCGCACACCATGTCCTCGGCTTTTGCTGCGCCCCTCCTCGACCTTGACGCCATCGATGTGCAGCGGCTGCCCAAAGGCCTGCTGGACGGCAAGATCTGCCAAACCTACCGCATCGTCGTCCTGAGCAAGCGCAATAACCGCCTCATCGTTGCAACCGCCGACCCTTCAGACCAGGAAGCGGCAGAAAAAATCAAGTTTTCAACCCAGATGGGCGTGGACTGGGTCATCGCCGAATATGACAAGCTGTCCAAGCTCGTGGAAGCGTCAACCACCACCGCCGCCGAGGCGATGGAAAGCATCATCGGTGATGATTTCGAGTTCGATGAGTCCAGCGCCGAGATGTCGAGCGAAAGTGCGGACACCAGCGTTGCTGAAGTTGAGGATGCGCCGGTAGTCAAGTTTCTGCAAAAAATGCTGCTCGATGCCTTCAGTATGCGGGCCTCGGACCTTCACTTCGAGCCGTTTGAGCATACCTACCGTGTCCGGTTTCGGGTCGACGGCGAGCTGCGCGAAATCGCTTCACCGCCGGTGGCCATCAAGGAAAAACTCGCCGCGCGTATCAAGGTGATTTCCAAGCTGGACATCTCCGAAAAGCGCGTACCGCAAGATGGCAAGATGAAACTCAAGATCGGGCCCGACCGGGTGATCGATTTTCGGGTCAGCACCTTGCCGACCATGTTTGGCGAAAAAATCGTTATCCGTATTCTTGACCCAAGCAGCGCAAAGCTTGGAATTGATGCCCTCGGGTATGAGCCGGAGGAAAAAGCCCGCCTGCTTGACGCGATCAGCCGGCCTTACGGCATGGTGCTGGTGACCGGCCCGACGGGTTCCGGCAAGACGGTATCGCTCTACACCTGCCTGAATATTCTTAACAAGCCGGGAATCAACATAGCGACCGCCGAGGACCCTGCTGAAATTACCTTGCCTGGTGTCAATCAGGTCAGCATGAACGACAAGGCGGGCATGACTTTTCCGGTGGCGCTCAAGGCTTTCCTGCGCCAGGATCCGGACATCATCATGGTGGGTGAGATTCGGGATCTTGAAACCGCCGATATCTCCATCAAGGCCGCGCAGACGGGTCATCTTGTGCTGTCCACGCTGCATACCAACGATGCCCCTACAACCCTGACCCGTATGCGCAACATGGGCATTGCGCCCTTCAACATCGCATCCAGCGTGATTTTGATCACCGCCCAGCGCCTGGCCCGCAGGCTCTGCCCCAATTGCAAAAAGCCCCACGATATCCCGCGTGAAACGCTTATTGAAGCCGGGTTTGGAGATGATGAGGTTGATGGTTCATGGTCGCCTTACCGGCCTGTGGGCTGCCCGATGTGCACCAACGGCTACAAGGGCCGCGTCGGTATCTACCAGGTCATGCCCATCACGGAAGAGATCCAGCGCATCATCCTGCGTGACGGTAGCGCGCTTGAGATTGCCGCCCAGGCGCAATCCGAGGGGGTGCGCAGCCTGCGTCAGGCGGGACTTCATAAAGTTAAACTAGGCATGACGTCAGTCGAGGAAGTTCTGGCCTGTACCAATGTCTGACGCTCGATGTTTTCTGTGCCTGCAAAATTGCGCGAAGGCCACGCTTACCGGTAACCCCGCTCTCTGAACGAGAAAATTTATGGCAACAGCAGTATCCAAGGGTGTTCAGGAATTCGTTTTCGAATGGGAAGGCAAGGACAGGGGCGGCAAGGCGGTCAGGGGCGAGATACGTGCGGCTGGCGAGAACCAGGTCCAGGCAGCGTTGCGCAGGCAAGGCGTCATGCCGACCAAGATCAGGAAGCGCCGCATGCGCTCTGGCAAGTCCATCAAGCCCAAGGACATCGCCATTTTCACCCGTCAGCTTGCCACCATGATGAAAGCTGGCGTACCCCTGCTGCAGTCTTTTGATATTGTGGGCCGTGGCAATGCCAATGCCAGCGTCACCAAATTGCTGAACGATGTGCGTACCGATGTCGAAACCGGTACGTCCCTGAGTGCTGCATTTCGCAAATACCCGCTCTACTTCAATGCGCTGTATTGCAACCTCGTTGAGGCCGGTGAAGCTGCGGGTATTCTGGAATCGCTGCTCGACCGGCTGGCGGTCTACATGGAAAAAACCGAAGCGATCAAGTCCAAGATCAAGTCGGCCCTGATGTATCCGATTTCCGTGGTCGTGGTGGCGTTTGTGGTGGTCGCGGTGATCATGATTTTTGTGATCCCGGCGTTCAAGACCGTGTTTTCATCGTTCGGCGCTGATTTGCCTGCGCCTACCCTGTTCGTGATTGCGATCAGTGAATTTTTTGTCGCGTACTGGTGGCTGATTTTTGGCGGTATAGGCGGCGGCCTGTATTTCTTTTTTCAGGCCTGGCGCCGCAGCGAAAAAATGCAGCGTGTCATGGACCGCATTCTGCTCAAGATTCCCGTGTTTGGCGCCCTGATTGAAAAGTCATGCATTGCCCGCTGGACGCGGACCCTGTCCACCATGTTTGCCGCTGGCGTTCCGCTGGTGGAGGCACTGGATTCCGTGGGCGGCGCATCCGGAAACTCGCTGTATGCCGACGCTACTGAAAAGATACAGCAGGAAGTCTCGACCGGAACCAGCCTGACGGCGGCCATGAGCAATGCCAACCTGTTCCCGACCATGGTGCTGCAGATGTGCGCCATCGGTGAAGAGTCCGGGTCTGTGGACCACATGCTGGGCAAGGCAGCCGACTTTTATGAGGCCGAGGTCGATGAAATGGTTGCCGGCCTCTCAAGCCTGATGGAGCCCATCATCATTGTGTTTCTTGGCGGTCTCATCGGCGGCATCGTTGTTGCCATGTACCTGCCTATTTTCAAGCTGGGTCAAGTCGTCTGATGCTGACGGCGTTGGCGGGGCTTCCGGCCTGGATGCTTGCCGGTATCGCGGGTACGTTTGGCTTGCTGATCGGCAGCTTTCTCAATGTTGTCATTCACCGGACGCCGCTCATCATGTACCGGCAATGGTTGCGCGAATCCAGCGACAACCTCATGGCCGCAGATCCTGCGATGGGCGTCAATGTGTCTTTGTGGGATCTCGTTTTCTCCGGCAAAACCGCATCCCCGGCGCATCTCTACAGCAGCGCTGAGGCTGCCGGCAAGGCGCAGGATGCGTTGCCGCATCTGGGAATCGCCAAACCGCGTTCGCGTTGCGCCCACTGCGGTTGTGCAATTGCCTGGTACCAGAACATTCCTGTTTTTAGTTATCTGGTTCTGGGGGGGAAGTGCGCCGGCTGCGGCAAACGCATCAGCATCCGCTACCCGCTTGTGGAAATTGCCACCGGCATTCTGTTTGGTTTGTGTGCTTATCGCTGGGGCCTGACATTGACGGCTGCTGCCTGGTGCGCGTTCGCGGCCATCCTGATCTGCCAGTTCATGATTGACCTCGATACCCAGTTGCTCCCGGACAGCCTGAACTATCTGCTGATGTGGCTTGGACTTGTGGCCGCCCTGCTGGGACTGACGGTGCCGCTGGCATCAAGCGTCTGGGGGGCTGTTGCAGGCTATTTGATCCTGTGGACCATTTATCACCTTTACAGACTGGCCACCGGCAAAGAAGGCATGGGCTACGGTGATTTCAAGCTGCTGGCCGCTTTGGGTGCGTGGCTGGGTGCTGACTTCCTGCTGGCCATCGTACTTGTGTCGGCCGGCGTTGGTACGGTGCTGGGCAGTGCCCTGCTGCTGGCGGGGCGGCTTGCCAACAAGGACATTCCCATCGCCTTTGGCCCCTTCCTCGCGGGTGCCGGGCTGGTGTGCCTTGTGCTGGGTCCGCAGCAGGTACGGGCCTTGCTGCCGTTTGCCTTCCCTTTTGTGACGCGCTGACGTGCGAGTCGGGCTGACAGGCGGAATCGGCAGCGGCAAGAGCACTGTCGCCCGCATGCTTGTCGATTGCGGCGCAGTGCTGATTGATGCGGATGCGATTTCGCGCGCCGTTACTGCCTCAGGTGGTGCAGCCATCGCTCCGGTCGCAAGGCAGTTCGGCCCGCAGGCCATCACATCCGAAGGCGCGATGGACCGTGACTTCATCCGGCAACTGGTGTTTGACAATCCGGCAGCGCGACTCCAGCTCGAAGCCATCATCCATCCCCTGGTAGGACTTGAATCGTTGCAGCAGGCAGAGCATGCCATGCGCGCAGGCAGTGCCTGTGTGCTGTTTGACATTCCCCTGCTGGTCGAATCTGGGCGGTGGCGCCAGCAGCTCGACAGGGTGCTGGTTGTTGATTGCAGCGAACCCACCCAGATTGCGCGCGTGATTGCGCGCAATGGCTGGACACCTGAAGCCGTGCAGAAGGTGATGGCCGGTCAGGCCAGCCGTGCAGCACGGCGTGCGGCCGCTGACATCTGCCTCTACAACGATGGCCTGCCGCTGGCAGAACTGGGGCTTGCTGTCGGGCAGATTTCACACCGCTTCGGGCTATGATGCGCAGACATTCCTCAATGAGCCGATAAAGACAGTGCCGTGATCCTTTACGAGTATCCCTTCAACGAACGCATACGCACTTACCTGCGGCTTGAGCACCTCTTTCGCCGCCTCGGCGAACTGGTGGCGAGGGACACCCCGACGGATCATCACTACGCCATCACCACGATTTTTGAAGTCATGGACGTCGCAGCACGTGCCGACCTGAAAATGGATGTGCTGAAAGATCTTGAAAAGCAGAAGCAGGTTCTGAACAGCTATCGCGGCAACCCGGCCATTGCCGAAACCGTTCTGGATGAAGTCACCGCCCAGCTTGAGGGCTGTTTCTCGGCGTTGAATGGTCTGGCTGGAAAGGCCGGCCAGACGCTGACCGAAAACGACTGGCTGATGAGCATTCGCAGCCGTGTCGGTATTCCCGGCGGCACCTGTGAGTTTGACCTGCCCGCCTATTTTGCGTGGCAGCATCTTGATGCGTCGACCCGCCAGAAGGATTTGCAGCGCTGGACCTCCACCCTCGTGCCGCTGGCCGAGTCCATTCGCCTGCTGCTGCAGCTGCTGCGCGATTCCGGTGCCGCACAAAAAGTGATGGCACCCGCAGGCCAGTACCAGCAAAACCTGCCGCAGGGCCGCACCTTCCAGCTGCTGCGCCTGCGCATGGACCCGTCGCTCGGCCTGATTCCCGAGATCAGCGGCAACCGCCTGATGGTGTCCGTACGTCTCATGCGCCATGAGGGTGATGATCGCCTTCATCCTGCAACTGAAGATGCTTCGTTTGAACTGACACTCTGCTCCTAAATGGAAGGGCAAGGCCCTTGTCAGGTCAGGTATTGATCACCATCTGCAACTCATGAAGCCAGCCATGAAACCAGATCAACCCGCTCCGAAAATTGTGGTGTGCCCTGCCTGCAAGGGCAAGAGTATTTATGCGCCCAGCAATGCGTTTCGCCCTTTTTGCAGCGAGCGCTGCAAGAACATGGACCTCGGCGCCTGGGCCAGCGAGAGTTTTCGCATGCCAGCCGATACGCCGCCGGACGAAGAGTTCTATGGCGATCCGAAATTTCAGTAGTCAGGTACAGACCTGATATTGTTGTGTGTGCGGCCATCAAGAGCCGCGAGTTGTCCAAAAAAATCAGGGAGGAAAAAATGAATCAGAAGTTCTTGCTTCAGCGCATTCGACTCGGATTGTTCGGCGCGTTGATAGCCACAGCGTTGTCTGGAGGCGCTTTGGCTGCAGAGGCCGATGCGCCTTCTGCGCCCGCCGCCAAAAAGAAAAAGGCCGACAAGCCCAAGCCAGCCAAGGTGAAATTCATGCCTGGCTCGGAAGAATCCCGCGCGGAGCGCCGGGCCCGGCTGAAGATCGAGTGCAAGGGTGCGGTCAATGCCGGCGTCTGCACCGGCTATACACGCTAGCCCTGCGGGCAAAGCCGTTTCAGACGGCGGGCGTGCCCAGCACTTGCTGCAGTTCACCGTTTTCGTACATCTCCATCATGATGTCCGAACCGCCAATGAACTCACCCTTGACGTAAAGCTGCGGAATGGTCGGCCAGTTGCTGTATTCCTTGATGCCATGGCGGATTTCCGGGTCTTCCAGGACATTCACTGTGGCGGGCCTGGTCACGCCGCAGGCCCTCAGGACCTGGATGGCCTTGCCTGAAAAGCCGCATTGCGGGAACTGCGCTGTGCCTTTCATGAACAGCACAACGTCGCTGGATTTCACGATCTGGTCAATGCGTTGCTGGGTGTCGCTCATGGTCTGTCCTCGATCTGGTGGGTGGGCCTGTCAGCGATAGATGCCGATTGACCCGAAAAATTCAATGCCTGATTATCCTGCGGTTCGTGTTTTCCGGTTTAACCCGGCCATTGACCGCCTGAGCAGCGGTTGATGCCTGCAAGGTCCAGCCGGCTCTGTACCTGTGTGAAACCCCGCGCTGTCAGCAATTCGCAGACCCTTGTGGACTGGTTATAACCATGTTCTAGCACCAGCCAGCCGCCGGGGTGAAGGTGCGCCGGGGCTCCCGCAATGATGCGGCGGATGTCGTCCAGGCCGTCAATGCCCGCCGTCAACGCCGACAGCGGCTCATGCTGCAATGCCGCCAGGTGCGTGTCAGCGTCCTCAATGTACGGCGGGTTACTGACAATAAGGTGAAAGTGGCCACTGACTTTCTCCAGCCAGGAGCTTTCCGCAAACTCAACGGGCAGGCCAAGCCGGGCGGCATTTTCGCGAGCTAAGGCCAGGGCTTCAGCGCTTGTATCAATGGCCAATATTTCCACAGGACGACCCGTTTGTTTCCACACATGGGCTAGCGCCAGCACGATGGCACCGCTGCCAGTGCCGAGGTCAAGCATGTTCAGTTTCTCATTGAGCGGCCACTGCGCTGCCAGATCAAGCGCCCACTGCACAAGCGTCTCGGTGTCGGGGCGGGGCACCAGTACACGGGCATCGACCTTCAGATTCAGCCCAAAAAATTCCTTGTAGCCAACGATGTAGGCCAGCGGTTCACCGGCTGCGCGGCGCAGGCAGAGCTGCTGAAACTGGCCCGCTTCAGTTTCGCCGAGGACATTGTCGTCATGCGCCAGGAGCCAGGCCCGGTCGCCCTCCGGCCTTTGCAGAGCGTGCAGCATCAACAACTGCGCATCCAGCCGGTCCACGCCCAGCCTGGCGGCGGCCTGCAATGCCTGTGCGCAAGTCATGGCGGCGCTCAATTCTGGGATGCCGTTTCCAGCTCGGCAAGCTGCTCGGCACCACTGGCCACCTGCAGGGCCGTGACCACGTCTTCGAGGTCGCCTTCCATGATGGTCAGCAGTTTGTAGAGCGTCAGGTTGATGCGGTGGTCGGTGAGCCGGCCCTGCGGGAAGTTGTAGGTGCGTATGCGGTCGCTGCGGTCACCACTGCCGACCAGGCCTTTGCGAAGGGCCGCGTCTTTGGCGGCGCGCTCAGACCGGTCTTTTTCATGGATGCGCGCGGTCAGCACTTTGAGCGCCTGCGCCTTGTTGCTGTGCTGGCTGCGACCGTCCTGGCACTCGGCCACGATGCC
>JAZKHN010000160.1:0-1899 GCA_040385325.1 Pseudomonadota bacterium
ACAGGTAACCACGCGCCACAGGGCTGAAAGCCACAAAGGCGGCACCCAGTTCGCGACAGGCTTCGAGCACGGCAATTTCAGGGTTACGCGTCCACAGGGAATACTCAGTTTGCACAGCTGCAATAGGATGGACTGCATGGGCCTTGCGCAGGGTGCTTGCCGACACTTCAGACAACCCAATGCTGCGAATATGGCCTTTTTTCACCAGGTCGGCCAGCGCGCCCACGCTGTCTTCAATCGGCACCTTCTTGTCCCAGCGGTGCAGGTAATACAGGTCAATCACATCGGTCTGCAGGCGGCGCAAACTCGCTTCGCAGCTTTTGATGAGGGTCTCGGGACGCCCGTCAATGACCCGCACCAGTTTGCCGTCACCGGCGATATCGACGCCAGACATGCCGCACTTGCTGGCGAGCGTGAACTTGTTGCGGTGCGGCTTCATGACACGGCCGACCAAAGTCTCGTTGGCGCCAAAACCATAGAGGGTGGCGGTGTCGAACAGGGTCACGCCTGCGTCAAGCGCAGCAAGCAGCACCCGCTCGCCCTGCTCTGCCGATACCGGCGCACCGTAGGCATGGCTCAGGTTCATGCACCCGAGGCCGATCTCGCTGACGTTGAAGGGGCCGAGTTGTCTGGTTTTCATTTATTTGTATCCTTGAATGATCTGAATTCTGGTGTTGCGTACCGCAAAAAACAAAGGGCGGCCCCATCGCATTGCGCTTTGGGTGACCGCCCTATTCTGCTTCGCTTTGCAGAAATTTTCTGTCAGCGATTTTCCATGACGAGGGAGCTCAGCCCGCGTTCAGTTGCTGCTCCAGGTCGTGCAGCACCTGGTAGCACGGCAGTACCTTGGCCACACTGCTGTTGGGCTCGCGGCCTTCCTTGATGGCTGCAAAAAACTCGCGGTCCTGCAGCTCGATGCCGTTCATGCTCACATCAACCTTGCTGACGTCGATCTTTTCGTCCTTGCCGTTGAACAGGTCGTCGTAACGCGCAAGGTAAGTCGCCGTATCGCCGATGTAGCGGAAGAAGGTGCCCAGCGGGCCGTCGTTGTTGAAGCTCAGTGACAGCGTGCAGATCGCGCCGTTGGCCGCCTTGAGCTGGATGCTCATGTCCATCGCAATGCCCAGCACCGGGTGAATCGGCCCCTGGATGGCGTTGGCCTTCACGATGGGGCTGCCGCACTGGTAGGCGAACAGGTCAACTGTGTGAGCAGCGTGGTGCCACAGCAGGTGGTCAGTCCATGAACGGGCCTGGCCCATGGCATTCATGTTGGTACGGCGGAAGAAATAGGTCTGCACATCCAGCTGCTGGATGTTGAACTTGCCGGAGGTGATCTCCTTGTGCACGTACTGGTGGCTGGGATTGAAGCGGCGGGTATGGCCGCACATGGCCACCAGGCCGCTGGTTTTGGCCAGGTCCACCACCGCCTGCGCGCCCTTGAGCGTATCTGCCAGCGGAATCTCGACCTGAACATGCTTGCCGGCTTTCAGGCAGGCGATGGTCTGGTCGGCGTGCATCTGCGTCGGCGTGCACAGGATGACGGCGTCGACTTCCTTCAGCGCCAGGCTTTCGTTCAGGTCTGTCGTGACATGGCCGATGTTGTATTTGGCGGCGACTTCCTTTGTCTTTTCAAGTTCGCGGCTGACCAGTGACACGACTTCAACGCCGTCGATGTTCTTGATACCGTCCAGGTGCTTGATGCCGAAGGCGCCCGCGCCTGCCAGTGCTACTTTAATTGTCATGATTTGGGTCCTTTATTAGTTCAAGACTGCCGCGGAACCGGCTTTGCCGGGCCGCCAGCAGTGCCCCCTGTAGGGGGAAGCGCCGAAGGCGCACAGGGGGGTGTCAGCCATTTTCGAGGATCAGGTTGCCGACTGCGGTGTTGGATGCAGGCACATG
>JAZKHN010000161.1:0-8236 GCA_040385325.1 Pseudomonadota bacterium
TTCATCCACAGCTCGCTGGTCTGGTGCTGGATGATGAACAGCATCTCGTTGTGGTCGGGCGAGAGCGGCTTCTGCGCGCCGAGGATTTCATCGAGGTGCAGGTAGTCGCCGTAGCTCATGGACCGGCTGAAGTCGAGCTGGGCCTTTTCATCGCGCACGATGTCGGCTGGTTTTTGGGGGGCGGTCATGATCAGGTCACCGCGTTCTTCTGGTTGTATTGGGGTTTTTGCCACTCTGCTGTCCGAAGTACCTGCCGCAAGTGCTCTACGGCGTGCCAGACATCCTCAAACCCGATGTACAGGGGTGTGAAGCCGAAACGCAGGATGTCGAGGTGATTGCCCGAGGCGCCGTCGCCGGCGCGAAAGTCGCCGATCACGCCGCGTGCGATCAGCGCCTGCACGATAGCGTAGGCGCCACCCTGCCGGGTGAGGCAGACCTGTGAGCCGCGTGCGTGATGATCGCGTGGGGTTGCCAAGCCCAGGCCGTGCCCTTCGCAACGCTCTTCAACCAGTGCGATGAACAGGTCGGTCAGCGCCAGAGATTTTTTGCGCAGCGCCTGCATGCCGCCCAGCGGCTGCGCGGCCAGCACGGTGTCCAGGCCGCATTCGAGCGCGGTCAGGCTCAGGATGGGCTGGGTGCCGCACAGGTAGCGCGTGATGCCGGGCGCGGGGCGGTAGTTGGGTGTGAACGCAAACGGCGCGGCATGGCCCCACCAGCCTGACAGTGGTTGCCAGAAGCGGTCTGCGTGCTTTGGGTTGACCCACACAAACGCAGGTGCACCGGGGCCGCCGTTGAGGTATTTGTAGCCGCAGCCGACGGCGAAATCCGCCTTCGCTTCTGTCAGTTGCACCGGCACCGCGCCGGCGCTGTGCGCCAGGTCCCACACCGTCAGGATGCCCTGTGCATGTGCGGCAGCCGTCATGGCTGTCATGTCGTGCATGACGCCGGTGCGGTAGTTGACGTGGGTCAGCATCAGTACGGCTACGTCGGCGGTGAGGGCTGCGGCAATCTCTTCGGGCTCGACCAGCAGCAACTGCAGGCCGCGCTCCCTGCACAGGCCTTCAGCAATATAAAGGTCGGTCGGAAAGTTGCTGCGCTCGCTGACCAGCAGCCTGCGCGCGGGTGTATCTTCGGCGGCGATGTGCAGCGCGGCATTCAGCACCTTGTACAGATTGACGGAGGTGCTGTCGGTGGCCACCACCTCGCCCGGCCGCGCACCGATGAGCTGCGCGATCTTGTTGCCCAGCCGCTGCGGCAGGTCAAACCAGCCGGCGCTGTTCCATGAGCGGATCAGGCCCTGGCCCCATTCGGCGGTGACGGCTTCGGCCACGCGCGCTGCAGCGGTCTTTGGCAACACGCCCAGCGAATTGCCGTCCAGGTAAATCACGCCATCAGGCAGTTCGAATTGTTCACGCAGCTTGCGCAGCGGGTCGTGCGCATCCAGCGCGCGGCAATCTTCAAGTGTGGTCATGTGTGTTTTTCTTTGGGCAGCTCACGCAGGATGGCGCGCACCGGCGACGCATCCGCCCGCATGAGTTTGAGCGGCAGTGCAATGAGCTCGTAATCGCCTTCGGGCACGGCGTCGAGCACCAGGTTCTCAAGCACCCGCAGGTCATGTGCCAGCAACTGGTGGTGGCTGGGCAGCGCCTGGCTGTCGGCCGGATCAACGCTGGGGGTGTCCAGTCCCACCAGCACGACGCCCATGCGGGCCAGCAGGGCCATGGTGTCGGGTGCGATGGCGGTGAACGAAGCCCATGACTGGCTGGCGGTATGCGCTGTGCGCAGCAGCACGCGGGGCGGCAGGTCATCAAGTGCATGGGCGATATGTTCAGGCTGTACCAGCGCGCCGCAGTCCAGGCAATGAATCACCCGGCAGGGGCCGAGGTAGGGCGCCAGGGCCAGCTCACCCGGGCTTGCACCGCCGTTTGCATAGTGCATGGGCGCATCGGCGTGCGCACCGGTGTGGGGCGACAGCGTGATGCTGTTGACGTTGACCGGGCAATCCGGCGTGAGTGAAAAATGCAGGCGCTGCGAATAGGCGGTGTCGCCGGGAAAGACAGCGGCCTGCTCGTCAACGGGCGGTGAGATGTCCCAGATTTTGAGGGCGCTGAAAAGACTGCTCGATGTCATTCACCAAAGGTAGCACCGCTGAAAATGCCGTGGTGTCGGTTATTTCCAACAGGACTGAAAATACGTGGGACCTGAAGAGTCTGTCAGCCTGCAGCTGCCATGTAGCTGCTCGGGCACAATTCCCGAATCCTCCAGAAAGACAAGGTTCTCCATGACTTCACCAGACAAAACCGGCAACAAGGTCGCACTCGTCACAGGCGCCGGTACAGGCATCGGCAAGGCGGTGGCCCTGGCCTTTTTGCGCGAAGGCTACAGCGTGGTGCTGGCAGGCCGGCGTGCGGAACTGCTTGAAGCCGTGGCCAAAGAGTCGGGTTCAGCCCACGCACTGGCCGTCGCGACTGATGTTGGCAACCCGGAATCGGTGAACGCGCTGTTTGCACGGATTGGCGAAAAGTTCGGCCGCATCGACGTGCTCTTCAACAACGCCGGTGTCAGCGGCATAGGCAAGGGGTTTGAGGACATCGACTTCGAACACTGGCAGAACATCGTTAATGTCAACCTGACGGGCTCATTCCTCTGCGCGCAGGGTGCTTTCAAGATGATGAAAGATCAGACGCCCCAGGGCGGCCGCATCATCAACAACGGCTCGATCTCGGCCCACGCGCCCCGGCCCAACTCTGCGCCCTACACCTCCACCAAACACGCCATCACCGGCCTGACCAAATCCATCTCGCTTGACGGACGCAAGTACAACATCGCCTGCGGGCAGATCGACATCGGCAACGCGCTGACCGAACTCTCGGCGCGCATGGCCAAGGGCGTGCCGCAGGCCAACGGCGAGATCGCCATCGAACCCATGATGGATGTGACGGAAGTGGCCGATGCGGTGGTGCACATGGCCTCGCTGCCGCTGTCAACCAACGTGCAGTTCATGACCATCATGGCGACGAAGATGCCTTTTGTGGGGCGGGGATAGACAGGCCCTTATGTTCAGCACCGCCAACCTTTCCGACGCCCATCCCGACACGCAGGTGCTCGACCTGCAGATGCGCAACTTCGGCGGCCATGCGTATTTCCATGGTCCGTGTTTTCCGCTGGCCGCGCAGGACCACAGGCCCATCGACGAGGTCGTCAGCACGCCTGGTGAAGGCCGCGTGCTGGTGGTGGATTGCGGGGGCTCCCTGCGCATCGGTGTGTTCGGCGACCGGCTGGCCGCCATTGCCGTGCGCAACGGCTGGGCCGGGATTATCGTCAACGGCGCCATCCGCGACACCGTGAAGCTGGCGCAGATGGACCTGGGTGTAAAGGCGATGGGTGTGACAGCGCTGAGGAGCCGCGAGCCGCAGCCCTCGGTGAAGGGCTTGCCGCTTTCCTTCGGCGACACCCGCTTCGAAGCCGGCGACTGGGTCTACTGCGACCCCGACGCCGTGCTGGTCAGCAAGGTCAGGCTGGACCTCGGCAAGGCCTGACGCCGTGGCCTGAGTTGCGGTTTATTCAACCGTGATGTTGAGGTCCTTGACCACCTGCTGGTTGCGCGCATAGGTATCGCGCGCCAGCTTGGCGGCATCGGCCGATGAGCCGCCCGTGATCTGCACACCCATGCCGCGCAGGCGTTCCTTGAAGTCCGCCGTGGCCAGGATGGCGTTGATCTCGGTGTTCAGGCGCTGGATCACCGGTGCAGGCGTACCTGCCGGTGCAAGAATCTGGAAGAACACCGCCGTCTCGACACCGGTAATGCCCGATTCGGTCATGGTCGGCAGGTTTGGGATCAGTTCCGACCGCTTGCTTTCGACCAGACCTACAGGCACCAGCTTGCCCGCCGCGATGTGCGGCGCGGCGCCGGCCAGCGCCACGATGGAAATCGGCACTTCACCAGCCAGCACTGCATTGACGGCAGGCAGCACGCCGCGGTAAGGCACGTGGGTCAGCTGCACACCCGTGGAGCGCTTGAGCATTTCGCCGGCAATGTTCATGGGTGATCCAGTGCCGGGGCTGCCGTAGCTTACGGGGCCGCTCCGTTTGGCATAAGCCACCAGTTCCTGTGGCGTCTTGACGTTGATGGACGGGCTGGCCACGATGAGCAGCGGTGCATTGCCTGCGGTGAGGATGGGCGTGAAGTCCTTGATCACATCGAAGTTGGCACCGCCGGCCTTAGGCGTCAGGATGGGTGCCATGTAGACATCGCTGGGCACGATGACGATGGTGTGACCGTCAGGCGCAGAGCGTGCCACGCTGGATGCACCAACCAGGCCGCTGGCGCCGGGGCGGTTGTCCACCACCACGGGCTGGCCCAGCCGTGCCGGCAGCTTCTCGGACAGCATGCGGGCGATCAGGTCGTTGCTGGAGCCGGGCGCTACGGGCACCACAAAGGTGATGGCCTTGGTGGGTGCCCAGGCCTGCGCTGATGCCGCCACGGGCAGCAATGCCACGGCGGCGATCGCGATGACGTGCTTGATGAAGTGTTTCATGGTTTGTCTCCTTGTTTAAAAATTACAGCGTGATGTTGATGTTCTTGCTCTGCGTGAACGACAACAGCTCTTCAATCGATTCTTCGCGGCCAATGCCGGACTGCTTGTAGCCGCCATAACCGGTGCCCAGAAAATGCGGGCCTGCGTTGTTGACCCAGATAAAGCCCGACTGCACCCGTGATGCAGCGCGGTGCGCTTTTGCCAGGTCTTTGGTGAAGATGGCAGCGGTCAGTCCGTACTCGACGCGGTTGACCTGTTCAAACATGGCTTCTTCATCACTCCATTTGATCACCGACAGCACAGGGCCGAAAACTTCTTCATTGGCAATTCTCATGTCCTGAGACACGCCGGTGAAAACGGTGGGCTCGACATAAAAGCCGCCCTGCAGCTCGGGCGCCGATGGAATCTTGCCGCCATAGGCCAGCGTGGCGCCTTCCTTCTGGCCCAGCGCGATATAGCCCATGATTTTTTGCTGCTGTGCGTGCGAGACGATGGCGCCCATGGTGGTGGCGTGATCGGTCGGAATGCCGGGTTTGTAGTGGCCGATTTTTTTGAGAATGCCGGCGACCACTTCATCGTGAATGGACTCGTGCAAAAAGAGTCGCGACGTCGAGCCGCAGGACTGGCCGCACCAGGTGAAGTTCATGCCGGCAATGGCGCCCTTGACGGCGCGTTCAATGTCAGCATCACCATAAACGATGCAGGGGTTCTTGCCGCCCAGTTCAAGTGAGACATGCTTGAGTTTTTCGGCTGCAGATTTGGCGACCGCGCGGCCCGTCGGCACGCTACCGATCAGCGAAACGTAAGGCACATCGGGGTGCGCCACCAGCGCCTGGCCGCATTCGGTGCCGCCGGTGATGATGTTCAGCACGCCAGGCGGGAAGATGTGGCCTATGAGTTCCATCAGGCGGTAGGACGACATGGGCGCCTGGTAGGGCGGTTTCATGATGACCACATTGCCGGCGGCCAGCGGCGCGGCGCTTTTGGCGGCGGTAAACATCAGCGGGTGGTTGTAGGCGACGATGCGGCCCACCACGCCAAAGGGCTCGCGTACCGACATGTTCACCACGCCGTCGCCCATGGGCATGGTGTCGCCCTTGATCTCCGTGACCAGTCCTGCGAAAAACTCGAACTGCGAGGCGGCATTGAGCACATCGCGCTCCATCTCGGCAATCGGGTTGCCACAGTTGATGGCGTCGATCATCGCCAGTTCTGTGGCGTGTTCACGCAGGATGGCGGCGACCTTGCGCATCATCGCTGCGCGCGCAAACGGTTTGGTGCGGCTCCACTCGGGGAAGGCCTTCTGTGCAGACGCGACGGCGAGGTTCACGTCTTCGGTGTTGGCTTCAGCACACTGGCCTATGCCTTTGCCTGTGCCGGGGTTCATGGTTTCGAGGTAACCGCCTTTTGGCTGTTGCCAGCCGCCTGCGTAAAACAGGTCACGGTGTTTGGGCAATACGGACAGTACGTCCGCTGGCGGTTTTTGGCTGGCAGCGCTGGTGCTGCTTCGTTCCTGGAGGTCTTGCATCTGGAGTTTTGCTTTCGTTTTGTAGAGGAAGGGTTGGTGAGCCTTTCAGCTCACTCGTTGATGGTGATGTTGGTGGCCTTGACGATGACCGCCCACTTGGCAGTTTCCTTGCGCAGGTAGTCGGCAAATTCACGCGGCGAGCCGGACGCGGGCTCGAAGCCGACGGCGGCGAGCTTTTCACGCGTGTCGGCCTGTTTGATGATGTCGTTGATCTCGCTGTTCAGGCGGGCAATGATCTCGGGGCTGGTTTTGGCAGGTGCGAAGAAACCTACCCAGGAGCGGTCTTCGTACTCGGCAACGCCCGATTCGCCTATGGTCGGCGTGCTGGGCAGCGCATCGACCCGCTTCAGGCTGGCCAGTGCCACGCCCTTGAGCCGGCCGCCGGTGACATTGCCCATCGCCGTCGGCATGGACGTGCTGACCACATCGACATGGCCGGCGACGGCCGCGTTGACTGCCGGCGCGCCACCCTGGTAGGGCACATGCACCGCGTCAATGCCCATCAGGTTCTTGAACACGTATTGCGCCGTCAGGTGCGATGAGCTGCCGATGCCCGCGGTTGAATACGTGAGTTGTTTGCCCTTGTAGTTTTTGGCCATGTCCTGCAGGGTGCTGGACGGGTTGGCCGTGGCGACTGCAAACAGGTTGGGCGTGGACGCGGTCAATGCCATGGGGATGAAGTCATTGACGTTGTAGCCCGGGTTTTTGTAGAGGCTGGCATTGACTGCAAACGCGGCCGTGGTGACCAGGAAGGTGTAGCCGTCCGGCTCTGCCGCAGCGACGGCGCGGGCGCCGATGTTGCCGCCGGCACCGCCGCGATTTTCAATCACTACCGGCTGGCCCAGCTTTGTGCTCAGTTTGGCGCCGATTTGCCGCGCCACCGAATCGGCAATACCGCCCGCGGCAAAGGCCACGACCAGCTTGATGGGCTTGTTGGGGTAGGCGCTGCCCTGCGCATGGGTCGTTGTGCCGGCGAGCGACAGTGAGGCTGCGGCCAGCCATGCGATCACGGCGCCGGGCGGACGCGAAAAAAGGATGGGGCGAGTGTTCATGTTTGTCTCCGTTGTGTTTTGGCGTCCGGGGGTGCCCACGCCCCTGCCGGATCGAGGCGTGATCGTAGGCCGCCAGGTGCTCGGCATCAAATGGATTGGGTCCATAGTGGAAATGGACAAACCGGATGTGGGGAGTGTCCCCACGGTTAGCAGGCCCTAGCGGACCCGGTAGGTCGTGGCGCAGAGGTTGCGAAACCACTGGTTGGCCGGGTCGCGGTGCATGCGCGTGTGCCACTGCATGCACAGGTCGATTTGGGGCAGCTCGAAGGGCAGGGGGACGATGCGAACATTGGCGAGCTGTGTCATCGACAGCGCCGGGCCGACCGGTGCGGTCAATATGAGGTCGCAGGCGGCAATGGTTGATGCGAGGCCTATCCAGTAGGGCACCGACAGCCCGATCTTGCGCTTGATGCCTTTGGACGAAAACTGCGCCACCAGCAACTGGTCCAGCACCGAGTGAATGGACACGGCGGGGTGATAGGCGATGTGCGAAGCGGCGATGTATTGAGCCTCAGTCAGCGTCTCGCCTATGGTCGGATGGTCCTTGCTGACCACGCAGGTCCAGGTTTCTGCAAACAGGGACTGGCGGTGAAAGTCGGCACCCAGGTCGGGCAGGAAACCCATGGCCAGGTCCAGTTCGCCATCGACCATGGCCTGCTTGGCTTCGCGCAGGGGCAGGGCCACGGTTTCCAGCGTGACCCTCGGCGCCTGCCTGCGCATTTCAGACACCATGAGTGGCATGTGCTGCTGCTGCGCAATGTCACTGAGCAACAGCCTGAACGTACGCGTGGCCGTGGCGGGTTCGAACACCCGCGTGCGCTGCAGTGTGTCGCGCAACTGGTCCAGCGTGTTGCGGATGGGAATTTCAAGTTCCATCGCCAGCGGCGAAGGTTCCATGCCCTTGGGTGTGCGTATGAACAGCGGGTCACCCAGGGCATCGCGCAGGCGCTGCAGCGAGTTGCTGGTGGCGGATTGCGAGAGCCCGATCTTTTCACCCGCCAGCGTCACGCTGCGCGTGCGCATCAGCGCGTCGAAGACCTGCAGCAGGTTGAGGTCGAGAGTGTTGAAGTTCATGGGTGCGCCGGTGACTGGAGGGTCGTTTCAGCGCACCGTTCAGG
>JAZKHN010000162.1:0-1707 GCA_040385325.1 Pseudomonadota bacterium
GCCTTCAACGCGAAGATCGGCGATGTGTCGGGCCGCGGCAAGCTGGGCACCGACATGCGCGAGATCTGGACCATGCAGCCGCGTTTCGAAAAGCGCGTGGGCTCATCGCCTTACTCATTGCTTGAGCAGCCGCGCTTTCGCGCCGGCTTTGACTTTTTGCGCCTCCGTGCGCAGACCGGCGAGATCGACATGGAGCTCGCCGAGTGGTGGGAAAAATTCAGCACCGCCTATGACGACGAACGTCACGCCATGATCGAAGCCGCGCGTCTGGAGCAGCAGGGCAGGCCGCAGCAACCGCGCACACGTGTGAAGCGGCAGGACACCGAAGCGGCAAACCCAAGCCAGGCGGGGGACGATGATTTCGCCCCTGCCGATGCTGCCGTGCCCCCGGATGGTTCGGCTCCGGCGAAAAAGCGCCGCCGTCGCCGCAAGCCCGTCAACCGTGCCGGCGGGTCGGCCGAAGGTGCGGGCAATTCCTCGCCATCAGACACCGGGTCGGCAGACTGAGGATTTCAACTTGGGCGCCAGAGACGCTGTCACGGCTTACGTTGCATTGGGCGCCAATCTGGGTGATGCAGCTCAGGCTTTGCGTGGTGCAATTTCTGCAATCAGTCTGTTGCCATCGACGCAGGTCACAAAGACATCCAGCTTATACAAAACCGCCCCTCTTGAAACAGGCGCCTCTGGTGAGCAACGCGCGCCGGGCGGCGATTACATCAATGCTGTGATTGAGGTGCAGACTGCACTTCCAGCGCCTGAATTTTTGAATCAACTCCAGCAGATCGAGCAGGCGGCAGGCCGTGAAAGGCCTTACATCAATGCGCCGCGAACACTTGATCTTGATGTTCTGCTCTACGGCACTGCGGTGATTGATTCACCGCGACTGACAGTGCCGCACCCGCGCATGATGCAGCGTGCCTTTGTGCTGGTGCCTTTGGCTGAGATCGCGCCTGCGCTCGTTGACGCTGCGCAATTAGAGGCTGTGGCCCATCAGCAGATAACAAAGCTGGAAGCGCTCTGATGACTCAGGGTGCCAGTCGTTCCCGCAACCAGCTCGCATCAGCCTGCAGCGTGTAGCGCAGCCGGTCATGCAGGCGGCTGCGGCGCCCCTGCCAGAACTGCCAGCTGTCCGGTTTGAGGCGATAGCCGCCCCAGTGCGGCGGGCGTGGCGGCTGGAGCAAAAATTTCGCGCCGTATTTGGCGGCATTGGTGACCAGCACGCTGCGGCTTGAGATCACCTCGCTCTGCGGGCTGGCCCAGGCGCCTATGCGTGAGTCCAGCGGGCGGCTGTTGAAGTAGGCGTCGCTTTCTTCATCAGACACTTTCTCGACCACACCCTCGATGCGCACGGTGCGCTCAAGCTCCACCCAATGAAACTGCAGCGCCGCATAGGGGTTGCCGGCGAGCTCAATGCCCTTGCGGCTGTCGTAGTTGGTGTACCAGTCAATGCCGCGTTCGTCATAGCCCTTGATGAGCACCACGCGCGTGGAAGGCCGCAGGTTGCTGCCGACGGTGGCCAGCGTCATGGCGTTGGGCTCGGGCACCTCGCCTGCGATGGCTTCGTTCAACCATTGCTCAAACTGCTTCAGGGGGTCGGCGTGTGATGCCTCTTCGTTGAGCTCGGCGCGCTCGTAGCTTTTACGCAGATCGGCAATGGCCTGGCTGGAGTGGGGGGTGCGGGTCATTGCTAAAGTGTAGCCATGCAAG
>JAZKHN010000163.1:0-2045 GCA_040385325.1 Pseudomonadota bacterium
GCGGCGCGCTCGAGCTCGGCGTGGTGCCTACGTTCGCCGCCAGGTGGCTGGTACCGCGCCTGGGCAGTTTTCAAAAGCAGCACCCTGACATCGCGGTACACCTGTCGGCGCGCACCCGGCCCTTTTTGTTTGCAGACACCGCACTCGACGCCGCCATCCACGCGGGCGAAGCCAACTGGCCGGGCACCGAATCGGTCTTTTTGATGGACGAGAGCATCGTCGCGGTCGGCAGCCCGGCGCTCGTCACGACCCGCCGCAAGCTGAAAGCTGAAGACCTGGACGGCCTGCCGCTGTTGCAGATGAGCACCAGGCCCTACGCCTGGCGGCAATGGTTTGCCTCGCTGGGGCTGGAGGTCGCCAACGACATGGCCGGTGCCCGCATGGAGTTGTTCTCCATGACGGCAGAAGCGGCGATACGCGGCCAGGGGCTGGCACTGATCCCGCGCTTTCTGATTGAAGACGACCTTGCCGCCGGGCGGCTGGTGCCCATCGTCAAACACGAGTTCCTGAGCGACAGGCGTTATTACCTGATCTACCCTGAGCAGAAATCGGGCAATGCCGCGCTGGCGCTTTTCAGGGCCTGGCTGGAGGCCGAGGCGGCGCTGTACCGGCTCACGGCCTGACCGGCTTTGCCCCGCCAGCGAAGCCGGGCATCGCGCAACACGAGGGCGTCAAACGGCCCGGCGAATAAAATAGCGGGTTTTCGACGTTATCCGCCTTCCTGGGGCTGCCGCAGAGCACCCCCGTCCGACATCCACTGGAGACAACATGTTCAAGAAAATCCTCTCGGCCAGCCTGATGGCCCTGGCTTTGGTGACGGCCGCCCAGGCCCAGCCTTACCCCAACAAGCCCATCCGCCTGATCGTGCCCTTCCCACCCGGCGGCGGCACCGACATACTGTCGCGCCTGGTGGCCCAGAAGCTGACCGAAGCCAACAAGTGGAATGTCGTGCCCGACAACCGCGGCGGCGCCGGCGGCACCATCGGCATTGCTGAAGCGGCCCGCGCCGCGCCCACCGGCTATGACATGGTCATGGGCCAGAAAGACAACCTCGTCGTTGCGCCCTGGCTCTACAAAAACCTCAGCTACGACCCGACCAAAGACCTGGTGGCCGTCGCGCACGTCGCCTACACACCCGTCGTCATCGTGACCGGCGTGCAGTCGCGCTTCAAGACGCTGGCCGACGTGGTCGCCGCCGCCAAGGGCAAGCCCGACACCGTGACCTATGGTTCGCCTGGCAACGGCACAACCATTCACCTGGCCGGTGAAATCTTCAACACCGCCGCAGGCATCAAGCTGCGCCACATCCCCTACAAGGGCTCCAACCCCGCCATGATGGACGTGCTGGCCGGCAATGTGGACCTGATGGTTTCGTCGCTGCCGTCCGCCATCAGCCAGATCAAGGCCGGCAAGCTGCGCGCCCTGGCCGTCACCTCGGCCAAACGCAGCACATCGATGCCGGACATTCCGACCGTGGCTGAGCTCGGCTACAAGGATTTCGACGTCAGCACCTGGTACGGCCTCTTCATGCCTGCGGGCACGCCTAAAGAGATCGTCACGACCATGAACGCAGAGGTCAACAAGCTGCTGGCCACCGCAGACATGAAGGCCGCCGTTCACGCCCAGGGCGCTGAAGTGCAGAACATGACGCCTGACCAGTTTTCAACACTTTTGAAGACCGATTACGTGAAGTGGAAAGACATCGTCAAAGCCTCTGGTGCAACGATTGAGTGACCAAATCCGGCAATAGCTTAAAATCCCGGGTTAGCCCTTTTTTATACGGAGTCCTCCATGTCCAAGAAAATTCGAGTCGAGGCCGACATCTGCGCCCCGAAACCAGTCCCGCCAAAGGGCTACACCATCACCACTGGCCGCGGCCAGAAGATCAGCCTTGAGCGCGGTTCACACACCCGCAGCAAGAAGAACCCAGGCAAGCGCCCCCACCAGGGTTGAGCCGGTTTGCTGATGCGGCCCTGTGGCAGCATTCATGAAAAAAGCGCCCTTGCGGCGCTTTTTCATTACGAGGACGGGATTCGAAAGACGGA
>JAZKHN010000163.1:2055-3169 GCA_040385325.1 Pseudomonadota bacterium
GGCGCTTTTTTCATGGCTTGCCGGGATTTCACGCAGGTCTCAACAGGCTGCAGGCAGCTATAAGAACAGGGTGTGTGTGCTGAAAACAACCAAATTGGTCTGACGGTGCGGGAACAACAGTATTGAGCAAAAGGACTAAGCAGTATGGACAAGCTCGCCGCCATGCAGGCTTTTGTAGAAGTGGCTCGGCAGGGCAGTTTCAGCCTTGCAGCGCGAACGCTGAAGATCAGCCCTTCTGCCGTCACCAAGGCCGTGGGCAGGCTGGAGGCAGAACTTGATACCCAGCTGCTGAACCGCACCACGCACGGAGTCGCACTGACGGATGAAGGGCGCTACTTTGTCGGTGAATGCGAGGGTATGCTTGCGTCGCTTGCCAATGCAGAAGAGCAACTCCAGTCGCGGCGCATATCGCCCCAGGGCGTGCTCAGGCTGGGCTCGCTGTCTGCGATTGCGCGCGTTCACATCGTTCCCCGACTCACGCAGTTTTTTGAAAAGTATCCAGATGTGCGCCTTGAACTGGTGCTGAGTGAGCAACCTGTCGACCTGGTTGAACACCAGCTCGATGTGGCCCTGCGCATTGGCTCGCCCCCCGACGCGCGGGTTACCGCGCGCAAGCTGGCAGACACTGCGCGCATCACCGTGGCATCCCCGGCGTACATCGAACGTTTTGGTGCGCCTGCCACGCCTGCCGGGCTGGCTGGCCATCATGGCCTGGTGCACGTGTTTGCCGGGCGGCGGGCCATGTGGCGCTTTGAGGTGGACGGTAGCCCCGTCAACCTGATGCCGCAAAGCCGGCTGGAGGTCGTCAACAGTGGCGATGCGCTGTGCGCTGCAGCGGTTGCGGGCCTGGGCATCGCCCACAGCAATTCGCTGCTGTTCGAGCATGAGCTGGCGCGTGGCAACCTGGTCGAATTGCTGGTGCCGTATCAGACGGCGGGGCAGCCGCTTTATGCGGTTTATTCGCCCTCGCGATCGCGCTCGCCAAGGGTCAAGGTGCTGGTCGATTCGCTGGAGCAGCTGTTTTCAGCCTACGACCGTGGGGCACCCGGCGTATAAATAAGACAGTCGCCGGCTTGTGCTGAAAAACCGTTGACCTGACGCAACAGGCAATCGC
>JAZKHN010000164.1:0-5555 GCA_040385325.1 Pseudomonadota bacterium
TCTTCAATGAAAAAAACCCGCAGCGCGATGTGGCCAGGTTTGTACTCGGCCCGCGCGCCGGCAAGGCCAGCGTGACGACACGCATGCGGCTGGCCGCCACGCAAAAGCTGGTGGCTGTAGCGCAGATGAGTGATGGCAGTTACTGGTCGCACAGTGTTGATGTGATCGTGACCGTCGTGGCCTGCGTCGAGGGAGAAGCCTGATGGCCCGCACCCTCATCAACATCCCCGCAACCGCCAGACGCGGCGAAGTCATCGAGATACGTGCCACCATTGGCCACCCCATGGAAACCGGCTTTCGCCCAGACGACAACGGCAAGACCCTGCCGCGCAACATCATCCAGACCTTCAGCTGCAAGTACAACGGCGAGCAGGTTTTCAGTGCCGAACTGTTCGCTGCCATTTCAGCCAACCCCTATGTCGCCTTTTTCACCACCGCCCTTGAGAGCGGCAGCTTTGTGCTGAACTGGGAAGGCGACAACGGTTTCACGCAAACCGAAACAGTGGCCATCACCGTCACGGCATGAGCGCCCTGCCCGCCTCCTGCTCTCGTTCGAGGATTCGGAGTCATGGATCGACACTGTGATCCGCCTGACTCTTCTCCTCTTTCTTTCAGTCGCAAACGCGGCAATCGCGCAACCTGCGGCAGATACCCGCCGCCAGGGCTCTGAATTCATGGGTGCCTCTACCCAGGCCATGCAAAAAGACGACGCTCTCAACCCCGGCATGCTGTGGGTGAAGGACGGCGAAGCGCTGTGGCAGAAAACGGCCGGCCTCAGCGGCAAGGCCTGCATCACCTGCCATGCGGCAGCTTCCAGCAGCATGAAGGGCGTGGCGGCGCGTTACCCGGCTTTCGACGAAGCGTTCAAGCGCCCCGTCACCCTCAGCCAGCGCATCAACATTTGCCGCCAGAAGCACCAGCAGGCCGACCCGTTGCGTTTTGAATCGCAGGAGCTGCTCAGCCTTGAAAGCTACGTCGCCCTGCAGTCCCGCGGCCAGCCCATGAAACCGCCGGCCGACAAGCGGCTGGAACCCTTCAGGCAACTGGGCGAGCAGCGCTTCATGCAGCGCATGGGCCAGCTCAACCTGTCGTGCGCGCAATGCCATGACAGCAACGCCGGCGGGCGGCTGGGCAGCAGCCTGATTCCGCAGGCCCACCCCAACGGCTACCCCGTCTACCGGCTGGAGTGGCAGGCCATGGGCTCGCTGCAGCGCCGCCTGCGCAACTGCATGAGCGGCGTGCGGGCCGAACTCTTTGCCTACGGCGCGCCGGAACTGGTCGAACTGGAGGTCTACCTGGCCGCACGCGCGACGGGCATGGCCATGGAGGCGCCTGGGGTGCGCCCGTAGCCGCCAACAAACCCGGAATGACAAAAATTAACGTATACAGCAAAAATTTAACGTATACGTTAAATTTTCTTCCTTCGGGTCCTGCCGAGTCGATTTGAACAGCGAAAATAGCCCCAAAATGGCCTGAAAAACCTCTTTTTTAGGCATTAAATCGGCTGCAGACCAATAAACACGTACGTGAGCAGCTATTATTTCAATAGCAAATCCCGTATATCAAACTCTGTCATCCTGCGTGACCACACTTCAAGGCCCTCCACATGCATCACCACAGTTCGTCATCCGTCACACGAGCCACGTCCTCGCTGCGCCATGGCACCCGCGCCATGCTTCGGGCCGCTGCGCTCACTGCCGCCTTGGCCCTCACAGGCTGCGCCAGCACGCAGGGCGAAGGCGGCCCTGCGCTTTATGCCTACTCAACCATTGATGCGCTGCTCTCGGGCGCCTACGACGGTGAACTGACGATGGCGCAGTTGGCGACCAAGGGGGACATCGGCCTGGGCACCTTCAATCAGCTCGATGGCGAAATGCTGCTGCTGGGCGGCGTGCCGTACCACTTCAGGGCCGATGGCTCGGTGACCGTCGCCGCACCTGGCGACAAGACACCGCTGGCTTATGTCATGCCCTTCAAACCCGCCATGCAGTTCGTGATGGAGGCCTCGGCAAACGCCCCGCTGCCAGCCACCCTGCCGGCTATCGAGGCGTGGATGGACGAGCGCCTCGTCAACAAGAACGTGTTCTATTCGGTGGAGCTGAACGGCGAGTTCAAGGGCATGGCCACCCGCGCAATCGCCGCACAGGTGCGGCCCTATAAACCACTGGCCGAACTGGTGAAGACGCAGGTCGTCTTTCCGCGCGCAAGCATCAAGGGCAGCATGGTCGGCATACGCAGCCCGGCCTTCAGCAAGGGCGTGAGCGTGCCCGGCTGGCACTGGCATTTCATCTCAAACGACAGGAGCTATGGCGGCCATGTGCTGGCAGCAGGCGTGGTCAGCGGCGTCGCGCGTGTGGCGTCTGCGCACCGGGTCGAGCTGCAGTTGCCCGCCAACGACGACTTCGCAACATCAGACCAGACCAAAGACCGCTCGCTGGAGCTGCATTCTGTTGAGAGGCAGCAGCACCAGTAGGTAGCTGACGAAGGCCCTTGCCCAGCCCGCGGCAGGACAAAAGCGCAGTACCGGAAACGGGTCTGCGCTTTTCTTTTGGGAAACCGTTGAGGCTTGCGCGCAAGCCGCAAACTGGTGCACAAGCGCTGGCATACAAGTTGCTGAAATGAAGATGGTTACCACCTTGTTTTCAAACCCCATGCATCGCTGTGCAGCGATCATCTTCAGGAGCAAGCATGAAACGTCGTGTCATATTGGCCGCTGGTGCAGCGGCCCTCGCGGCCCCGGCTTTTGTCAATGCGCAGGCGCAAGGTGCCTGGCCTGCGCGAGGCCCTGTCAGGCTGGTCGCGCAGTTCCCGCCCGGCGGACTGGTCGACACGGTGTCACGTCTGATGGCGCCGCACCTGTCGCAGGCCATTGGCCAAACCGTGGTGGTTGAGAACCGCGCTGGTGCCGGTGGCCTGGTCGGTACCGACTGGGTATCCAAGCAGCCGGCCGACGGCTACACCCTGCTGGTCAGCCACGCATCGGTGCACATTTACGCCACAGCCACCCGCAAGGTCATGCCGTTTGACCCGGTAGGCGACTTCACCCACATGGGCATGCTGGTGGAGGCACCCATGGTGTTGCTGGTGCGGGCGCAGTCGCCCTACCAGACGCTTGAGCAATACCTCACCGCAGCCAAAACCAAACCTGTGCGCTATGGCTCGTCCGGCATCGGCTCTGCCAATCACCTGTTTGGCGAAATGTTGAAAATCGAAGGCAAGGCTCCGCAGCACGACCACATTCCCTACCAGGGCAGCGCGCCCGCCATGCAGGACCTGCTGGGTGGCCAGATCGACAGCGTGCTGGACCCGGTCACCACCAATGTTGCCCAGCTCAAGGCGGGGTCGCTTCGCGCACTGGCGGTATCTACCCCGTCTCGCCTGACGGCCCTGCCCAACGTGCCGACCTTTGGCGAACTTGGTTTCCCGAAACTCACGGGCTCGCAATGGCTGGGGCTGTCGGCACCAAAAGGGCTGCCGCCGGGCGTTGCGCAGCGCCTGTCAGCGCTGATTCCCGAGATACTGGCCAAGCCGGACATTGCGGCCCGGCTCGAGGAAATCCAGACGCTGCCACGCAAGAACGCCGTGCTGGGCAATGATTTTGTGAAGCTCATCAACGGGCAGATAGAAACCTGGCGCGCCGTGGCCAAGCTGGCCAATGTCGAGGTGATAACATAAATTTTTGACCATATGACCGCTGCAGGAGAACCTACATTGACCACCGCTCACGCAATCCTGGACAAACCGGCAACTGCTGCCGAAGTGGTCAATGAGTTCCTGCGCCTCATCATGCTGCCCGACCCTGTCGCGGCCAGCCGCTACACCGCGCCGGGCATGAAGATTCTTTTTACCGGCGGGCGCGCCATGCGCGAGCCGGCCGACTGCACCAAATTCAATGCCTCGCGCTACAAATGGGTGAAAAAGCGCATTGAGCGCACCGAAAGCGTCACCTCAGGCCCCAACGATGCTTCGACGGACGGAGCTGTGGTCTACAGCCTGGGCACGCTTTACGGCGAATGGCCGGATGGCACGCCGTTTGAGGGCAACCGCTATGTGGACCGCTACGTCGTCAAGAATGGCCTGATCACAGACATGGATGTATGGAACGACAGCGCCGAATGGCTGCTGGTCCGTGCGGGGCTCGCCGTACTCTGACACCTGCCGCCTGATGCCAGCCAATTACATCGGGGCCTTGCCGACGCATGGCCGGTTTGACTACCAGGGCATCCATCAACGCAAAACCTACAGATGGCCAAATGGTGCCGGCTTGTCGGTCTACCTGGGTTTTAATATTGAGCACTTTGCCTTTGGCGAGGGCATGGGTGCCGGCATAGGCCCTGCCAGCCCGCAGCCCGATGTGCTGAACTACAGCTGGCGTGAATACGGCAACCGCGTGGGCGCGTGGCGCTGCCTGGAGCTGTTTGACAGCCTGGACATGCCGGCGGCTGCGCTGACCAACACCGCCCTGTACGACCACTGCCCCGAACTGATTGCGGCCTGCGTGGCACGCGGCGACGAGCTGGTAGGCCACGGCCACACGAATGCCGAACGCCAGGGCGTTCTGGGTGAAGCAGACGAGCGCGGGCTGTTGAAGAGTTGCCGTGACCGCATGCAGAAAGAAAGCGGCCAGTCACCCGCCGGATGGCTGTCACCGTGGATTTCAGAAAGCCTGCACACGCCTGACCTGCTGGCCGAGACGGGCTACAGCTACACGCTGAACTGGTGCCATGACGACCAGCCCATGCCCATGCGTACCCGCAGCGGCCAGAGCCTGTGGGCGGTGCCCTACCCGCAGGAGCTCAACGACATTCCCATGATCATCGCCCGTCAGATGGACGGCAAGGACTTTGCGCAAATGATCATCGACCAGCTCGATGAAATGCTGGACCAAACCCGGGAGCCCGGGTCTGCGGCGCTGGTCATGGGCATCGCGCTTCATCCCTACCTCGTGGGCCAGCCTTATCGCTTGCGCCATTTGCGGCGGGCGCTGCAGCACGTGGCAGCCGCAAGAGACCGCGGGCAGGTATGGATGGCCACGCCGGGAGATATTTTCAGGCATGCGGTGCAGGTGCGCGGCGGCTAGGCATGCTGCACGCATCAATTTAGTTGCGAAATCGAACGATCACCGCAGTTGCTTCATATTGCAGCGGCTTGAAAGCCTGCAGCATCAGCTCAATCGCCGCCTCTTCGCGGTAACCGCCAACGCCTGCACCCAGGGCGGGAAACGCAATTGACCTGAATCCTTGCTCACCTGCTATGGCCATCGCAGAACGCACAGAACCCTGAATCGACTGGGGCGAAGCACGCCACCACATGCTGATGCCCGCGACGTGCACGATGCCGCGAAACGGCAGGCGCCCGGCGGACGTGAGCACCGCCCCGCCCAGGGGAATGGCGCCATGCCGGCCCACCTCGATGAAGGGGCGATAACCACCACGCTGCCGGATGGCACCAGCCACACCCTGATGCCACAGCAGCCACCAGGGAATGATGTTGCGGTTCCACGGGTTGACGATGGCATCGACCTTCTGGTCGAGCAGGTCGCCGTCGACGATGTG
>JAZKHN010000164.1:5655-10230 GCA_040385325.1 Pseudomonadota bacterium
CGCTCGATCAGCGGATTCGCCAGGGCAGGAATGTATTTGTCCATCACGCGAATGTTGAGCAGGTACCAGAGCGGCACCACGACAAACAACACCCACTGCGGCCAGTGAACGGCAATGCCGATCGCGATGGGCAGCACCACACCCCAGCACCAGCCGAGCAGCCGGTTGACCGACACGTACCACGAAGAAGGCGGTAACAGAGCGGGCAGTTTTTCAGTCATCACGCAACTCCTCAACAGGATTTATCTACGCGCTCGAAGCATGCTTGTCCAGAGTCGATGGTCGATGAAGGCATGGCAGGCGGCCAAAGTATGGCCTGTTGAAATGCCCCTTCGCATTTATGGTACCCACGATTGTGGCGCTTGGGTGCACGAAACCATCGCCACAACGCTGTCGCGCAACATAACCCTGGGCTCGCCGGGAGTCCGCAGCACGAGGTGGCCCTTAAACTATGTGACAACTCATTCCCCACGCTTTGCACCAGCGCTCCCATCATGCTTGACGCCTTTTTCGACTTGCCCGCTCTCTTCCAGTTGCTGGTCCTTGCATTGATGGCCGTGGTGATGCTGTATGCGAGCTTTTTATGGATGGACTGGCTGCACAGGCGCTTTGGCAGCGCGCCCAAACTGCTTCCGGTCGCCCCTGCACTGGTACCGGCCACCACGGTGTTCGCATTGTTTTTGAGCTTCCTCGCTGTAGATGTCTGGAATCAGGAAAGGACAGCCACCGACTCGGCGGGGCGGGAAGTCACTGCCATGATGCGGCTGTACGAACTGGCGGAACCGGCTGCCCTGAATTCACCGGAAGCCCTGCCCTTGCTGGCCGCCTACCGCCATGCCGTGTTGACCGATGAATGGGGGGTGCATTTCAACAACCGTACCAGTCCGGCCGCTTCGCTGGCCCTGCGTGAATTGCGCCTCCACGGCGCGCGCCTGGCCAGATCCGGTGCATCGCCGGCCTTGCTGGCGCAGTGGTTCAAATCCATGGATGATCTTCAGGATGCACGGTCTAAACGGCTGCTCATAGGAACCGACATCACGGACAACCACCAATGGTGGGTGGTCATCGCGCTGGTGTTCTTTGCCTACCTCACCCTGGCGGCCGTGCATCTGGACAGGCCCTCGGCCGGCCGGCTGATTCTGACCCTGTTCGGCATCGCCACAACCATCGCCTTCTGGCAACTCGCCATGCACGCCAACCCGTACAACGGCGGCTACACCCGGGTCACCATACCGGCCTACTTCACAGTGGGTCCGACCTGAGCTTGAGCCTGGCCTTGCAAAACAGTTTGTAAAACCAGGTCGGGCCTGATGTGCCTAACGCCGCGCCGGTGGCAAATCCGTACAGCTGCCGTGCGCCACTTCCGCAGCCATGCCTATGCTCTCACCCAGCGTCGGGTGCGGATGGATGGTCTTGCCGATATCCACCGCATCAGCGCCCATTTCAATCGCCAGCGCGATCTCGCCAATCATGTCGCCGGCGTGGGTGCCGACCATGCCGCCACCGAGAATCTTGCCGTGACCATGCGCCTCGGGTGAATCATCAAACAGCAGCTTGGTCACGCCTTCGTCGCGGCCATTGGCGATGGCACGGCCGGATGCCGTCCAGGGGAACAAACCTTTTTTGACCTTGATGCCCTGTGCCTTGGCCTGGTCTTCTGTGAGGCCCACCCACGCCACTTCGGGGTCCGTGTAGGCGACGCTTGGAATCACACGCGCATTGAAGGCGGCGCTGGCGAGCTCCTTGTTGCCCTGCAGTTCACCGGCGATGACTTCAGCGGCCACATGCGCTTCGTGCACGGCCTTGTGCGCCAGCATGGGCTGACCCACGATGTCGCCAATAGCGAAGATGTGCGGTACGTTGGTGCGCATCTGGATATCGACGGGGATAAAACCGCGATCACTGACCGTGATGCCGGCCTTGTCGGCCCCGAGCTTTTTGCCGTTGGGCGTGCGGCCCACGGCCTGCAGCACGAGGTCATAGGTTTGCGGTGCGGGTGCAGTGCCACCAGCTTCTGCCGCTTCAAACGTCACCTCGATGCCAGCCTTGGTTGCCTTGGCACCCACGGTTTTTGTCTTCAGCATGATGTTGTCAAAACGCGGCGCATTCATCTTTTGCCAGATTTTGACCAGGTCGCGGTCTGCTCCCTGCATGAGGCCGTCCATCATTTCAACCACATCGAGGCGCGCACCCAGGGTGGAATACACGGTGCCCATTTCAAGCCCGATGATGCCGCCGCCCAGGATCAGCATGCGCTTGGGGACTTCCTTCAGCGCGAGCGCGCCGGTGGAATCGACGACGCGCGGATCATCCGGCATGAAAGGCAGGCGCACGGCCTGTGAGCCCGCGGCGATGATGCAGTTCTTGAAGGCGATGGTCTGCTTCTTGCCCGACTTCTCTTGCGCGGTGCCCGAGGTTTCTTCAACCTGCAGGTGATGCGAGCCGACGAACTGGCCCAGGCCGCGCACGACTGTGACCTTGCGCATCTTGGCCATCGCCGTCAGGCCGCCCGTCAGCTTGCCGACGACTTTTTCCTTATGGGTACGCAGTTTGTTGATATCGACAACCGGCTCGGCAAAGCTGACGCCCAGGCTTTCAAAATGCTTGACCTCGTCCATCACGGCAGCCACATGCAGCAGCGCCTTGGAGGGTATGCAACCCACGTTGAGACAGACGCCGCCCAGCGTGGCGTAACGCTCGACCAGCACGACCTTGAGACCCAGGTCGGCTGCACGGAATGCTGCCGAATAGCCGCCAGGGCCCGCGCCCAGGACCAGCACATCACATTCAAGGTCGGCGGTACCGGCGAAGCTGGATGCAACAGGTGCAGATGCCGCGACAGGCGCTGGTTTTGCAGCTGCAGGTGCAGGAACCGGTGAAGCTGCGGGAGCAGCGACGGCCGGTGCTGCTGCAGCCGCGCCACCGGATGCCTCGATCGACAACACGACGGACCCCTGTTTCACCTTGTCGCCGAGCTTGACCTTGATCTCTTTGACCACGCCGGCAGAAGACGAGGGGATCTCCATGGACGCCTTGTCGCTTTCCACGGTGATCAGGCTCTGGTCGGCCTTGATGCTGTCGCCGGGCTTTACCAGCAGTTCGATCACGGTCACTTCGTCGAAGTCGCCGATGTCAGGCACCTTGATGTCGATAAGGGTTGCGCTCATTTGGAGGCTTTCAATTTGAGGGTGAACACTTCCACCGGCCCGGCAGAATTTTTATCGAACTCGCAGCCGGCGTTCATGCCGGCGATGGCGACTTCGCGTGCGGTTTTTGATTTGTCCCAGGCGGCATGCATGGCGCCCAGCGCAAAGCTGCGGCCCGAGCCAATGCCCCAGAATTCCTTGAACTCGAAGACTTCACGGTAACTGTAGAGGCCATAGATGCCACTGGCGTTGGCAATCACCGCCGTGAATTGGCTGGACTCATAGGGGTCGTTATCGTCTTCCTTGGTCTGCAGGAAGAAGGTGTCTTTCAGCAGCGGGTGCAGCTTGATGAAGGTGTCAAAGACTTCGTCGCGAGAACCGAGCTTGAGCTGATCCTTCGGCAATGCGCCCATGGCCTTGCGCAGCGCCGGGAAGTGCGCGACCGTGCCGGCCATGCCGACATAGCTGATGCCGGCCGGCGTGTCGACCTTGAAGATTTTGCTGTTGGCTTCAAAGCGGTGGCCCAGGCTGGTGTCCCCAAAGGTCACCAGCGTGTCCGCCGCAATCGCCACCTGCCCTGCTTTTTTGACTACTACGAGCGTTGTCATGGCGCGCCCTTACAGCAGTACCCGGCGGAAATCTCCGAGGATTTGTCCGAGGTAGGCATTGAAGCGCGCAGCAGAGGCCCCGTCGATCACGCGATGGTCCCAGCTCAGCGACATCGGCAGCATCAGGCGCGGCTGGAAAGCCTTGCCGTCCCAGACCGGTTCCATCTGGCTCTTGCAGACGCCGAGGATGGCGACTTCAGGTGCGTTGATGATGGGCGAGAAATAACGGCCACCAATACCGCCCAGAGAGGAGATGGTGAAGCAGGCACCCTGCATGTCGCCCGGGCTCAGCTTGCCGTCGCGTGCCTTCTTGGCGAGTTCGCCCATCTCCTGCGAGATCTGGACTATGCCCTTCTTGTCGGCGTCCTTGATAACGGGCACGACCAGGCCGTTAGGTGTGTCTGCCGCGAACGCGACGTTGTAGTACTGCTTGAGCACCAGCTGGTCGCCATCAAGCGAGGCGTTGAACTCGGGGAACTTCTTCAGCGCGGCGACCGAGGCCTTGATGAGGAAGGCCAGCATGGTGATCTTGATGCCGGCTTTTTCGTTTTCCTTGTTCATCAGCACGCGGAAGTTTTCGAGCTCGGTGATGTCGGCATCGTCGTGGTTGACGACGTGCGGGATCATCACCCAGTTGCGGTGCAGGTTGGCGCCGCTGATCTTCTTGATGCGCGACATGTCCTTGCGCTCGACCGGACCGAACTTGGTGAAGTCGACCTTGGGCCATGGCAGCAAATCGAGGCCTGCGCCGCCACCGCCGGTGGACGCCGGTGCTTTTGCAGCCTGTGCCTGGGTGCGTGTGCTGCCGTCCATGACGGACT
>JAZKHN010000165.1:0-1850 GCA_040385325.1 Pseudomonadota bacterium
GCGCCGTCGCTGCAGTGGGCCAAAAATGCGGCATCGGCCGGCCGCTCGGCCTGGGCCTACCGCTTCGACTACGCGCCATCAGCAGCCTTTGGCGCCTGCCACTGCATCGAGTTGCCCTTTATTTTCGGCACGCTCGAGGCGTATACCGATGCGCCCATGCTCAAGGGCCTTGATGCGCAGAAGGCGGCCGCCCTCTCGCGCGAAGTGCAAAGCGCATGGATAGATTTCGTCCGCAACGGTACGGCGCCCTGGACACCGGCCACGCCCGATGCAGACCACCTGCAGATTTTTGGATAAGCACACCCCCTCACCGCCTTCACTGAAAGACCAGCATGATGAAAAAAGTCCTGAGTGCGTTCGCCCTGTCCCTGTTTTTCTCTGCCACCGCGATGGCCGCCTTCCCCGACAAGCCGGTGAAAATCATCGTCTCCAACCCGCCCGGTGGCCCGGTTGATGTGATGCTGCGCGTGCTGGCCACACGGCTGTCCACCGTCTGGGGCCAGCCGGTGATTGTCGAGAACAAGCCCGGCGGCTCAGGCATCGTCAGCACCTCGGCCCTGGTCAAGTCACCGGCCGACGGTCACACGCTGGGCATGTTTGTAGCCTCAGCCCTGACCATCATGCCGTTTGCGGTCGAGAGCCTGCCCTACGACCCGGTGAAGGACCTGCAACCCATCTCGCTGGTCGCCCGGACGCCTTTTGTGTTTGTGGTCGCGCAGAACAGCCCGCTGAAAACCTGGGGCGACTTTGTGCAGCAGGCCGGCAAAAAGGACATGAGCCTGGGTTCGCTCTCGGTCGGCACCGCCTTTCACCTGGTGTGGGAGCAGACGGCACGCCAGGCCGGCATCAAGGCGCTCTACGTGCCCTCGCCCTCGTCGGGCAAGACACAGCTTGACCTGATGGGCGGCCTGCTTGACGTGGTGCTCGATGCGCCGTCCAGCGCCAAGGGCCTGATCGACAGCGGCAAGCTGCGCGCACTGGCCATCACCAGCCCCGAGCGTTTCTCGGGCCTGCCCAACACGCCGACGTTGAACGAAGCCGGCCTCAAGGGCTATTCATCGCAACCGTGGATAGGCCTGATGGCCCCCGCAGGCCTGCCCGCCGCCACGATTTCGCAGATCCAGGCAACCGTCGCCGCCATCCTGAAAGAGCCGGCCATGAAAACCCAGATGGAAACGCTCGGCATGATCCCGGTCGGCAGCAGCCCCGACGAGCTGGCCGCCACCATCCAGAAAGACCGCAAGGACATGGAGCCGCTGGTCAAGCGGCTGGGGATCAAGCTGCAGTAATTTGCTTGACCAGGCAGCAGCTTAAATTGCTATTAATTCAGTAGCTGCTCGCGCACGTATCTATTGGCTTGCAGCCGATTTAATACCCCAAAAAGGCCTTTTTTCGGTGTTTTTGAAGCTTTTGGGCGCACCGAGCGGGGCTGAAATCCTGAAAAGTTAATATGGAAGTTAACTTTTCCATTGATTTTAACGTACACGTTAAATTTTTAATATATACGTTAAAAATGTTAATCTGCGTTCATGCAGCAGATGACCCATTCGCTACTTAGGCCTCGAGCCGGCAACCCGGGCATCATGCGGCTACGGCCTGTACTGAGCAGCAGTGATGAACTGCGAAAACGTCTCGCACCAGATGATGACCGCCTTGTGCTTCGAAACATCAATGCCCCCGGGCACAGCCAGCACAAAATTCTCGAACGTGCGGACATCCCCTGCGCGCGTCATCTGTGATTTGAGGCGAAGGAAATCTGCCTTGGTCTCAACGAACTCTGGCGAGAGATAGAGTTTGTAATCAGGCCCCGGCGCCAGCTTTCCGGCCAGCACGATGCTTTGGCGGCTGAC
>JAZKHN010000166.1:0-3016 GCA_040385325.1 Pseudomonadota bacterium
GCCCCTGCGCCCGCCGCAGCGCCTGCCGCCAGCCAGGAAGCTGAACGCCCAGCCCCGCCACCGATACAAGCTGCACCCAGCAATCCTGCCGGCATCAAGTTCTAAAGAACAGGCCCCGGACGTTCAAAACAGCAATGTTTTGACGCCGCCGGGTGCACCCAGCAGGCAGACGCCGGCTTTCTGAAAGGCAAACACGCCGACAGTCACCACGCCAGGCCACTGGTTGACATGCGACTCAAAGCCCAGCGGGTCCGTGATCTTCAGGCCCGTGACATCCAGGATGTGCTGACCGTTGTCGGTCACCAGTGGCGCACCGTCTTTCAGCCGCAACGTCGCCACACCACCCAAAGCTGCAAATTGACGGGTGATCCGGCCGGCCGCCATGGGAATGACCTCCACCGGAACCGGAAACGCCCCCAGCGTCTTCACCAGCTTGGACTCATCGGCAATGCACACGAACTTTCGCGACTGGGCTGCAACAATCTTTTCACGCGTCAGGGCAGCACCGCCGCCCTTGATCATGTAACCCGCGTGGTCGATTTCATCGGCGCCGTCGATATAGATTGCAAGCTCATCAACCTCGGTGGCATCAAACACCTTGATGCCCAGCGCCTGCAAGCGGGCTGTTGAGGCCGTCGAGCTGGACACAGCCCCCGCAATCTGGTCTTTCATGCTGGCCAGCGCATCAATGAATTTGTTGACCGTCGAGCCGGTGCCTACGCCCACAATGCTGCCGGGTTCGACATAAAGCAGGGCAGCCTGGCCAACCAGGGTTTTAAGTTCGTCTTGGGTCATATGGGGCATGGGGTGTGAGAACGCGGGGTGAAGAAGGCGGAATGTGTTTTGCGACAATGAGGCATCACCTCACCGTCCAGAACAAATTATCCAATGTCCCTGCTCCCCTACGCCCTCGCCCGCCCCTTTTTATTTGGCCTGGATGCCGAAACTGCCCATGAACTGACCATGGCCTCACTCGCGCGCACCCAGGGCACGCCGCTGTCGCTGGCCTACTGCAACACGCGCGTCGATGACCCCATAGAGTTGGCCGGGCTGAAGTTTCCCAACCGGCTCGGCCTGGCTGCCGGGCTGGATAAAAACGCACGCTGCATTGACGGCCTCGCCGCCATGGGTTTTGGCTTTATTGAAGTGGGTACCGTCACCCCGAAAGCGCAGGAAGGCAATCCCAAACCGCGCATGTTCCGGCTACCGCAGGCCAATGCGCTGATTAACCGGCTGGGCTTCAACAATGACGGTCTGGATGCCTTTGTTGCCAACGTACAGGCATCGCGCGTTCGCAAACAAACGGGCCAGGCTGCGCTTCTGCTCGGCCTGAACATCGGCAAAAACGCCGCCACACCCATCCAGGATGCCGTAGACGACTACCTCATCGGCCTCAACGGCGTCTATCCGCACGCCGACTACGTGACCATCAATATCTCCAGCCCCAACACAAAAAACCTCCGCACCCTGCAGAGTGACGAGGCCCTTGATGCGCTGTTGGGCCCGATTGCCAAACGCCGCGAGACGCTGGCCAGCCGCCACGGCAAGCGCGTGCCGCTTTTCGTGAAGATTGCACCCGACCTCGACGAAGACCAGGTCAGCCTGCTGGCCGCCACCCTCAAACGCCACGGCATGGACGGGGTGATTGCCACCAACACCACCATCAGCCGCGAAGCCGTCAAGGGCATGGCCCATGCCGAAGAAACCGGCGGGCTCAGCGGCGCGCCCGTGCTTGAGGCCAGCAACCGTGTGATCAGCCTGTTGCGCGCGTCGCTGGGCAAGGGTTTTCCCATCATTGGCGCTGGCGGCGTGATGAGCGGGGCTGACGCTGTTTCCAAGATAAAGGCCGGCGCTGATGTGGTCCAGATCTACACCGGGCTGATCTACAAAGGCCCCGCACTCGTCACCGAAGCCGCGCTGGCGATCAAAAAGATGCGCTGAAGCGGGAGCCATGGTGATTGGGCATCTGTCCTGGGCCATGCATCTGCTATTAATTAAATAGCTGCTCACGCCCGTCTTTATTGGTCTACAGCCATATTTGGCACCTGAAATGGGCCTTTTTCAGGCAGTTTTTGGCAAAATTGACGCACAGTACCGCATCAGCAGCCCAAATGTTAATACCCAACTTAACATTTCCCTATTTTTTAACGTATACGTTAAAAAATATGGTTTCTCCCTCCGGGGAGGGTTTTCACCGAGCAGTCATAGAGGCCTGCATCCAAACACGCGCCAGACCAGGATAACAGCGGCATTTGGGTGGAGCCTGCCGCTACCATCACGCGCACATGACAAAACAAGAACCCGCATGACTCCACCGCCCTCACAAACTGCCTCCCCCTACCCCCACCTGCTTGCACCCCTTGACCTCGGTTTCACGACACTGAAAAACCGCGTTCTCATGGGCAGCATGCATACGGGCCTGGAAGATGGGCGAAAACACTTCCCGGCCATGGCGGCCTACTTTGCCGAGCGCGCACGCGGCGGCGTCGGCCTGATGGTCACGGGCGGTTTCGCGCCCAACATCGCGGGCTGGACCAAACCCTTCGCGGGCATGTTGGCCAGTTCAGGCGCAGCGCGGCGGCACAAACAGGTGACAGATGCCGTACATGCCGAAGGCGGCAAGATTGCGCTGCAGATTTTGCACACCGGCCGCTACGGTTACCACCCGCTATGCGTCGCACCCTCACGCATACAAAGCCCCATCTCGCCGTTTACGCCACGCGAACTCAGTTCGGCAGGTGTTGAGCGCCAGATCAAGGCCTTCATCCGCTGCGCCGTGTTGGCACGTGACGCCGGTTACGACGGCGTGGAGATCATGGGCAGCGAGGGTTACTTCATCAACCAGTTTTTGGTCACACACACCAACCAGCGCAGCGACGAATGGGGTGGCTCGTACGCCAACCGCATGCGGCTGGCGGTGGAGATCGTGCGGCGCACGCGCGAGGCGGTGGGCCGCGACTTCATCATCATCTACCGGCTGTCGATGATCGACCTGATTCCCGATGGCAGCAGTTGG
>JAZKHN010000167.1:0-3378 GCA_040385325.1 Pseudomonadota bacterium
CATGCCGCCAATGATGGTGGCGCCGCTGCGGCTGGTGCCCGGCACCATGGCCAGGCATTGCGCCAGGCCGACCTTGAGGGCATCCAGCGGCGTCATGTCGTCCACATGAATCACACGAATCGAGCCCGGCGGCCGCTTCTCGGCCCACAAAATGATGAAGCCGCCAATGATGAAGGTGCTGGCCACCACCGTCGGTATGAAGAGGTGCGCCTTGATGAACTTGCCGAACAGCAGGCCCAGCACCACGGCGGGCAAAAAGCCGATCACGATGTTCAGCGCCAGGCGCTGGGCCTTGGGCTGGCGCGGCAGTGCAACGATGGTTGAGTGAATCTTTTGCCAGTAGACAAGAATGACGGCAAAGATGGCGCCCGTTTGTATGGCAATGTCAAAAACCTTGGCCTTGTCGTCGTCAAAACCCAGCAGCGAGCCCGCAAGAATCAGGTGGCCGGTCGATGAAATCGGCAAAAACTCGGTCAGCCCCTCGACGATGCCCATGATGGCGGCTTTGATCAGCAGTGCAATGTCCACGCTCGCTCCTCTTTAGATGCCGGGATTATGACCGCCGCCGCTGACCAGAGCCTGATCTTCGGGGCAGCGTCCACCCCGGGCTAGAGGGGGTTTTAAAACGCTGGCAACATGCTGCCCATGACCTCTTACACATCCACAAGCGCCCCGGCCACTCCTCGCGACATTCTCGAATTCTGGTTCGGGGATGGCCTTGAAAAAGGCTGGCCCACCCAGGAGATGAAAGAACTCTGGTGGGGCGGCAGCAAGGGACTGGATGAAACCTTCAAGGCCAGGTTTGGCGACCGCGTGGCCGAAGCCGTCGGCGGCAGGCTGAAAGACTGGGAGGCCGAACCCCTGAGCCGGCTGGCCCTGGTGCTGCTGCTCGACCAGTTCACCCGCAATGTCTATCGCGGCACCGGCCAGGCCTTCTCGGGCGATGCGCGTTCGCAGCAACTGGTGACCGATGCGCTGGCCCGTGGCTGGGACAAACAGCTGCCCTGGGTCTGCCGCGTGTTTTTGCTGATGCCGCTCATGCATGCCGAAAACCTGGCCCTGCAGGATGACTGCGTGGCACGCTTTCGACAGCTGGCGCTCGACGCACCCGACGAACTCAAACCCAAGCTGGCAGGCAACGGCGATTTTGCGGCCCAGCACCGCGACATCATTGCCCGCTTTGGCCGCTTCCCCTACCGCAATGCCGCGCTGGGCCGGGTCAGCACGCCCGAAGAAGAAGAGTTTCTAAAAAGCGGTCCACGCTTCGGGCAGTAGCTGGCGCCTGACACCGCAGCACGCGGGCTGGTGGGTGCTCGCCCGGAAATAACGGCTTGTTGCAAACATCTGCATTTTTTATGAATCCAGATGGCCATCGGCTGCCGTACTTCCTTCAAGCAGCGATTTTTTTGCTGACATTTTTTGAGTGTCTCCGGGTAGTTCGCCCTTCTTTGATCCCCTCTAGGGTGAGCGGCCAGTCCTGATGTTAGGCGGGACTGGTTTTTACAGACCACAGGATTGGCGCAGGCCAACCCTGTGGTTTTTTTTGCCTTTTTTTGGGCAATCTGCGCCGTCATGGTGCATCTGCGCGCGCATCGCCGAGAGGTGAAGATTTGTAAAGCAAAACGCTGTCAGCGCAAGCAAGCGGCGTCCTACAGGCTTTTTTGCACTGCCCGGGTGTACTACACATGTCCCCCAAACATGTCTCAGGACATAGCCCGATAAAACGTTAAAGAGGAAACCATCAAATGAAAAGCACGCACAACACCATGATTGCCTACGGCAAAAGCACCCTGGCCACCATCGGTCTCGTCACGGGCACTGCCCTGCTGATGGCCGCTTGTAATGTGACCCCCAAGGTTCGCACCTGGGACCAGAGCACAGTTGCTGCCAAGGTTCAGGTTCCGCCTGGCAACGTTGTCGCGCTTGAAACCACCGCCACCGGCAACCTCACCTATGTGTGCCGCAATGACATCCCGACTGCTGGCAGCATGGGCTGGGCGCTGGTGACCCCATCGGCCAAGCTGTATGACCGCACCGGGAAAGAAATCGGCGTGTACGCCGGCCCACCAGCCACCTGGACGCTGGCTGACGGTTCCAGCGTTGTCGGCACCCAGATCGCCATCGAACCTGTCGTCGGCGGCATCCACATCCCCCTGCAACTGTCGACCGCCCAGTCGGGCATGGCACCAGGCATGCTGTCCAACATCACCTACATCCAGCGCGTGAACACCAAGAACGGTGCTGATTTTGTGACGAATTGCACCCAGTCCGAACTCGGCAAGACCGTGGTTCGCCCTTACCAGGCCGACTACATCTTCTGGAAAGCCGCATAAGCTTTAAAGTTTCGGCGCGCCGCTCAAAAGGCGCGTCTCCATTGGCTGTTCAGCAGCCATGGAACAAAGTCCGCAGGCCCTGGTCTGCGGACTTTTCTATTTACAGACGGCAAAAGACCGGCCCACAAAAAAAAGCCCGCATCAAGCGGGCTTTTTTGTGGGCTGAGTATCCGGAGCCCACTGGAAGCTAAACCGAAGCGCCAGTCGCAAATCGCAGACAGTGCTACAGCACGGCGGGACGACGCAACGCGGTTCCCGCTTTCAGTGGAATGTGCAATCAGCGTGGGTAGTAGACGGGTGCATAACCCGGGGCGTAGTACCCGGAGCGCGGCGCCTGCACGTAATGCCCGCCATGCTTGTGCCCGTGACCATGGTGGCGGCCGGGGCGAACATAAACCGGCTGCGGTGCGTAATACACCGGCTGTGGGCCGTAGTACACGGGGCGCGGTACATAGACCGGGCGGGGCTGAACATACACCGGGGCGGGCTGTACATACACCGGCTGCTGGTACACAGGGTAGGCATTCGTCACGCCGACCTGTACACCCGGCACGCCTATGCCGACCGAGAAAGACACGTTGTCACGTGCCTGCGCTGCACCGGCAAAGCCAAAGGCGGCGACTGCCAGTGTTGCGGCAACGAGGCCAGCGCGTTTTGCATTGAGGATGGTTGTCATGAAGTTCTCCTTTGGGAGGGTTAATGGGCACCAGTTGCCCATGTGCTCATTAAACGCAGGGCAATGCCAAACGCCTACTGTCTTTACCGTGAAGAGCGTAGCGAAACGTAAGTGAAACCGGGGCTTTACACAGCGTCGGGGCAAACCCGCAGAGGGCTTGCGCCCCACGCTTTTTCGGTGCAAACACCCTGCCCATCGCCTTAACAGGCCCTGCCCCTAAAATCATTGGATGACCTCCCCCGCTCCCGCAGACAAAGAAACCCACAAGCCCAGCAACTTTTTGCGCCAGATCATCGAAAAAGACCTGGCCGAAGGCACCTACGCCACCCGCACATGGGGCGGCAGCCCCGGCGACGCAGCCCACCACGC
>JAZKHN010000168.1:0-1436 GCA_040385325.1 Pseudomonadota bacterium
AAGCTCTCATTTGTCAGTTCCACCCCGGCCTTTTGCGCACCGCGAATAAAGGTGTCGATGGCGTTGTAGCCATAAACAGAAAATACGGCCGGCTCTTCATTGAAGGCGGTCTTGTACTTGTTGGCCCAGAAACGCAATGGCTGCGAGGCCTCATCCAGGTAGGGGTGTTGTGCAGCCATCGTCGCGTACACCCCATCCATGGCCTTGCCGCCGAGCTTGGGAATCAGGTCCGTATAGGCTGCAGCGCTGGCAAGGAAGACCGGATTGAAGCCGGTCTTGCGTGACTCTGCAACGACGCCAACAGTCTCGCGAATGATGGTGCCCAGGACCACCATGTCGCAACCTGCGGCTTTCATTTTCGCGACCTGCGAGGAAAAATCAGTCGCCCCGCGCTTGAAGCTGGTCTTTTCAAGCAGTTCCATATTGTTGGCTTTCAGACCCGCCTCGGCCCCGCGCATCATTTCCAGCCCGGCTTCGTCGTCCTGGTAGACAGTACAGACCTTTTTGGCGCCACTTTCCTTGACCAGTTTGGACGTAGCGATACGCAGCTGGTCAAAGTAGGGTGTCATGAACGCGTATTTAAGACGGTTGGGCGGCTCAAACATTTCGCGCGCGCCCGACAGCGGGAAGAAGTTGATCACATTCTTTTCAAACTGCACCGGCATGGCGGCCAGGTTCTGCGCGGTGCCCAGGTTTCCCACCACTGCGAAGACCTTGTCCTGGTTCACGAGTTTCTGCGCGGCAAGCACAGCCTTTTTGGGGTCATACGATGCATCCTCGATCACCAGCTTGATCTTGCGGCCATTCACACCGCCCTGCTCGTTGAGCTCACTCACACGCATCAGCATGCCGTTGCGCGTCTGTTTGCCGAAGCCTGCAATGGGGCCCGACAGGTCAACAATCGCGCCAAGCGTGATCTCGTTTTTGCTGATGCCCTGGGTGGGCGCCTGGGCAAGCACAACGGCAGCACTGAAAGCCAGCGCGGAAAAGGTGAGGGTTGATTTCAGTTTCATGGTGATGTCTCCTTGGTTTGGTTTTTGATTCGAAAACTAGCGGTACATGGCCTCAATCTGGGGCGCATACTTCACCTCCATGAGCTTGCGTTTAAGCTTCATCGTGGGGGTAAGTTCTTCATCCTCGGCCGACAGCTCGGTGTCGAGCAGGAAGAATTTCTTGATCTGTTCGACCCGCGCAAAATTCGTGTTCACGCGGTCTATCTCGCTGCGGATCAGGCCCTGCACCTCGGCTGCCCTGGTGAGGCTGGCGTAGTTGCTGAAAGGCACGTCGTTGTCCTGCGCAAACCTTTCCACGTTTTCGTGGTCGATCATGACGATGACCGTAAGGTATGAGCGCTTGTCGCCGATGACGACTGCATCGGTGATGTAGGGCGAGAACTTCAGCTCGTTTTCCAGTTCGCTGGGCGTGATGTTCTTGCC
>JAZKHN010000168.1:1536-13143 GCA_040385325.1 Pseudomonadota bacterium
GTCGACATGCCTCCCGTTTCGGTCATGCCCCAGACTTCCACCATGGGCACACCCAGAGCCAGATACCACTTGATCAACTCGGGCGAAATCGGTGCGGCGCCGGTTATCAAAAAACGGGCGCGATGGATGCCTATAAGTTTGCGAACATTGTTGAGCGCAAGCCAGCGTGCGAGCGTGAACTTGAGCCTGAGCAGCATGCCGACCGGCTGGCCCTCGACGATCCTGGTGGCTGCCTGCGTGCCCACACCAATACTCCACGCGTAAGCGGCTTTCTGAAGGCCCGTGGCCTCCTTGATGCCAATCATCACGCTTGAATAAAACTTCTCCCAGACGCGGGGAATCGCCAGCAGAACGGTGGGTGCGATCTCACGCACGTTCTCGGGCACGGTTTCGGGATGCTCGACAAAGTTAAGCAGCGTGCCTGTGTACAGCGCAAGGTAAGCGCCGCCTATGCGCTCTGCCGCATGGCATAACGGCAGGAAGCAGATGCGCTCGTCCCTCTCGTCCTGCGGCAAGGCCTTGCCAAGACCGCGCACGCTGTACAACAGGCCCTTGTTGCTATGCATCGCGCCCTTGGGCTTTCCCGTAGTACCCGAGGTGTAAACCAGAATCGCCAGGTCATCCGGCCGGCAGGCCCTGATTCGCCCGGTCAGCGCATCAGGGTGGCTGGCCAGGTACTCGCGGCCGAGGACTCGCAGGTCATCCAGGCTCATGACGCCCGGGTCTTTCAGTTCGCGCAGGCCTTCCATGTCGAACACAACGATTTTCTGCAGGCTGCCAAGCTGTGCGCGCACTTCAAGCGCCTTGTCCAGCTGCTCGTCGTCCTGAACAAACAGGATGCTGGTACGCGAGTCCTCGCAGAGATACTGCACCTGGCCCGCTGCGTCGGTGGGATAGATGCCGTTGGCCACACCGCCACACGACAGGATGGCCAGGTCGGCCAGCAGCCACTCGATGACGGTATTGGACAGGATGGAAGCGGTCCCTCCCGCATTGAAACCAAGGCTCATCAGGCCTCCGGCAATCTCGCTCACGGCCTGCCCTACCTGTTGCCAGCTCCAGCTGCGCCAGATGCCCATTTCCTTTTGCCGCATCCATACCTGATGCTTGCGCTTATCGACTGCGTTCCAGAACACTGCGGGAATGGTGTCGCCGTCCAGTTCCGTGCGGGAAACGTGTTGGGTTGTGGGATTCCAGAGCTTGGACATCGTTATCTCCAGTTCTTTTTCTTTTTCCAGCGCCGCTCACCGCGCACGCCGGTTTCTTTCATGCCGAGGTAGAACTCCTTGACGTCGTCCTTCTCGCGAAGGCGGGCGCAGCTGTCTTCCATCACGATGCGGCCGTTTTCAAGCACATAGCCGTAGTCCGAAGCGTTGAGGGCCATGTTGGCGTTCTGCTCCACCAGCAAAATCGTCGTGCCGCGCTCGCGGTTGATGCGCACCACAATCTCGAAGATCTCCTTGGTGAGCCGTGGGCTCAGGCCCAGGCTGGGCTCGTCCAGCAGGATCAGGGCTGGCGCGGCCATGATGGCGCGCGAAATCGCCAGCATCTGTTGCTGCCCACCCGACAGCAAACCCGCATCCTGTGCGGCGCGTTCCTTCAGGATGGGGAAATAGCCGTACACCGCCTCCATATCACGCGCCACGCCGTCGCGGTCCCTGCGTGTGTACGCCCCCATCACCAGGTTGTCGTGCACGGACAGCAGCGGAAACACCTCGCGCCCCTCGGGCACATGTGACAGGCCGCGCTGCACGATGTGGGCAGGGTCCTTCGCCGTGATGTTCTCACCCTTAAATTCGATGCTGCCTTTGTGCGGGTCGATGATTCCCGATATGGTCTTGAGAATGGTGGTCTTGCCGGCCCCGTTGGAGCCCAGCACGGTAGCGATCTGCCCGGTGCGTACCTGCAGGCTGACCCCGCGTATCGCCTTGACCGGACCGTATGCGCTCTCTACATTGAGCAGTTTGAGCACTGGCGTATCGCTCACGGCAGGTGATGTGTCGTTCATGCGTATTCCCTCCGCAGGCTGGCCACGTCATCCACCGTGCCCAGGTAGGCCTCGATCACGCCAGGGTCGTTCTGTACCTCACGCGGTGTACCCATGGCAAGCACCTCGCCCTGGCTCATCGCGAGCACGCGGTCAGAAACCCTGGATACAAGTGTCATGTCGTGCTCCACCATCAGCACGGTGATGCCCAGTTCGTTCCTGATGTCCTGTATCCAGAAAGCCATGTCTTCGGTCTCCTCTACATTGAGGCCAGATGACGGCTCGTCGAGCAACAGCAGCCTGGGTTCGGTGCAAAGCGCACGGGCCAGTTCCACCACCTTGCGCACGCCGTAAGGGAGCCCCGCGACCATCGAATCGCGATGATGCTGAAGGTCAAGAAAATCAATGATCTTCTCCACCTTCCCGCGTGCCTCCATCTCGGCTTGACGGACCTTGGCGGTAAAAAACATGTCGAGCCACAGGCCGCTGTTGTGATGGGTATGACGGCCTATCAGCAGGTTATTGAGCACACTGGCGTGCTCGAACAGTTCGATGTTCTGGAAGGTGCGCGCAATACCCAGCCCGGCAATCCTGTCCGGCGGCTGCCCGGTCAGCGGCTGGCCCAGGTAGTCAATGCTGCCCGCGCTCGGGGTATAGATGCGGCTGATCAGGTTGAACACGGTGGTCTTGCCGGCGCCGTTCGGGCCTATCAGTGTGAAGACCTCACCTTGCTTCACATCAAAGCTCACGTCGTTGACGGCCAGCACACCGCCGAAGCGAACGCTGAGGTTTCTGGCCGAGAGGATGGGTTGTGTCATTTCAGCCTCTCCGATTTCTGGAAGGATTTCTGCCGTTTGAACAATCCCTTGCGATAGAACGGGAACAGCTCAAGGTAGGTGCGGATCTTCAGCCAGCGCCCGTACAGGCCCAGCGGCTCGAACATCACAAACGCCACCAGCACCACCCCGTACACCACGCCCTGCAGGCCCGGTGCCTGGCCGATGGCAGCGGGCAGATGGTCCTTGGTCAGTGAGATCACCTGCGGCATGGAGATCAAAAAGATGGCACCCAAAAATGCACCATGCACCGAACCCAGGCCGCCTATCACCACCATCAGCAGCAGGTCAATCGACTGGAGAATGCTGAACTGGTCAGGCGAGATGAATTTCAGCTTGTGCGCGTAAAGCGCGCCCCCTATGCCTGCCAGCGCCGCAGACAGCGCGAACGACAGCGTCTTGTAGCGCGCCAGGTTAATACCCATGCTTTGCGCCGAAATTTCAGAATCCCGGATGGCAACAAAAGCGCGCCCGGTCGGCGAGCGCAGGAGGTTGAGGATGGCCAGCGTCGTCAACACGCAGACAGCCAGGCACAGGAAATAAAACCCGGTGCCCGAATCAACCTTGAAACCAAGGATATCGGGATGTTTCACGTGCATTCCGGCGTTGCCGCCGGTGACCGACTCCCAGCGTGCCAGCGCTTCCTCGACGATGAAGCCGAACGACAGGGTGGCTATGCCGAGGTACATGCCTTTCACGCGCAGCGCCGGCAACCCGATAATGACCCCGACGGCAGCAGACAACAGCCCGGCCAGTGCAAGAGCAACAGGAAAAGGCACGCCCATGCTGGTGAAGACAGCCTGCGCGTATGCCCCCACACCCATGAACGCGGCATGGCCGATGGAGAACAGCCCTGTGAAGCCGGTCAACAGCATCAGGCCCAGGCCTACGATGGCGTAGATCAGCACGAAGGTCAGCTGGGCCAGCCAGTACTCGGCAAACACCAAAGGGGCACAGAGCAGCAAAAGCACAAGCGCGCCGTACCAGAACACATGGCCGCCGTGTTTGGCCAGCTTGACGTCCTGGCCGTAATCCGTTTTGAAAATAAAGCGCATGGCCGTTAAACCTTCTTCCTGAGTTTTTCGCCAAAAAGCCCGTTGGGTTTGACCATGAGCATGACCAGCACCACGATGTAGGCGGCGATGTCCTTGATGCCGTCGGGCAGGTAAAAGCCCGCGAGGGATTCGACGATGCCGATGATCAGCCCGCCGACGATCGCCCCCGGCAGGCTGCCGAAGCCGCCCACCACCGCTGCGGGAAAGGCTTTCAGCCCAATGAAACCCATGTTGACGTGAACAAAGGTAATCGGCGCCAGCAGCAGGCCTGCGACTGCCGCGACTGCGGCGGCCAGGCCCCAGACCATGCCGTTGAGCCGCTTGACTGGAATGCCCATGTAGTAAGCGGCCAGCTGGTTCTGTGACGAGGCCTGCATGGCGATGCCTATCCTGGTGTACTTGAACACGCCAAACAGCAGCAGGCATAAAACACCGGTTGCGACGATCACGACCATCTGCTCCACGTTGAACATCAGGGTGCCGACGCTCCAGACCTGATCCTTGTAGGGCACCGGCAGCGCCCGTGTTTCCGTACCGATGTCCGGGACCATTGTGATAAGCCCGCGCGCCACATAGCCGATGCCTATGGTCAGCATCACGATGGAGAACGCCGGCTGTCCGAGAATGGGCCGGATAACAATGCGTTCGAGCAGCACACCGAACACCGCCATCGCCGCGATGGCGCAGATCACGGCAGCCCAGTACGGAAAGCCGAACATCGTCATGACCGCAAGCCCACCGAAAGCGCCCAGCATCATGAGATCGCCCTGGGCGAAACTCACTGTCTCTGTCGCCTTGTAGATAAGTACAAAGCCCAATGCAATCAGCCCATAGATGCACCCTTGCGAGACGCCACTGATCACCAGCTGTAAAAGTTGCATATCGTTCCTTCGATTCCGGTTACCCGGCATTGCTGCCTGTGTGGGTCAAAAAAGCGCCGGGCAGGGTTAACCGCCAGGGTCGCCCTGGATCAATTTCTGTTTAAAGGGTTACTACAGGCGGCGCGCCGGCCTCACGCGCCCAGCTTTCTCGCGATCAGGTCTTTCATGATCTCTGTCGTGCCGCCGTAGATGCGCTGCACGCGTGCGTCGGCATACAGCCGCGCAATCGGGTACTCGGCCATGTAGCCATAGCCGCCAAACAGCTGCAGGCATTCATCTGTCACCTTGCCCTGCTGCTCGGTGCACCACCACTTGGCCATGTAGGCGGCCTCCTGGTCCAGTGTGCCGTCAAGCAGGCGCTGTATGCAGTCATTGACAAAGCTGCGCACCACATGGGCCAGCGTGGCGCATTCGGCCAGCTTGAAACGGGTGTTCTGGAAGTCATACACCGGCTGGCCGAAAGCCTTGCGCTGCCGTGTGTACTCAACCGTCAGTTCGACAGCGCGCTCGATCACCGCAGCAGCAGGCACACACAAAAGAACACGCTCATAAGGCAACTGGCTCATCAACTGTATGAAGCCATCGCCTTCCTTTTCGCCGAGGATCCGGTCGGCCGGCACACGCACGCCGTCAAAAAACAGCTCTGCCGTATCGGACGCATGCTGGCCCAGCTTCTCAAGGCGGCGGCCAACGCGAAAGCCGGCCAGGTTTTCAGTCTCCAGCACCACCAGCGACACGCCGCGGCTTCCCGCTTCACCAGTGCGCACCGCCACCACCAGCAGATTGGCGGTAAAACCGTTGGTGATGAAAGTCTTGGCACCATCGATCACATAAGCATCACCGTCACGCACTGCTTTGGTCCGCAGCGCCTTCAGGTCGGAGCCGCAGCCCGGCTCGGTCAGCGCAATGCCGGCCAGCATTTCGCCGCTGGCCAGCTTCGGCAGCCAGCGCTGCTTCTGCGCTTCTGTACCGTAGTCGAGAATGTAGTGCGCTGCCAGGTTATGCACACCGGTGTTGGCAGGGATTTCCGCCCTGGCAAGTTCATCCTGCACCACCAGCTGGTAGGCCAGCGTCGCGCTGGCACCGCCATAGGCTTCAGATATCTCGGGCAGCAGAAAGCCCAGCTCGCCAAACGGCTGCCAGACCTCACGGGGAATGAAACCCTGGCGACGCCAGCCGTCAAGATGGGGAGACAGCTCCGCGGCAATGTAACGGCGCACCTGCTCGCGAAAAGCCGCTATCTCTTCGTCCATCCACTTGTGTTTATAAAGTTGCGGCAGCATGGTTTAGATCCCCGTCAGGCCGCCGCTGCACATCAGCGTCTGGCCACTCACATAATCAGACTCTGGAATGCACAGCAGGTAGACCGCGCCGGCAGCTTCTTCGGGTGTACCGCCCCGGCCCAGCGGAATACTGCGCTCCATGGCGGCCATGAGGTCCGGGTTCACGCCGACCTTGATTTCACGGCCATCAATGTTGGCGGTGGAGTCGCCAGCTGCGCTCACCGTCAGGCGCGTCTTGATGAAGCCGTAGGCCACACAGTTCACCGTGACATTCATGCGGCCCCATTCCTTGGCCAGTGTCTGCGTCAGGCCGGTGATGCCGGCCTTGGCAGTTGAATAGTTGGCCTGCCCCGCATTGCCGAAAAGGCCGGCCACCGACGAGATGTTGACCACCTTGCGCACCACACGCTGGCCCGCTTCGGTTTCTGCCTTGCCGAGTGCACGAATCACCGGCTGCGCGGCGCGCAGGATGCGAAACGGCGCCGTAAGGTGGCAATCGATCATCGCGTACCACTGCTCATCGGTCATCTTCTGGATCACGTTGTCCCAGGTATAGCCCGCGTTGTTGACGATGATGTCCAGTCCCTTGTATTCGCTGACCGCGGTGCCGATAAAACGCTCCGCAAAGTCAGGCGCTGCAACGCTGCCTGCGCAGGCCACGGCCTCGCCGCCTGCAGCGCGAATCTCCTGCACAACCTCCTGCGCCGGTCCGGCATCCAGGTCGTTGACAACGATGCGCGCGCCTTCGCTGGCCAGCTTGAGGGCAATCGCACGGCCTATGCCGCGTCCCGAGCCTGTGATGAGGGCAACTTTTCCCTCCAGTTTGCGTGTCATATTTTTCCCTGTAAAAATTTCAAAAAAATGTTCAAGGCAAGGCGACGAAGGCTTCGCCGGCGATTTTTATCTGGCCGAACTGGTTGGCGCTTTGCAGCTCGATACGGACACGGCGTTCGCCGTCAACCTCAAGCTTTTCAAGCACCCGGCCGGTGCAGCGAATGGCATTGCCCAGGTGGGTAATGCCCTGAAAGCGCACATCAAAGCGACGCAGCTGACTCTGGGGCGCCCAGCTGGTCAACAGTCGGGCCACCCAGGCCATGCCCAGCATGCCCTGTGCAAAGACATCCGGCATGCCGGCGCGGCGCGCTACATCGGTGTCGATGTGCATGGGGTTGTGGTCGCCTGAAGCGCCACCAAACAATGCAAGCGTTGCGCGGTCAACGGGCGGCAGTTGCAGAACCGGCAGTTCATCGCCTACCTTTACTGTGTCAAACGTCGGGGTACTCATAGCGGTGTCCTGTGAATTCCTGTCAATGCCTGCAGACCAGAACGGTGCGCAAGTCGGCCACCAGTTCATCCTGCTGATTGGTGGCGCGGGATGTCTTGACGACAAACTCGAGCGCACCGTTTTTCTTGTCGTAAATGTCAGTCAGCGTGGAGCGCACCGTCACCGTGTCGCCCACACAGGCTGGCCGGTGGTAGGTAAAACTCTGCTCACCATGCAAAAGTTTGGCGATGGGAATCTGCAGGTTTTCCAGCAGCTGGTATGAAGCACCCGAGTCAAGCTCGGCCGCAAACAAAAAAGTCGGCGGCGCCGGCAGGTCCGGATAGCCTGCATCGTTTGCAGCAGCCTTGTCTGTGTAAACAGGATTGGTTTCGCCAGTCGCCTTTGCAAAAAATTGCAGCCGGCTGCGCTCAATGGGTAGTACAGACGCGGGCAACTCATGGCCCAGCCATTTTTTGTCGATCATCAGGAGCTTTCTTCTTAAACGCGTTCGTACAGCGTGACGACGCAGGCGCCACCCAGGCCGAGGTTGTGCTGCAGCGCAAGCCGCGCGCCATCAACCTGGCGCTTGTCTGCCGTTCCGCGCAACTGGTGCGTCAGCTCATAACATTGCGCCAGCCCGGTCGCGCCCAGCGGATGGCCTTTGCTCAGCAGACCGCCTGACGGGTTGGTGACGACCTTGCCGCCATAGGTGTTGTCGCCGTCGTTGACAAACTTCTCGGCGCCACCTACTGCGCACAAGCCAAGCGCCTCATAGCTGAGCAGTTCGTTATGGGCAAAACAGTCGTGCAGCTCAACCACATCGATATCCTGCGGGCTCACACCTGCAGCTTCATAAACCTGCTGCGCTGCATCGCGGGCCATGGTGAAGCCGACCAGCTCACGCATGTCGCGCGCTTCAAAAACGACGGGCTTGTCGGTCGTCATCGCTTGCGCCCTGATACGCACGTCCTGCTTCAGTCCGTGCTTCTTCGCAAACCCTTCCGAGCAGACGATGGCCGCAGCTGCACCACAGGTCGGCGGGCAGGCCATCAGCCGGGTCATGACACCGGGCCAGAGCATGGGCGAGGCCATCACCTCTTCTTCCGTCACCACCTTGCGGAACAGGGCTAGCGGATTGTTCTCTGCGTGGCGGCTGGCCTTGGCGCGTATCTTGGCGAAGGTCTCGACTTTGGTGCCGAACTCGTTCATGTGCGCAAGACCCGCACCGCCGAAATAACGCAATGCCAACGGCAGCTCGACATTGACCAGCTCGTCCGTCGTTTTGTCGAAATGCTCGAACGGGCTGGGGCGGTCCGGAAACACCGTGCCAAGCGCACCCGGGCTCATCTGCTCGAAGCCCAGTGCCAGCACGCAGTCTGCAGCGCCACTGGCGACTGCCTGCCGGGCGAGGAAGAGCGCGGTTGATCCGGTCGAGCAATTGTTGTTGACGTTGATGACCGGGATGCCGGTCATGCCGACTTCATACACCGCACGCTGTCCGGCAGTGGAGTCGCCATAGACATAACCCACATAAGCCTGTTGCACCAGCTCATAGCCGATGCCGGCATCGGCCAGCGCCTGGCCGACAGCTTTGGCAGCCATCTGCGGATAGGGCTCGTTGGCACCCGGTTTGGTGAAGGGGATCATGCCGACACCGGTGACAAATACATCGTGACTCATAAAGGACTCCTCAAGATCAAAAGCAGGATGCGCCGGTTCAGGCGACCGCGCGCTCGCGGTCCTTCCAGAAGGGCTCGCGCAATTTTGTTTTCAGCACCTTGCCGGCGCCAGACAAAGGCAGCGCATCGGCAAAGTCAACGCTGCGGGGGCATTTGTAGTTGGCGATCAGCGGCTTGCAATGCGCCATCAGTTCTTCGACCGAAACATCCTGCCCCGGCTTGCGCACGACCACCGCGTGCACAGCCTCACCCCATTGGTCGCTGGGGATGCCGATCACAGCGCACACGGCAACGGCCGCATGCTGGGCAATCGCGTTTTCGACTTCGCCTGAATAGACGTTTTCGCCACCGGTGATGATCATGTCCTTGAGGCGGTCTGCGATGAAGATGAAACCGTCGTCGTCCATCCATGCGCCGTCACCGGTATGCATCCAGCCATCGCGCACGGTTGCTGCCGTCAGCTCGGGCTGGTTCCAGTAGCCCTGCATCACATTGGGGCCGCGCACGATGACCTCGCCCACCGTACCGCGAGGCACTTCGACGTCTGCGGAATCGACGATGCGAACTTCAGTGCAAAAGCTGGCGCGGCCGGCGGAGCGCAGTTTGCCGAGCTTGCGGGCCTCTGCCGTGTGATACCAGGCCGGGTTGACCGTGGCGATCGGCGACAGCTCGGTCATGCCGTAAGCCTGGATAAACCCGACACCCGGCAGTGCAGCCATCGCGCGTTCGATGACCGCCTCGGAAATGGGTGAGGCACCGTAGATGATGGTCTTGAGTGCGCTCAGGTCGCGCGGCTTTTTCATCGCCGGATGGTCCACCATCATCTGGATCATGGTCGGCACCAGCAATACCTCGGTCACACGGTGCTGCTCCAGCATGTCGAGCACAAGCTCAGGGTTGAAAGCCGGAATGATGGCGTGCGTGTTGGCATGCATCCAGTGCGGCATCGACAGCCCCATGTCGGCCAGGTGAAACATGGGTGCGGCATGAAGGCAGGTGCCGCCGGAGGTGGACACGCCCTCCGAATGCAGCGCCATGCCGGAGCTGCACATATTGGCATGGCTGAGCATCACGCCCTTGGGAAAACCCGTAGTGCCGCCCGTATAAAAAATGCCGGCCAGATCTTCACCGCGGCGCAATACATCGGGCACCGGCTCGCTCGCAGCCACCAGTGCTTCATAGCAGTGCATGCCCGCGGGCGCTTCGCCGTCACCGCAATAAATCACTTCACGCAGGGTGCTTGAGTCGCGGCGGAACTGCTCGACCAGCGGCCTGAAGGTTTCATCAACCAGCAGGATGGACGAGCCCGAGTCGTCCAGCGAATACAGGATTTCTGACGGCGACCAGCGAATGTTGCACGGGTTGAGCACGCCACCGCCCCAAGGCACGGCCATCTGGTATTCAAGGTAGCGGTCGGAGTTGAGCGCCAGCATGGCGACACGGTCACCTGTCTGCATGCCGAGTTTTTGCAGCGCGCCGGCAAGGCGTGCAACGCGGTCGATCATCTGGCGGAAGGTGGTTTCGCGGCTGCCGAAGCGCGAAGCAACACGGTCGGGATGTTGCTGTGCAGCACGGTGCAATGCCTGTGTCATGTACATCTTTGTCTCCACTTGCCCGTGTAAATGCGGGTCTGTTGTTGATGGAGCTTATGGTAGAAACAGGCGGCCCTGCGCACAATTGCACATTGCGTTGATTACATGGCAAAAGACCTCAAACATTCCACACACCTGCCTGATGCTGCCCCCACCGCTCACGATCCCCATTGCTTTTGTGCGCGGCATGCTGTCAGGCCTGGAGGCCAGGGGCCTGCCTTTTGACACCTTTTTGACAGACTCGGGAATCGCCCCTGAGTTGCTGCAGCAGGCCGGCGCCCGCGTGACTGCGGGCCAGTACGTGGCGCTCTTCAAACTGTTGACCGACCGCCTCGAAGACGACGGTCTCTGCTTCTTCTCACGGCCCCTCAAGCGCGGCAGCTATGCATTGATGGCCCGCATGGCGCTGAGCGCACCCAACCTGGAAGTGGCGATACGCCGCATCGCGCACACCTTTCACCTGCTTCAGGATGATGCAACGATGGAGCTGCTCCGCGATGGCGCGCTCGCCGGGGTGGCGTTGCACTTTCATGAGCAGCCGGGAGGCAATCCGCCGTTCAAGCATGAACTGATGCTTCGCGTCTTCTGGCGCCTGCTGGCATGGCTGGGCGGCGGCCAGCTGGTCACCACGCGCTTTGACTTTGCATTCAACAGCCCGCCCTACGCGGGAAGCTACGGAAGGATCTTTCCGCCGCCGCTGCATTTCGGGCAGCCTTATTCGGCCTTCTGGTTCGACGCGGCCCGCCTGCAGGATCCGGTACGTCGCGACGAAGCGGCGCTGCGTGCCTTTCTGGCAGATGCACAAGCCAACGTCATCGTGCCCAGGCGCGGCGATGACATGGTCAGCGCACGCGTACGCAGCCACCTGCAGCAGACGCTGCCTGAATGGCCCGATCTCGCAGCCACCGCAGACGCGCTGCACATGTCTACGCCCACCCTTCAAAGAAACCTGGCCAGCGAGGGCACCTCATTCCAGGCGCTGAAAGACGAGTTGCGCCGCGACATGGCCATCGTCCGCCTGAACACCAGC
>JAZKHN010000169.1:0-3716 GCA_040385325.1 Pseudomonadota bacterium
CTCAACCCCTTCCAGTCGCGCAAGGTCAATCCGGTCGACGGCCAGTGGCAACCCACGCACCTGCTGTCCAACGGGCGTTACAGCGTGGCATTGCGCGCCAACGGCGCAGGCCTGAGCCGCTGGAGCCAGCACCACACCCGCCATAACATCAGCCGCTGGCGCGATGACCTGCTGCGCGATCAATACGGCACCTTCATCTATGTGCGGCCAGACGGTGCTGCCAACCTGCACTCGCTGACATCCCACCCGGCACCACATCCTCAATGGCGGTACAAGGCGCGGTTCCTGGCCGACAGAGTGCAGTTCAACACGCGTGGCAAGGATCTTGAAACCTCCACCACCGTGCTGGTGAGCCCCGAAGATGACACCGAGATACGCTCGGTAGTGCTGCAAAACATGACAGATGCGCCCGTCATCCATGAAGTCATTTCCTGCTTTGAAGTGGTGCTCGCTGACGCCAGGGCGGATGAAGCGCACCCCGCGTTCTCAAACCTGTTCATTGAAACCGCATGGCACCCGGAATGGCGAGCCATAGTCATGTCGCGCCGCCCGCGGCTGCATGGCGAACAGGTTCTGTCTGCTGCACATTTCCTCGCAGAAGCCGACGCAGACATCCTGTCTGTGGACTGCATTGCAGACCGCCGCACCTTTTTGGGCCGCAACCAGGAGCGCTCGCACCCCCAGCCTGGCACCCAGCTCTGGACGGATGAACAGACCCCTGTCAATGGCCTTGACCCCGTGGCCTGCCTTCGCATACGCGTACGCGTACCAGCGCGGGGCGTGGCACGTCTGGGTTTTGCCACGGCAGCTGCACAGGACAGGGAGGATCTCGTCGCCCGCATCGACAAATACCTCCAGCCCATGCATGTGGAGCGCGCAACCCGCATGGCGGCCACGCTCGCGCAGGTAAGGCTGCGCGACCTCGGCATTGATGTTGAAGAAAACGCCGCCCTTCAAGACCTGACTACTGCGCTGATGTACAGCAGTGCGCGCACGGCACGTCACGCCGCGGCCCCGACGCGCCCTGACGCGGCCCCGGTAGACCAGCGCCAGCTCTGGCGCTTCGGCATTTCGGGCGACAAGCCCATCGTGCTGGTACGCATACATTCCAGCGAAGGCCTGGCTCTGGTGCAGTCACTGTTACGTGCCCAGCCCTGGTGGAGCTTCGGCGGGCTGCCGACGGATGTTGTTGTTCTCAACAGCGAGGCGAACTCCTATCTCTCACCATTGCAGCGGGAAATACTCGCCCAGCGCGACCGGTTAAACCAGAAGGTGCAGCACAGCTTTCCACCCAGCGACGCCGCGGGCTTCTATTTGCTGCGCGACCATGAGGTCACCGACGCGGAGAAGGCCGCGCTGGCGGCACATGCGCGTGTGATTTTTACTGCAGACGGCAGGCCTCTCGAAACCCAGGTGGAATCGCTGCGAACTGTCTGGGGACGGCAGGCCAGCACTGCATGGTCCTTCCCCGATACAGGCAAGCCGGCTACACCAGTGTCTCTTGCTGCTCCCCGCAACACGCCCAGGGGGCTGTTTGATGCCGCGACAGGTGAGTTCCGCTTTGACATACATGCAGGCCAGCGCCCACCACGTCCCTGGGTCAATGTGATTGCCAATTCTTCATTCGGCTTTCAGGTGTCCGAAGCCGGCAACGGCTATACATGGGCCACCAACAGCCGCCTTCACCAGGTCACACCATGGAGCAACGACCCGGTGCAGGACCAGACGCATGAGCACTTCCTGTTGCAGGACGTCGACTCCGGCCACCTGCTGCAACTGGTGCCCGTATCCGATGTATCCACTCCGGGCAGTTCCAGCACAGGCCACCGCGTTCGCCATGGCCAGGGCTACACCGTCTTCGAGTGCGAGCATGAACACATGAGCATGCAGACCACGTTTTTCGCCGACCGGACAGATGCCGTCAAGGTGGTGCACGTGCAACTGCGCAACGGCGGAACGGAGGCACGCTCTTTGCGCGCACTGGCCATGGCTGAATGGCAGATGGGCGCTGCCCACGCAGAACGCCGCACACTGCAAACCTGGAGCCCCGCTGACCTGCCAGTGGTCATGGCGCAGCAGCGCGAAAGCCGTGCGGGGTTTGGTGCTTCAACCGCATTCCTGGTACTGGCCGGCATGCCGGGTTTGGTGCAATGGACCTGCGACCGGGGCGAATTTTTCGACCAGGCCGGAAGGCTTAGCCTGCCCAACACGCTGGGTCAGCGCCACGGCGGTGGCCTGGACCCCTGCGGTGCCCTTGCGGGCAATTTCAACGTGCCGCCGGGCAATGTCGTCAACTTCAGTTTCATCCTGGGCCACGCGCCTGATGCCGCCCACGCGGAAAAGCTGGCCACTGCCTGGCTCAAGCGTGATATGCCTGAAGCGCTGGCAAACGCAAAAAATTTCTGGAATGACCTGCTAGGCAGCATTCAGGTGCATACGCCAGACCCCTTGTTCGACGCACTGGTCAACCGCTGGCTGCTGTATCAGACCCTGACATCGCGGCTCTGGTCCAAAGCGGGCTTCTATCAGGCTGGCGGCGCATTTGGCTTTCGAGACCAGTTGCAGGACAGCATGGCTTTCGCCGTCGTGGCACCCCGGCGCCTGCGCGACCAGATCGTGCTCAACGCCTCGCGGCAGTTTGCCGAGGGTGACGTGCAGCACTGGTGGCATGCGCCAGGCGGTGAAGGCGTACGCACGCACTTCAGCGACGATTTGCTGTGGCTGCCCTTCGCCTGCGCACACTATGTCGATGTGACTGGCGACATCGCCATCCTTGACGAGTCAGTACCATTTCTCGAAGGCGCAACCATCCCTGATGGCGCTGAGGACGCCTACTACGCACCGGGTGTAAGCGACCAGTGGGCTTCGGTGTACGAGCACTGCGCACGCACCATAGACCGCAGCCTGCCTGTCGGCCGACACGGTCTGCCACTCATGGGAACCGGTGACTGGAACGACGGCATGAACCGCGTGGGCCACGAAGGGCGAGGCGAATCCGTCTGGCTGGCCTGGTTCCTGTGCAGCGTGGTTCAGGGCTTTGCGCCCATAGCCGCAGCAAGGGGCGACAACGACCGGGCGCAGGCGTGGCTGGCTGCACGCGAAAACTGGATCAAGGCCCTGCACAGCCACGGCTGGGACGGGGAATGGTTTCGCAGGGCATTCTTCGACAACGGTGCGGCACTCGGTTCGTCCGCCAATGACGAATGCCGCATTGACCTCATTGCACAGGCCTGGTCTGTCCTCTCAGGCGCATCGACTGACACCTTTATCCAGTCAGCCATGCAGTCCATGAACCAGCAGCTCATCGATGAGAAGGCCGGTCTGCTACACCTGCTGGCACCACCACTCGAGAAATCTGCCAACAACCCCGGTTATATCCAGGCCTACCCGCGCGGCGTACGGGAAAACGGCGGCCAATACTCTCACGCTGCTGTCTGGGCCATGATGGCGCAGGCACAAACCGGTGATGCCGACGCCGCATGGGAAAGCTTCAAGGCCTTGAGCCCGGCGCACCGCACTGAACACCCCACCCGCGGCCCTGTATACGAGCTGGAGCCCTATGTGATGGCTGGAGATGTTTATGGCTCAGCGCCTTACGTGGGGCGCGGGGGCTGGAGCTGGTACACCGGCTCTGCGGCCTGGCTGTATCGCGCTGCGCTGGAGAGCATTCTGGGTCTGCGCATACGGCAAGGCGAGCTGTCGCTTGCACCATGCGT
>JAZKHN010000170.1:0-10661 GCA_040385325.1 Pseudomonadota bacterium
ACGCCTGGCCCTGTGAAGGCCAAGCCATGGAGCCCGTTCATTGAGGGCAATGCTTCCAAACCAGACGAACCCGTCAAGAAGTAAGAGGCCAACGCAAGAAGTTAGCGCGAACCGGTCGGGGGCTCTGCGGTGCTCACGGTACTTGTGTGCCGTTCCGCTCCTTGAACCCCACCTCGCTACGCTTCTTCCGTTCTTGACGCCGAGTCAGGAGCGGTCCCGGTTTAGTGTTTCGCGGTTCCGGGCCAGTTCTGGCCCGGGACTTGCAGAGTGCGCATTGCACGCGGTGCCCACCCTACAGGTTCTTTCCATATGCTGCTTCGACACTCATTTCTAATCGCCGCGCTTCTGCTTGCCGGCCATGCCCACGCCCTGACCCCTGAAGAGGCGAAGGGCATGACGTTCGGAGAAACCGACGCGCGTGTTGCGGCGCTGAACAAGGCCGCCGCCACCGCCGACGACAAGACTGCCGCTTTCATCCAGGCGCTGTCGGACGATGCGGTCAAGACCAGGGGCGACAAGATATTTGTCGTGAAAGACGACAAGGCTTTCGACCCTGTAACGGGTGCAGAGACGCCGCTGCCGGCTGATGCCGAAGATGTCATCAACCCCAACATGATGCGCGGAGAGATGGACAACGCACTGGCTGCGCTCAAGCTCTTCAGCAAGGATGAAAAAGTTCGCCGCGATGCCATCAAGACTTTGTCTGACGAGAACGATGAAGCCCGCCTTCCGCTGATTGAGAAAGCCTACGCGGCCGAAAGCGTACCCACACTCAAGAGCCAGCTTGAGCTGGTGCGCGCGGCTATCTTTCTTGGCAGCACAGACAAGGCCAAACGCCTCGAAGCCGCCGGGCAACTGGCAGGCAGCAAGAACCCCGCGACCAAGACCGTGCTGCTGGAGCGGATTGGCAAGGAAACCGATGCGGACGTGAAAGTCGCCCTGCAGGCAGCCCTGGCCAAGGTCGAGGCTTCACTCGAATGGGGCAACCGCCTCGGTGCCATATTCAGTGGCATCAGCCTGGGCAGCATTTTGTTGCTGGTCGCCCTGGGTCTGGCCATCACCTACGGCCTGATGGGCGTCATCAACATGGCGCATGGCGAGCTGATGATGATTGGCGCCTACGCCACCTATGTGGTGCAGGGCCTGTTCCAGAAATATCTGCCCAATGCATTCGACTGGTACCTGCTGGCCGCAGTGCCGGTGGCCTTCATGGCATCCGCTCTGATGGGCGCGGCGCTTGAGCGTAGCGTGATCCGTTTTCTCTACGGTCGGCCGCTTGAGACGCTGCTGGCCACCTGGGGTATCAGCCTGATGCTGCAGCAACTGGTGCGCTCCATCTTCGGCGCGCAAAACGTCGGTGTTGAAAACCCTGTGTGGATGAGCGGGGGCGTGCAGGTGCTGGGCAACCTGTCTTTGCCTTACAACCGCCTGGTCATCATCGGTTTTGCAATTGCGGTGCTGCTGGGCATGGCATGGCTGATCAGCAAGACACGACTCGGTCTTTTTGTACGTGGCGTCACGCAGAACCGCCCGATTGCGTCCTGCATGGGTGTGAACACGGCACGCATAGACACCTATGCATTTGCACTGGGCTCGGGCATTGCGGGCCTGGCAGGTTGCGCGCTCAGTCAGGTGGGCAATGTGGGCCCGGACCTCGGGCAGAGCTACATCGTCGATGCCTTCATGGTGGTGGTGTTGGGTGGTGTGGGCCAATTGGCCGGTACGGTGTACGCCGCCATGGGCCTGGGCATTCTGAACAAATTCCTCGAAGGCTGGACCGGTGCCGTACTGGCCAAGATTGCGGTGCTGGTGCTCATCATCATGTTCATCCAGAAGCGGCCACAAGGCATTTTTGCGATGAAGGGCCGTTCAGCGGAAGCATGATCATGAACACGCCACTGAACAATCCTGTTGTCTTGCCTTCGAAAGGCCCACTGCTCACCCGCACCGGGTGGAGCGCTTTCATGGTGGCCCTCATCGTGGTTTGCGCACTCGCGCCGGTGCTGAATCTATGGGTACCCGAAACCAGCATGTTTCATATGAGCACCTATGCGGTGGCACTGCTCGGCAAGATCATGTGCTACGCCATCTGCGCGCTGGCAATGGATTTGATCTGGGGCTACACCGGCATCCTGTCTTTGGGTCACGGTGTGTTCTTCGCGCTGGGTGGCTACGTGATGGGCATGTATTTGATGCGCCAGATCGGCCGTGACGGCAATTACAAAAGCGACCTGCCGGACTTCATGGTCTTTCTCGACTGGAAGACCCTGCCATGGCACTGGACCTTCAGCGACAGCTTCATTGCCACCCTGTTTCTGGTCGTGCTGGTGCCGGGCATCGTGGCCTTTGTGTTTGGGTACTTCGCCTTCCGCTCGCGCATCAAGGGCGTGTATTTCTCGATCATCACGCAGGCCATGACCTTTGCGGCCATGCTGCTGTTCTTCCGCAATGAAACCGGCTTTGGCGGCAACAACGGCTTTACCGATTTCAAACGCATCCTGAACATACCCCTGGCTACACCCAACATGCGCATGACGCTGTTTGTGATCACCGGGCTGACGCTGCTGGGCTTTTTTCTGTTTGCCAAATGGCTGGTTGGCAGCAAGTTTGGCCGCGTGTTGCAGGCCATCCGTGATGCAGAGACACGGGTCATGTTCTCGGGCTATAACCCGCTGGGCTACAAGCTGACGATCTGGGTGATTTCTGCGGTCATGTGCGGCGTGGCAGGGGCCTTGTATGTGCCGCAGGTCGGCATTATCAACCCGGGGGAAATGAGCCCGGCCAATTCGATTGAAATTGCCATCTGGGCAGCTGTAGGCGGGCGTGCCAGCCTGATCGGCCCCATCGTCGGTGCCTTCATCGTCAACGGTGCCAAGAGCTGGTTGACGGTGGCTTACCCCGAGTTCTGGCTTTACTTTTTGGGCGCGCTGTTCATCTGCGTGACGCTCTTCTTGCCGAATGGCGTGGTTGGCCTGGTGAAAAAGCTGCGCAAGGGAGGCACAGAATGACCCCCGATCTGCTTGAACAGGGCGCTCAAAGAATCCAGGAGCGGATGGCAGCGCTGGAAGCGGGCAAGAACAACACCGAATCCGGTGGCCGCAGCGCCAGCAACAGCCGTATTGCCACACCGGGCGAAGTGGACGTTACCCATGGCCGTATTCTGTATCTTGAAGATGTGAGCGTGAGCTTCGATGGATTCAAGGCCATCAACAAGCTCTCGCTCGACATAGCCCCCGGAGAGTTGCGCTGCATAATCGGCCCGAACGGCGCCGGCAAGACCACCATGATGGACATCATTACCGGCAAGACCCGGCCTGATGAAGGCACGGTGTTCTTCGGCAGCACGATAGACCTCCTGCGCCACAAGGAAGCCGAAATCGCGCAACTGGGCATAGGCCGCAAGTTCCAGAAGCCCACGGTGTTCGAGCACCTCACGGTGTTCGAGAACCTGGAGCTCGCACTGAAGACAAACAAGGGCGTGAAGTCGTCCATGTTCTTCAGGCTCGATTCGGCGCAGAGCGACAGGCTGGCTGAAATCCTGGTGACGATTCACCTGGCCGGCAGCGTGAACCGCATGGCGGGCAACCTGAGCCACGGGCAGAAGCAGTGGCTGGAAATCGGCATGCTGCTGATGCAGGACCCGAAACTGTTGCTGCTTGATGAGCCTGTGGCCGGCATGACGGATGAAGAAACGGCGCGTACCGCAGAGCTCTTTTTGACGCTCAAGGGCAAACATTCGCTGATGGTGGTCGAGCACGACATGAGTTTTATCCGCACGATTTCTGAAATTGTCACCGTGCTCTGCGATGGCTCCGTGCTGGCCCAGGGCACGCTGGACCAGGTGCAAGCTGATGAACGCGTCATCGAAGTTTATTTAGGCAGGTAGTGAAACACCCCCGATGCGCCTTCGGCGCCTCCCCCTCCAGGGGGCGCCATCTGCGGCCCGGCGAAGCCGGTTCCGTGCTGGCACTTGCGAAGAGTCGTTACTAAAGGTCTCTCTATGTTGACAGTGAAAAACATCAACCAGTATTACGGTGGCTCCCACATCCTGCGCGATGTAAGCATGGAATCGAATCTGGGCAAGGTCACCGTCCTGCTGGGCCGCAATGGGGTGGGCAAGACAACCCTGCTTAAATCGCTGATGGGCCTCGTGTCCATCAAGACCGGCACCATCGAATTTGATGGCAAGCAGATTCAGGCCGCAACACCTTACGAACGTGCGCGCGCAGGCATAGGCTTTGTACCGCAGGGCCGTGAAATATTTGCCCGCCTGACGGTTGAGGAAAATCTGCGCATGGGCCTGGCCTACAAGAGCGCCGGCACGCCGATACCTGCAGAGCTTTACGAATTGTTTCCGGTGCTCAAGCAGATGCTGAACCGGCGCGGTGGTGACCTGTCAGGCGGCCAGCAGCAGCAACTTGCCATTGCACGTGCGCTGGCGGCCAAACCCAAAATGCTGATTCTTGATGAGCCGACTGAGGGCATACAGCCCAGCATCATCAAGGACATAGGCAGGGTGATACGGATGCTCGCCGACCGCGGCGACATGGCCATCCTGCTGGTCGAGCAGTACTACGATTTCGCACAGGAACTGGCTGACGATTACCTCGTCATGGAGCGCGGCGAGTTCATCGCCCGCGGCCAGGGCAAAGACATGGAAGCCAACGGCGTCCGCCAGCTCGTCGCCATTTAAAGCTAGTCCTCAAGCAAGGGCGCCGTGCAACCGGCTTCGCCGGTGCACCATGCGCCGCCCCCTGCAAGGGGGGAACGGGCTACACGCAGTGAGCCTGGACAGGGGTGTACCAATAAATGAAAAAAGCCGCCAAGGATGGTCCTGGCGGCTTCCTGCATAGCCCCATCTGTAGCGTTCATCACGCCAGCAAGCGGGGTTTTAAGCAGAGGGGCTGATTACTGCGGTGCAGGAATCACGATGATGGCGTCGTTGCGTGTCTGCGGTGTAATCACAACGTTGGTTGCATCCTTGGGAAGCACAACTGTCTCGACCTCACGGATCACGCCGCCCCCGGCGACGCTACCTTGTGTGTTGCCGTAACCGACGATACGCGCCTCGCAGGCGACCTTGTCTTCGCCCGTCAGTGCATTGCAGCGCTGGACGGCATTGGCATTGAACTGGGCGCCGGCATTGTCGAGTTTGCCTGCGCGTTTGTCGGCGTTTGCATTGCGGACTTCGCGAAGGCAGGTTTCGCGGTCCTGTTGCGTGCGGCCCGAGTTACATGCAGCAGCTTCGCTCTGGGCATTGCCAGTGGCATCAATGCCAGTGGTGCCGGATGCGACCTGTGCGGTTGCGGCTGTCATTGCCAGCACGGCAGTAAAAGCAAAACCTGCGACACCTTTGGCCAATGTATTGAGCTTGAATGCGGATGTGTTCATGGTTGACTCCTTGGGTTCGTCCTTTTTGGACATGTGAACGAACTGTAGAACGCAGGTTTTCTGCGCCATGACAGCCAAGGAGACGGCAGAGGGTAACTCTGCGCCCGTATGGATGTAGGAATCGGCTTAGAAAAGCATTTGTAAAGCCGCTGGCGCTTATGTTGACCATATGCGCGGACTCGACGACGGCAAGCCCCAGAGATCACTGCGCCACGCCTGCCATACCTGACGCAGCAACGCCATCGCGGGCTCCACCACCGGTGCCAGCACTCTTACAAGAACCACCTGGCCATCGGGGCTGGTAGCGCCGGCCGTGGCGCGCAAAGGGTGTGCATCCATCACGCCTTTTGCAATGTCCAGTGCCGACTGGCGGCGCTGTCGGTCCAGCCGTGTACCCGTGACAAAAAACAGGGTGGCGATGCAGCGATGGCCGGCCATGCCCAACGGACCGTTCATCAACAACTCGTCTGCAGCCTTGATGTTCGCACGCTCCAGCCAGAGGCCTGGCACTTCAATGTGCTGGCAGAAGCTGCCGCGTTCAAAGGGCTTGCCGGCCGCCGGCAGGCCCAGTGCAGTGACATCCCACCCCAGCAGTTCTGCGCCTGGCGCCAGCGTCATGCGCAGCCGGTTTTCTGCCAGGCAGCCGTTAAAGCAGAGCGCTTCAAGCGGTAACCATTCGAGGCGTGCACCTGTATCCACGGTGATTGACGTGCGTTGCAGGGCGGGCTCACCGTCTGACCTGTAAAAGCGGGTTGCCCCTGGCGTGGTGATCAGTCCGTGCGAACCTTCACCCGCCCTGATGGCGATATCCAGGCTGTCGCCGCCTACAAGGCCGCCAGGCGGATGCACCAGCACGTTGTGGCAGATGCCATCGCCTTCAGGGTAAAGGCTTTGCAGTATTCGAAGCGGGCCAGTGTGTTTGTGGCGTGCCACACACCGACCGTCTTCAAGGTTGTAGTCAAGGTCAAGTTCGGCGTGCCAGGGCATGAATGGAGTTTACGCGCCGCGTGCTGGCCATTTCAGTTCTTCCAGAACCCCTTGTGCGGCTCGCTGGCTTCAGCCACCATGACCGGGCCTATGCATTCAATCGCATGTGGTGAGGCTGCAAACACGTCACGGCAAGATAGCTCGACATCGCGCTGCTCGGCACGCTCGCCTCGAAACACCCGCAGGCTCACCGCATCAATGCCAAAGATCACGCGGCCAATGCCGGACCAGAAGATGGCGCCTGCGCACATGACGCAGGGTTCGGCAGATGAATAAAGCGTTGCTGACTGCAGGATCTCCCGGCTGACGGTACGTGAGGCCTGGCTTACCGCATTGGTCTCCGCATGACCTGTGCAGTCGCCGGTCTCGACGCTGTTGGCATAGGCCTCCGTCAGGACCTTGCCGTCGCCCGCCACGATGATGGCTCCGAAAGGCCGGTTGCCGCGCTCGCGTGCGGTGCGCGACCAGGCGATGGCCTGGCCCATGTACGAGGCGTCCCGATCGCTCAGGGTGGTGAATACGCTCCCTTCCATGCTCAGGCTTTCACCATTCGATCAGCTTTGGGAGGCAGCATCGACAGGTTATACAGTCCGTCAGCGCTTGGCCTGGCCTTCAGCCCGTAAACGTCAACCACCTCATCAACCTGCTGCTCGACCAGCAGCTTGCGGATGTCGCCAAGGCCGTGGCCGCGCGTGTCAGCCGCGCCCACATACTGGGAGGTGACGCGCCAGCGTTCGAGCTCGACCTTTTCGTCGAGTATGGGTTCGCGCTGACGAGTGGCGGCAATCGCCGCAGACGGATTGGCAAACGTCTCGACAATGGCACGGTTGGTCGCACGCAGGAAGGCGGCAACCACCTTCGGATTCTGGGCAATGAGGTTGCTGCTGGCGAGGATGGCGTTGCCATAGAGGTTGACACCGGCGTCTGCGTACTGGAGCACGGAAAGTTCTTCCGGCTTCATGCGTGCGAACAGCGAAACGGCCGAGTCGTGAAAGTAGGTTGCGCCATCGACGTCACCGCGCACAACCACGTTGTCGCGCGCGCTGAAATCGGTGGTGGACCAGCTGAACAGATCGGGTTTGAGGCGCAGCTTGCGGGCCACCATGGGCCAGCTTCGGCGTGTTGATTCAACAGCTGCTGCGGCAATCTTTTTGCCTTCGAGGCTGCGGAAATCAGGGGTGATGCCGCGGTCCTTGCGGCCGATGATGACGAAGGGTGCCCGGTTGTAGTACTGGTAGACAGCCTGCACAAGGGGTGTGCCGGGGTTCTGGGCATTGAACTCCACAAGGGAACTGATATCGCCCAGACCCATCTGGTAAACGCCGCTGGCAATGCGGGTGATGGACGTCACGGATCCGGCGCCGACGTCAATGGTGACATCGAGGCCTTCGTCCCTGTAATAGCCCTTGCTTTGCGCGAGGAAGAACGGTGAGGTCTGGCCGGTCACGCGGAAGTCCAGTGTGAACTTGACCGGTGTCAGGCGCGCTGCCTGACTCCATACGGATGAGACGGCGAGGGTGGATGCTGAAGCGAGGGATGCGAGAAATACTCGCCGTTGTAAAGGACGGTTCATGTCAACTCCGGTAGGGCACTTGAAAACACCGGCCTATCCATATGCGTTGCAGGATGAAAAGGCAGGACGGGTTCAAGAGCAATTTCCGGGCGTCCCACGCTGGTGCATGGGGGCTGAACGCTTCTACTCTTGCGCATAAACATGCATTTCGCGTGCCAGCAGATTGAATCGCATCGCGGTGCCAGGTCTTCTGGGGAATTGACTAAATACATATAGCAGTCGGTTGCCTGCAGATCGAATCAGCAGGACGCGCTGGCGCGAAATTTGCTTGTTGTTCACAGACGAGAGTAGAAGCGTTCAACATGCACTGCAACGGTGCAAGTAGGAAATTGCTCTTGATTTCCACTCAAGGAGCGCTTCATGCTGACCACCCCACCAGCCGTATGGCCTGTTGTTCATCGCCCCGTTTTCAGGAGGACGGGGCAATGACGATTCCCGTGATTGATTTGTCCCGCGCCTTGTTGCCCGGTGGCCGTCGCAGCCTGGATGTTGCTGCCCAGATTCGCGGAGCTGCAGAAGATGCAGGTTTTTTCTACATCACCCATCACGGCTTTGAGCCGCATGTGATTGATCGCCAGTTCTTTCTGGCAGAACAGCTTTTCAATTTGCCCGCCGCGCGCAAGGAGGCGCTGGCAACAAGACTTTCTGCCTGCTCAAGGGGGTACGAAGCGATTGGCTCGCAAACCCTTGACTCGGACGCCAGACCGGACCTCAAGGAGAGTTTTTACTGCGGCATCGACTATCCGCCGGAGCATCCGTATGTCGTCAGGAAGTACCACACCTATGGCATGAACCAGTGGCCTGCCGAACTGCCGGATCTTGCGGCTGGTTCGGCAGCCTACATCGGCAGCATGTGCAGGCTGGCGGTTCGGCTGATGCAGTTGATGGCCCTGTCTCTTGATCTGCCCGAAGACTATTTCGATCACATGCATGGCGCACCCATGGTGACATTGCGTTTTCTGAGGTACCCGCCGCAACCTGCGAATGCCGACGACAGGACTTTCGGTGCAGGCGCCCACACGGACTGGGGTGCCATCACCATCCTCGCGCAGGACGCGCACGGCGGGCTGGAGGTCAGCATGCCTGACGGCAGCTGGGTGGCTGCGCCGCCCATTGCCGGAAGCCTGGTGGTCAATCTGGGCGACATGATTCCGCGCTGGACGAATGGGCGTTACCACTCCAACCCCCACCGTGTGCGTAACGTGTTCAGCGGCGTGAAGCCGCGGCATTCCATCCCGTTCTTTTACAACCCTGACTATGAGGCGCTGGTGCAGCCCGTGGCCACCTGCGTGCCTGCCGGCGAGTCGCCGGCGTTCGAACCCTGCACCGTGGGTGAGCACCTGCGCGACATGCATCTCAAAACCCACGGTGCAAAAGCCTGATGAATTTTCTTTCGTTGTTTATTAAAATGTCCCGCAGGAGTAGAAGCGTTCAAGCGGCACCGCAATGGTGTTGTCCGGAAATTGCTCCTGTTTTTTCCACTCAAGGAGCGCTTCAATGCTGGTAACCCAACAACCCGTACTTCGTAAATACTGGCATGCCGTCATGCCGCTGACAACCCTGGCCGATGGCCCCAAACCTTTCACCCTGCTGGGCGAAAACATCGTGCTTTTCCTCGATGCAGATGGCCAGCCCGCCGCACTGCGCGACCGCTGTTGCCACCGCACCGCAAAGCTGTCGAAAGGCTGGTGTGTCGATGCACAGGGCAAGGCCTGCGGCCAGGGTCGCATACAGTGCGGCTACCACGGCTGGACCTATGACCGCAGCGGGCAGGTGGTGGCGATTCCGCAGTACGAAGCTGGCAGGGCCATCATGCCCGACTACAAAACCACGGCCTACCATTGCACGGCGCGCTATGGCTATGCATGGGTTGCCCTTGAAGAACCCGTGGCAGACATCCCCGAGATTCCTGAATTCGCCGATCCGGCCTACCGCACCATCTTCCAGTTTTACGAGCGCTGGCAGACCAGCCCCATGCGGGCACTTGAAAACTCTTTTGACAACTCGCACTTCAGTTTTGTGCACCGCGCCACCTTCGGCGTGGCGGCGAGCCCCAAGCCGAGTAAGTACGAGCTGGTTGAAAACGAGCTGGGCTTTTATGCCGAGACAGTGATTGACGCAGCCAACCCCGAACGCTACCAGCGCATCAGCGGCGTCAGCGACCCCATCACCACGCGCCATATGCGCAATGCTTATTTCCTGCCGTTCTCACGGCGGCTGGACATCGAATACCCATCCGGCATACGGCACATCATCATCAACTGCTTCACGCCGATTGATGATGGCAACATGCAGCTGTGTCAGTGGCTGTTCCGCAATGACACCGAGGCCGATTGCCCGGCGCAGATGCTGATTGATTTTGATGCAGAGATCACGCTGGAGGACAAGGACATCCTGGAATCCACAGACCCCGATGCAGTAGTTGACCTGCGCAGGCGCGGCGTGGAGTTCTCCATGGATTCCGACCGGCCCGGTATTCTGATCCGCCGCAAGCTGATGGAACTGCTTGCGCGGCACGGTGAAGCAGAAGTTCACAGGTAAATTCGCAGATAAACCTGCCAATAAAAAAGCGGCCTTGAAGGCCGCTTTTTTTTCTGCATGCAGGTTGCAGATTATTCGTTGTTCGTGCTCCTGTGAGCCCACTGCGTGGTGTGCTTCTCGATATAGCTGAACAGCTCATACATCACCATGGCCATGGCGCCCACCACCA
>JAZKHN010000171.1:0-3378 GCA_040385325.1 Pseudomonadota bacterium
GTCATCCAGCAGATCGTCAACTACACACCACCTGCGGCGACCTTCTATAACAACCGCCTGCCGCCGGCGATTGATGCGGTAGTGGCCAAATCGCTCGCCAAGTCGCGCGACCAGCGGTATTCAAGCGCGCAGGAGTTCTCTGCCGCGTTCGCCGCAGCCTGCCGCGATGCCACTGACATTACCGTTGTGCCCCCCGCCGCCGCGCCGGGCAAGGGCAGCAATTCGACATGGACGGCCACGATGATGCCCGGCGAGTCGCTGGTCAACACCAACAGCGGCGTCAGCAGCACCAATACAAATACCGGCGGCACCAGCGCCTCCATCGTGACGCAGGAACTCGAACTCGTCTACTGGAAAGACATCAAGGAGTCGGTCGACGTTGAAGACATCCAGGGCTTTCTGGCCAAGTTTCCGTCCGGCATCTACGCCGACCTGGCGCGCCGCCGCCTGAAAAAGCTGGGCGTGTCTGGAGATGAATCTGATGTGGGCACCCGCTCCGGCACCGTCACGCAGCTAAGCGGCTCTCCCGCGCTCGACAAAACCGTGCTGCAGCCCCGGCCAGCCAGTGATGTTGCGGTCAAGCCGGCAGACAACACCGACGCCGCCTGGCAGGCGCTGGAAGCCACCGCCGCCCAGACTCCGTCGCTGCCGCTTGGCCCGGTCGCGTCGCCTGCTGCGGTCAAGGCCGACCCGGATGCAACCAGGCTGGGCACGGCCGCTTCTGCTTCCCTTCCTGCTCAGGCTGCGATGGCCGCGGCGCCAGTTGCTGCTTCGGCAACCGCACAACCGTCGGCGGCCGTCGCCCCCCCCGCCGGGCCCAAAACAGCACTGCTCGCGGGGGCCGCCATCGCCGTGCTGGCTGTGGCGGGCATCGCCTTCAAGCTGATGTCGCCTTCCGCGCCGGTCGATCCCGCCGCGGCGGCCTTGCTGGCTGCGTCTGCACCTGCAGCTTCGTTTGTGACCGCCCCGGCAGCTTCGGCCCCCCCGGCCCCGGCATCCTCAGCTGCGTCAGCGCCTGCGTCCGCCCCTGCTGCGCAAGCGTCCAGCCCCCAGGCTGCCGCATCGGCACAGGCCGCCGCCCGCGCCGCGGCAGCCAAAAAGGCCGCTGCTGACAAGGAAAAAGACAAGGATAAGGACAAGGCAGCCAAACCGGCACCCGCGAAGGCCGCATCCGCAGCAGCGCCAGCTGCGACCCCATCCGCCGAGCGCGCCGCACCCAGCCCGGCAGCCGGCGCCGCCACCCCGCAACAGGCCTGCGAAGGGCGGATGCTGCTCGGCTACCAGACTTGCATGAGCGAGCAGTGCGCCAGGCCCGCCTTCACCAACACCGCCATCTGCGTCGAGCGCCGCGCCATTGAGCAGCGGCGCGAAGCCGAGCGGATGTCGCGCTAGGCTGACGGCCCATAATTTTGCTGTATACGACAAAAAATTAACGTATACGGTAAATTTTTAATGTATACGTTAAAATTAATGTACCAAAGCTTCCTGCGGCCCCGGGTTGACGACCAAAGCCGTCAAAACAGGCCAGTTTTGAGGCATAAAACGGCTGCAGCCCTTTAAATACGAGCGTGAGTAGCTACTAAATTAATAGCAATTTCTGGCGTTAGGCTGCGGCAAAAGCGCACCGAAGGCCGGCTGGATTGAATGCCGTCAGGCGCTGGGCGCTTTTTCAGGCGTTGCTGATGCATCCGGCTGCTCAATCGCGTCAGCCGCTTCGTCGTTAAGTGCCCGGCCTTCGCGCTGCGGCTGGGTGAGCGGGGTGGGTGTCCAGCGGTTGCCGTGCATCAGGCCGACGCCGCTGCTGATGTCGCCAGCCAGCTGGAGCTCGAAGCGCTCGGTGTCGCGGCGGCGTATGTCTTCGGTCACTTCGGCGATGTCGTTTTCATCCACACCGAACACACGCAGCGCTTCACTGCCGAAGACAAGCGCGGATTCGAAGGTTTCGCGCACCTGGGCGTCGACGCCCAGGCGTATCAGGTCAATCGCGTGCTGCCGGTCGTAGGAGCGGGCCATCACCGGTGTGAGCGGGCATTCATGCTTGAGCTGCTCGACGATGCGGGTCGTGGTGTCCTTTTTGTCCACGCACACGAGGATGGCCTTGGCGTGCGCGGCACCGCTGGCATGCAGCACGTCAAGGCGGGTGCCGTCGCCGTAGAAGACCTTGAAGCCGAATTTCGCCGCTGCGCGGATCATGTCGGTATCGCTTTCGATGATGACCACGTCAATGCCGCGCGCCAGCAGGGCCTGGCTGGCGATCTGCCCGAAACGGCCGAAGCCGATGACCAGCACGCTGCCTGAATGCGCCTCGCCGGCCATCACGTCTTCAACGCCTTCCATGCTTTGCTCGGGGGCTGCCGGCATGACCCAGCGCAGCGCCATGACGGCCAGTGGCGTGAGCGCCATGGAGACGATGATGGCGGCGGTCAGGACTGCGTTGACGTTGGCATCGACGATGCCGGCCGTGGCGGCGGCTGAATAAAGCACAAAGGCGAATTCGCCGCCCTGCGCCATCATGGCCGAGCGCTGCAGGGCATCCCCGTGGCTGGCGCGTGTGGCGCGCGCCACGCCGTAGATCGCGCCGCCCTTGACCAGCATGTACACCAGCGTGCCGCCGATGATGAGGGGCCAGTCGGCCAGCACCAGCCTGATGTCCAGCGACATGCCGACACCCATGAAAAACAGGCCGAGCAGAATGCCCCGGAAAGGCTCGATGTCGGCCTCCAGTTGATGGCGAAAGGTGGATTCGGACAGCATCACGCCGGCGGCGAATGCGCCCATGGCCATGGACAGGCCGCCCCACTGCATGGCTAGCGCCGCGCCCAGCACCACCAGCAGTGCTGCCGCGGTCATGACCTCACGCGCATTGGCACGTGCCAGCACGCGGAAAAACGGGTTCAGCAGCCAGCGGCTGACGGCGATCAGCCCGATGACTGCCACCAGCGCCACGCCAATCGTCACCCAGCGCGACACGCTGGCTTCAGCCGGTGCGGGTGCGAGGAAAGCGACGATGGCCAGCAGCGGCACGATGGCCAGGTCTTCGAACAGGAGGATGGAGACGATGCGCTGGCCGCGCGGGGTGGAGGTGTCACCGCTTTCGTCCAGCAGCTGCATCACGATGGCCGTGGAAGACAGTACAAAACCCATGGCCGCGATAAAGGACACCGCCGGGCTGAAGCCGCCCAGCATGCCTACGCCCGTCAGCAATGCGCCGCAGGCAGCCACCTGCAGCATGCCCAGCCCGAAAATCTGCCGGCGCATGGACCAGAGCCGGGTGGGCTGCATTTCCAGGCCGATGACAAAAAGGAACATCACCACGCCCAGTTCGGCGACGTGCAGTATGGTTTGTGATTCGCTGAAAAATCCCATGCCGAAGGGGCC
>JAZKHN010000171.1:3478-9959 GCA_040385325.1 Pseudomonadota bacterium
CGCCATGCCGGTCGTAGTTGTAGCCAACCCGAAAGGCGGCGTCGGCAAATCGACACTTGCCACCAACGTCGCCGGCTACTTTGCAAGCAGGGGCCACGCGGTGATGCTGGGCGACGCGGACAGGCAGCAGTCGACCGCGCTGTGGCTGGGCCTGCGTCCGCCGGCAGCCCGTCCCATTACGAGCTGGGACGTCACATCAGAACTGGTCAAGCCGCCCAAGGGCACCACCCATGTGGTGCTCGATACTCCCGGCGGCCTGCACGGCTCGCGCCTGAACGACGTGGTCAAGGTGGCCGACAAGATCATCGTGCCGCTGCAGCCCAGCGTGTTTGACATCTTTGCCACGCGCGCTTTTCTTGACCAGCTGGCCGAGCACCGCCGTGCGGGCAAGGTGCAGGTGGGCATCGTCGGCATGCGTGTGGATTCGCGCACGATTGCGGCCGACAAGCTGCATGACTTTGTCGACAACCTCGGCCTGCCGGTACTGGGCTATTTGCGTGACACGCAAAACTACATCCATCTGGCGGCGCGGGGGCTGAGCGTGTTTGACGTCTCGCCGGGCCGGGTCGGCAAGGACCTGGAGCAGTGGCAGGGCATCTGCGACTGGTTGAACCGGTAAGGAGCCTTCATAAAACCGATTCCCGGGCGCATGGCTGCGTTGCGCGGTGCTCGGAATCCTCGCGGTTTTTGGGCTCTGACCCCAAAAACCTCCCTGCGCTCCGTGCGCCTTGCCCTGCATCCCCGCCAATCGAATTTCTGAAGGCTCTAGAAGCCCAACTTCATCCATGAAAACTTTTCAAACCCTTGCTGACCTGGCTGCCTGTGTGGGCCAGGAAGTCGCCGTCAGCGACTGGACTGTCATTTCCCAGCCGCAGGTCAACCAGTTTGCCGATGCCACACATGACCACCAGTGGATTCATGTCGACCCTGAAAAAGCCGCCGCCGGGCCTTTCGGCGCGCCGATTGCGCACGGCTTTCTGACACTGTCGCTGATGCCCTGGTTTTTTGAATCGTCTTTTGAGGTCGCCAGCGTTCGTATGGGTGTCAACTACGGCCTGAACAAGGTGCGATTTACCGCGCCTGTGCCGGTCGGCAGCCGTGTGCGGGCCCGCATGAAGCTGCTGGCGGCCGAGCCTATAGACAACGGCGGCATGCAGCTGACCTGGAATGTAACGGTAGAGCGTGAGGGGGGAGACAAACCCTGCTGCGTGGCCGAGGCGCTGGTGCGTCTTTACGGCTGAAAAGGGCGCCGGAGCAGGGGGTCGGATCCGCCCTGGATATCAGCCCTGAATGCGTGTCAGCTGGGAAGGGGGAATCCAGCCCTCAAACACATCGACCAGGCTGTTGATCCGTTCGACAGCGACGCTCTGGCTGTGAACCTGGGATATGCACTGGTGCAGGTCGCTGCGCAGCATCCACAGATCGGCGGGCGTTTTGGCGGCATTGATCTTGAACATCACACGCTGGGCGCGTATGTCCTTGTCCTTGCAGTCATCCAGCGTGCTGCGCAGGCTGTGCCTGATCTGTTCGATCGGCAATTGCCTGCGGTTGATGGCGCTGCTGCCGCCATGGATGGTGGTCCCGAAAATACGTTGAATAAGCATGTTCACGGAAGGGCTCCTGCCAGTCTTGTGAACCGCAAGGAAGTGTGGAGGTACGCGAGTTGGTCCGGTCGGATTGGCTTGCATGAATTACTTTAGGTCTAAAGCTTGATGCCTCAAGTTTAGGGTTTTCCCGCAGTTCTTTCAAGGTGGCGGCGTCTAAAGCAAAAGAGCCTGTGTCGCCAAAGTGACGCAACTGGTAGCCTGGGCAAGACGCGGTCAGGCGTGCGTGATGGGCGCCATACCTTCGAACCCGTTCTGGCGCCACGCTTCAAAGACAGTGAGCGCTACCGTATTTGACAGATTGAGGCTGCGCTGGCCAGGCTGCATGGGCGCTTTCAGTCGTTGCTGGGGTGCAAATGATTTGCGAACTTCTTCCGAAAGGCCGCGGGTCTCGGCCCCGAATACCAGCCAGTCACCGGGCTTGAAGGCGGCGTCGTAGAGGTTTTGGGTGCCGTGGGTGGTCAGGGCAAAGAGCCGGTCAGGGGCGGGCTTTTCGCTGCCCAGAAAGGCCGCCCAGTCCGCGTGGCGCAGTACTTTTGTGTATTCGTGATAGTCCAGTCCGGCCCGCCGCATTTGTTTGTCATCCATCGAAAAGCCGAGTGGTTCGATCAGGTGGAGGCGGCAGCCGGTGTTGGCTGCCAGGCGGATGACGTTGCCGGTGTTGGGCGGGATTTCGGGCTCGACCAGGACGATATTGAACATCGCTGGATTGTCGCCGGGGCAGTCGGCCTGATCAGGCGAGGTCGGTTTTTGCGATGGAGATACCTGTGACGCTTGTGGCACCGGCAGCCTTCACTGCCCGCGCCGCCGTGAAGATGGACGCGCCGCTGGTCACCACGTCATCGACCAGCACCACCCGCCTGCCGGCAATTTCGGCAAGGCGTAGCGGATCAATCTGGAAAGCACCCTTGACGTTGGCCAGCCGTGCCTCACGCTTCAGTTCAGTCTGCGGCCGCGTGTTTCTTGTCCGCAGCAAAAGCAGGGCATCGACCCTGGCGGGGCTGGCCGACTGTTTTGCCAGCGCACTTGCCAGCTCCCAGGCCTGGTTGAAGCCTCGTGACTGCAGGCGTTCTGCCGACAGCGGCATGGGGATCATCAGGTCACGGGCATCAAGACCTGCCAGTGTCTGCCTGACACCCTGCGCCTGCAGCAGCAAACCCGCGAAAAAGGCCGCCCAGCCCGGCCGCTCGCCGAATTTGTAGCGCGTGATCAGGTCTGACCACGGGTAGGCATAGGAGGTGGCGACCAGCATGGCGGCTAGCGGCGAGGGGGTCCTGATGCAATCCATGCAAAGGCGGGGGCCGCGGCTTGCCCCCAGTGAGAGGCCGGTCGGCAATGCCTGTGCGCAGCCCGTGCAGCGAACAAGTTCAGGTGAAAAGCGCGATGTACAGGCCTCGCACACCTGAGCTGACGGCCAGCTGCGGCACACGGCGCACTGGCTGGATAGACCGGGCCACAAGGTGCGGTTTGCGGAGCTGACAAGGCGTTGGAACACGGGGATCAATATACTCGCCAGCTTGCCGCTCTCTGCGGTTCGCCTTCATCCCATCCCCATATGACCACCACCGAGCGCCCACCCACACTGGACCCGGGTGCCGTCGCGCGCTGGCAGCAGGTGGCGCCTGCGCAGTCGCCCTGGCTGCATGAAGAAGTGGCCGGCCGCATGATGGATCGCCTGCAGTGGATCAAGCTTGCGCCGCTGGCCTGGGCGCATTGGGGCGCGGTGCGCGGCGGCCTGAAGGCGCACGCGACGTTGTCGCAGAAATATCCGAAGGCCGCGCGTTTTGTATCCGAAATGGATACAGCAAAGGAGCAGCAGGCTGTTGAGGCGATTGCTGTTCCCTGGTGGAATCCTGCGGGCTGGTTTGGCCCCGAAACCCGGTTTGAGCTGCCCCCTCCGGCCAGTGTTGACATGCTCTGGGCCAACATGGCGCTGCATGAAGCTGCCGATCCGCAGGCGCTGCTGGCCAGGTGGCACGCGGCGCTCAGGGTCAACGGCTTTCTGATGTTTTCCTGTCTGGGGCCTGATACCGCGATCGAACTGCGCGAGCTGTACAGGGAATTGGGCTGGCCGCCTGCCGGCCATGAGCTGACCGACATGCACGATTGGGGCGACATGCTGGTGCAGGCGGGCTTTGCCGAGCCGGTGATGGACATGGAGCGCATCACACTCACCTATGAAACGCCGGCCCGCCTGCTGCAGGAGCTCAGCGAACTGGGCCGCAACTTCCACCCCGCAAGATTTGCCGGCCTGCGCGGAAGGCAATGGAAGGCGCGGCTTGAAAACCTGCTCGCGGAGAGGCTTGCCACAGGTCCGGACGGCCGGCTGGCCCTGACATTCGAGGTGATTTACGGCCATGCCTTGAGGCCGCAGCCCAGGCTCAAGGTCAGTGCCATGAGTTCTGTATCCGTTGAAGACATGCGCGCCATGTTGAAAGACGGGCGTTAGCCGTCCGGGATACGTCGCGCTGGGGTGCAAGCTGGCTATAATCACGCTGTAATTTCGGGCATGTTCCCAGGCCTACGGCGGCGCGCTCCCGGTGCTGCTTTTTCAGGTGTCGCTCCGTGTCGCAAACCACTTCTGCGCTTGCCGCCTCCCCCTTCCGTTTTGCCAGTGTGTTGTCTGTCCAGGATGACCGCCAGCGCGCTTCAGACAGCGTGCAATGGCTGCTCAAACGCAATTGCTCCGTTACACCTGCGCAACTGGGCTGGATGTATGTGTCGCTCTGCGTGGTTTCCATGGGCATCGCCATTTTTTTCTGGGTTCAGGGCGCCCGCATGGTGATGCCGTTTGCCTGGCTTGAATTGCTGGCTGTCGGTGCGGCCTTTGTGGTTTATGCGCGGCACGCCCGCGATGGCGAAAAAATCGTGCTGCAGGGCGGACAACTCGTGGTCGAGCTTGAAAACGGCGGTCGCATGCAGCGTGCGGCTTTCAATCGCCAGTGGGTTCGCGTCGAGCCAAAAAGTGGTGATGGCTCGTTGATAGAAGTCTCCGGTCAGGGCCAGTCTGTGCGTGTGGGCCGGCACCTGCGTCCTGAACTCAGGCCAGCCCTGGCGCGTGAAATCCGTTTTGCGCTGAGGGCATCCCAGACCCCGCAAACATCCTGAAAGCGTCCCGCAGAACGCCTTTTTCACGCTGCTGGCCGTCAATAAATCATCAGGCGGTGCAGGGCAGGCCCGGCGCTAACTTTATAATCAGCAGGTTAAATTAAGCCGGATGCCTTGCTAAGCACCCCGGCCAGCGATTCGACCAGCAATGGAAGCCATAAAAGTGATCACGATGAACGTAAGCAAAACCATAAGCAAAATGACCCAGCGCCTGGCGAAACACGCCGCCGCGCTTCTGGCTTCCGGGGCCGCATTGGCCAGCACTGCAGCTTATGCCGTCAAGGATTTGCCCGGTGGGCCAGCTGTCAATCAGCTCAACCTGCACCCCGCAGTCACCAAAATCGCCGAAGGGCAACACTGGCTGCACTGGTTCATCATGATCATCTGCATCGTGATCTTCATCGCGGTGTTCAGCGTGATGTTTTATTCCATCTGGAAGCACCGCAAATCCCAGGGCCACAAGGCTGCCAACTTTCATGAGTCGACGCTGGTTGAAATCGCTTGGACCATCGTTCCTTTCCTGATCGTGATCGGCATGGCCCTCCCTGCCACCAAGATCCTTGTCGCCCAGAAGGACACCACCAGCGCTGACCTCACCATCAAGACCACCGGCATGCAGTGGAAATGGGGTTACGACTACATCAAGGGTGAAGGCGAAGGCATTGCTTTTGTATCTACTCTGGACAACGCACACCGCGAAATGTCCAACAACGGCGGCCCCAAAGGTGCGGATGTGCCGGACAACTACCTGCTCAAGGTCGACAACCCGATGGTGGTTCCGGTCAACAAGAAGGTCCGCATCATCACGACCGCCAATGACGTGATCCACGCCTTCGCTGTGAATTCGCTGGGCATCAAGCAGGATGCGATTCCCGGGTTCGTGCGCGACACCTGGTTTCGTGCAGAAAAAATCGGCGACTACTATGGCCAGTGCCAGGAACTCTGTGGCAAGGAACACGCCTACATGCCCATCCATGTCAAGGTGGTCTCGGCTGCCGACTACACCGCATGGGTGGCCGTGAAGGCCAAGGAAGCCGCCGCCAAGCTTGATGACCCGACCAAGGTCTGGACGCTGGTGGACCTGAAGGCACGCGGCGAGAAGGTTTACGCAGCCAATTGCGCGGCCTGCCACCAGGCCAACGGCAAGGGTGCCGGCCCGATCAAGCCGCTCGACGGCTCTGCCGTTGTAGTTGACGCTGACCACAAAAAGCAGATCATGATTTTGCTGAACGGCGCCGCCGGTGGTGCGATGCCTTCCTGGAAGGCACTGAGCGACACCGACCTGGCGGCTGTGGCCACCTACACCAAGAACAACTGGTCCAACCAGACCGGCCAGCTGGTGCAGCCGGCAGAAGTTCTCGCTGCCCGCAAGTAAGCTGCGGAACGTTCAAGACCCCGATTTCCAGCCGCCAGACCATCCCGTCGGCCGCAATGACAAAGTTAACCGGCTCGCAGCCCGAATGAGCCACCAAAGGAAGCCAAGATGAGTGCAGTTCTAGACCCCCACGGACACGGCGATCATGCGCATGATGACCACGATCATCATGACCATGCCCCGACAGGATGGCGTCGCTGGGTTTACGCAACCAACCATAAAGACATCGGCACGTTGTACCTGCTGTTCAGCTTTTTCATGCTGATGTTCGGTGGCGTGCTTGCGCTGCTGATTCGCGCCGAGTTGTTCCAGCCCGGCCTGCAACTCGTCAACCCTGAACTGTTCAACCAGCTCACCACCATGCACGGCCTGATCATGGTGTTCGGCGCCATCA
>JAZKHN010000172.1:0-2651 GCA_040385325.1 Pseudomonadota bacterium
TCGCAGAGGTAACGCACGCTGCCATTGATGGACGTCACGATGCCCAGGGGCAGCTCCATCTCGTTGAGCACTGGCCCCTGTTCGATATGCACCTCGACAAATCCAAGGTAGTTTTCAGGTTTGCGTTTGATGGCGGGAATGTTTGCGGGCGACAGGCCGGCATGCGTCATCGCGTCGCGCATGGTGGTGCCGTCGGCGTCCTTCTGGTCCAGCCATTCGGGCTTGAAGTCACCGACCAGTGCGCCCGAACCCAGGAAGGTCGCCTTGTAGCGCTGGCCTTCTTCTTCAGCAAAACCCACAACTTCAATATTGAACGGAAGACGCTTGCCCTGGCGGTGCAGTTCCCGCACGCAGGCCATGGGTGTGAAGATGCCGAGCCGCCCGTCGTATTTGCCGCCGTTGCGCACCGTGTCGTAGTGGCTGCCGGTGAGCAGGGTTTTCGCGCCGGGCTGTGCCGCCCTGTAAATGCCGACCACGTTGCCAACGGCGTCAATACCGACTTCGTCAAAACCACATTCCTGCATGGTTCGGGAAATAAACGCAGCGCAGGCGCGATGTGCATCGGTGAGGTAGGTCACCGTGAGCTGGCCTTTTTCGACGTAGCCCGGATCGCTGTATTGCGCGAGCTGTTCGTGCCAGTCCCAGACCTCATTACCCGTGACGGGGTTCACGCCGAACTTGTCATTGAGCCGCAATTCAACAATCCGGTTGATGTTGCGCAAACACTCGCCAAGCTCGAAGTCGGGATGATTGTTCAGGCGTCGCTCGAACGTGGCCATGATCTGCTGCTTGGTCAGCCCGATGCCGCGGGTGCCTCGCACCGCAAGAACGAAGGGAAAGCCGAATTTCGCGTTGTAGTCGCTATTAAGCTTTTTTATGTGGGCCAGCTCTTCCGCTGTGCACTGCGTCAGGCCCGCGGTTTTTTGCTCATGCGTTGACTCTGCGGTGAGGCTGTTGTCGACCATCGCCTTGCCCGCGAGCTCAGGGTGGGCCTTGATGAGGGCGACCTGTCCAGCGCGGCCTGCGTCCTCTACGACGCGCACCATTTCATGCTTGAGGTGTGCAAGTGATTTGAAGGGGCGGCGCGCGAGTGCCTTGTCGGCGATCCAGGGCGAGTGTTCATACAGGCCGTCGAGCAGCAACGCGGCTTCGGCTTGTGAGGCACTGTTAAGTTGTTCAAGGGTGATGGTCATGTCGCGTCTCACCTGGGGGCGCAGGGATGGGTTTTCTCCCAATGCCTTGCAATCTCGATACGCCTGCAAACCCACACGTGCTCATGCTTTTCGATATGGTCGAGAAAGCGCTGCAGCGCGACGATGCGGCCCGGCCTGCCGAGCAGGCGGCAGTGCATGCCTATGCTCAGCATCTTCGGCCGGTCTTCACCATCGGGCGAACCTTCTGCGTACAGCGCATCGAAGCTGTCCCGCAGATAGGTGAAAAAATCTTCACCCTGCGAAAAGCCCTGGGGAAGCGAGAAACGCATGTCGTTGGTGTCCATCGCATACGGCACCACCAGCCGGGGCACCACCACGCCGTCGCTGCGTTTGACGTCCGTCCAGAAGGGCAGGTCGTCGCCGTAGTAATCACTGTCGTACACCAGCGCGCCGTCATCGGCCACCAGCCTGCGGGTGTTCGGGCTGTCGCGGCCCGTGTACCAGCCTGATGGGCGTGTACCAGTGAGCTTTTGAATGGCTTCCAGCCCCAAACGCATGTGCTCGCGCTCGGTGGCTTCGTCGATCTGCTGGTAGTTGATCCAGCGCCAGCCGTGGCAGGCAATTTCATGGCCGAGTTCGACGAACGCAGCGGTGATATCAGGCGCGCGCTGCAGCGCCATGCCGACACCAAACACTGTGAGCGGCAGTTTGCGTTTTTCAAACTCGCGCAGGATGCGCCATACGCCGGCGCGTGAGCCGTATTCGTAAATGCTCTCCATGCTCAGGTGGCGGTCTGCGAATGCAGGCGGGTTGAACATCTCGGAGAGGAACTGCTCAGAGCCCGCATCGCCATGCAGCACCGAGTTTTCGCCGCCTTCTTCATAGTTCAGTACAAACTGCACTGCTATGCGCGCCTTGCCCGGCCACTGTGCATGCGGCACATCACGGCCGTAGCCTGCAAGATCTCGAGGGTAGCCTGCATTGTTCATGACAGCGCCATAGACAAATCGTTGCTGGGGACCTTGCGGTCAAAGGCGAGATTTTTCTCCACGTTGAGAAGGTGTTCCGTCATAAGCTGCACCGCCAGTGCTTCATCTTTTGCGGCCAGGGCGCGGATGATGCCCGAATGCTCATCGCTGGAGTATTCGGCGGCGGTGGCCGTCTGATACATCAATGTGATCAGCGCGCAGCGCGAGATCAGCTCGCCCAGCAGTTGCGCCAGAACTTCATTGCCCATGAGTTCAGCCATGCGCACATGAAAGTCGCCCAGCAGCTCGGTGCGGCTTGCGGCGTCTGCGCGTGCCACGGCAGCCTTCTCTTTGGCGACGTGCTCTTTCAGCGCCTTGATCTTGGCCGGCGTGACCTCGCGCACAAAAGCGCGTGTCATTTCGGCCTCAAGCATGCGCCTGACGGCAAACACCTGGCGCGCCTCAATCACAGAAGGTGCCGCGACAAAAGCGCCGCGTGCGGGTTCGAGTTTGATCAACCGGTTTTGCG
>JAZKHN010000173.1:0-4554 GCA_040385325.1 Pseudomonadota bacterium
GCCTTTGCAGCAATCACGTGCATCAGCGGGCCGCCTTGCAGGCCGGGGAAGATGGCGCTGTTGATGGCTTTTTCGTGCTCGGCCTTCATCAAAATGATGCCGCCGCGCGGGCCGCGCAGGCTTTTGTGTGTGGTCGACGTGACGATATCGGCGTGCGGCACGGGGTTGGGGTATACACCCGCAGCCACCAGGCCGGCGTAGTGGGCGATATCAACCATGAAGATCGCGCCGACAGCCTTGGCCACCTTGGCGAAACGCTCAAAATCGATGCGCAGGCTGTAGGCAGAGGCGCCTGCAATGATCAGCTTGGGCTTTGACTCATGCGCCTTGCGCTCCATGGCGTCATAGTCGATTTCTTCCTTGTCGTTGAGGCCGTAGCTCACCACGTTGAACCACTTGCCGCTCATGTTCAGCGCCATGCCGTGCGTCAGGTGACCGCCTTCGGCCAGGCTCATGCCCATGATCGTGTCGCCGGGTTTGAGGAAAGCCAGAAAGACGGCTTCGTTGGCAGATGCGCCGCAATGCGGTTGCACGTTGGCTGCATCGGCGCCAAAAATCTTCTTGATGCGGTCAATGGCAAGCTGTTCGGCGACATCGACGAATTCACAGCCGCCGTAGTAGCGCTTGCCCGGGTAGCCTTCTGCGTATTTGTTGGTGAGTTGCGAGCCTTGCGCTGCCATGACGGCCGGCGAGGCGTAGTTTTCGCTGGCGATCAGCTCGATGTGCTGTTCCTGGCGCGCGTGTTCGGCCTGGATGGCGGCAAAAATTTCGGGGTCGGCTTGTTCAACAAGAATGTTGCGATCGTACATGGCAGTCCTTAAAGACGTGGTCCCTGTCAGTCATTGAAGCAATGAAACAAGGGCTGCCCAGGCGAACGGCTGAACGCTTTGGCCGACAAGGCCTCAGCGGTGCGCTTCCCAGTGGTGTCCCACGTCAGCATCAGGTCCTGCCAGAAGCTCTGGAGGCGCTGTGCCTATCGCCAGTTGCGCACCCTTGAAGTGTACCCGACCAAACGTACCAGAGCGCCCGGAGCGGGGCTTCAGGACTGCGCCAAGGCGGCGACTTTTTCAACCGATTTGTGGTCTGCGGGTTCGACAGGTTCTGCCTTGACAGGGATGGTACGTGCCGGGGAAGTGTGGAAAGGTGAAAGGCCCTTGCCGCCGGCAACTGCCTGCAGCCGCGCATGTTCCGCCATCACCTTTCCCGCATAACCGCCGTCGTCGTCCATGTTGCCGGCGCCTACGTAAAACTTGAGGCCACCTTCGACCGAACCCGCGCGGCTGATGCATTCCTGCAGTACCTTCACACCCACCCGAAGGTTGGTCACGGGGTCGAATGCCGCCAGCTTGCCGCCAAAATTTTCGTATTTGTCGTGATGCACCTTGGTCATGACCTGCATCAGGCCCTGGGCGCCCACGGGGCTTTGGGCAAAGGGGTTAAATCCGGACTCGATGGCCATGATGGCCAGTATCAGCGTCGGGTCGAGTTTGGCTTTCTGGCCAATCTCGAACGCTTCAGACACCAGCACGCTCAGCGGCTCGGGCGCCACGCCGTACTTGCGGCTCAGCCAGTAGGCCAGGGCAGCCTGTTGTTTGGGCAGGTCCTTGGGGTTGGACGCGGTGGCGCGGTCTATCGCATCGGGCTCGGTGAAGCCAATGACGGCCTCCTGGCGGGCCTGCAGCCAGGTGATCAGCTTGCCCTCACCAGCCTGGCGCAGGTCCGGGCGGGCGGTCAGCGTGATGACGGCAAACACCACAGCCAGACCCAGAAGGGCAAAGCCGTTGTGTGTAATTTCGAAAAAGCCCTGGGCAATGTCGTCGGCAATGCTTGCAGCACTGCCTTGAACGTTTTTCAGGTGCGCCTCAAGGCGGAGCCTCAGGCTGGAATTTGCTTGCGCTGTCATAGCACTCCTTCTCTGTTGCCCAGCGGGTTCCGTTGCAGGTCGGAGCCTGTTGAGCCTGGATTGGGTCGCCATCAAACCAGGTTGTGCCGTCGTTGGCCCTTGCTGTGTTGACCCTTGGTTTGACGTTGCCTGCTTCTCAATGAGCGGGGGCAGCGGGTTCGGGTTGTCCCTTGGTTTTCGGGAACTGGCGGAATTCTATGGGGTTGGTTAATAACCTGTCAATAATAAGTAACTTATTCCTTATATTAATAAAGCGATGAAAAACTGTATATTCCGCCCGAAATGGGTAAAATCAAGGTCTTACGGCGGCTTTTTGAAGGATTGCTCTAAGTTAAGTTGCGGCATTGACCTACAAGTCAGCTGCACCGTTTGGGTGGGCGGCGGCTTCCCCCAAGCTGTTTTTTTACACAGTTCCAAGCTGATGGCAATCACAGGAGCTTCTGTGATTTAAAAGTTTGCCTTGTGCGTCAGGTGCTGCACGTTTAATCTGCAGGTGTCCGAGTCAATCGGACTCTACCGGGTAACCAACCCCGGCAAACCTGGAGGTAATCACTTGCCTCCAATCGCACTGGGGACGATTCATCTCTCCTGTTGCGAAACCCCTGACGGCATGAGCTTTATAGCCCGCCGCCAACCCCGGACAGTCAAGCTGGCCGGGGTTTTTGCTTTTGGGGTGGGCAAAACCTTGCCGGCAATATTTCACGCCAGGTTCATCAGCCCTGACGCAGGCCCCACAGTGAATATCAATCTTCAAACAAAGGATTGACGTTTGCCCTTTGGCGTTCAAGACTCGGGGATATGACGATTCCTGACACAACTGCAGACTCAACGACAAAAACAAGGGACAAATGGCTGGCGAGGGGCAAACAGATTCCTTCCGCTGCAGTCGGTGTGGCCAGATCCCGAAAGTGGCAGCGACGTGCAGCCTGGTCTGTGGGCGGTTTGCTTCTGTTCTGGGTACTGGCCTATGCCCTGGTGCCAGGCATTGCCAAAAGCCAGATTGAAAAAATTGCTTCTGACAAACTGGGCCGCCAGGTCACGGTTGGGTCCATAGACTTCAGGCCCTGGTCGCTGGAACTGACGGTCAACGATCTGGCCATAGCCAAAACCAGCGCGCCAAACGGCGTGGCAGCGTCGGCTGTCCAGCCCGGTTCTCCCCAGAAAACTCCCCAGCTCGGCATCAGGCGCATATATATAGATGGTGAACTGCAGTCCCTGCTGCGGCTGGCGCCTGTGGCTGATGCGATTGAGGTCGATGCGCCGGCCATATCCCTGACCCATTTCGGCCAGGGGCGTTATGACATCGACGACATCATTGAGCGCCTCAAACCCGCAGCGGACGCGCCGCCGGCCGCTGATCCGCCCCGGTTTGCGCTCTACAACATCGTCATCAGGGGCGGCCAGCTTGATTTTGACGACCAGTCCGTCCGCAAGGTACATGAGCTGCGGGCGCTGGACCTGTCCGTTCCCTTCCTGAGCAACCTCAACTCCCAGCGCGATGTCAAAACCGCACCGCACCTGGCTTTCAGACTCAACGGCAGCAGTTTTGACACGGCGGCCGAGGGTACGCCTTTCGCCCAGACCCGCAAGACGGACGCAACTTTCAAGCTGAGTGGTTTTGACCTCACGCCTTACCTTGGCTATGTGCCGGCAGGCCTGCCTTTCCGCCTGGAAAGTGCCGTGCTCAATGCAGATACAAAGGTCTCGTTCGAACAAACGCCGGCTGCGGTGGTCAAGGTGTCCGGCCTGCTGACGGCCGACAAGGTGCGTTTGCTGGGCACGACAAAACCCGTAGCCCCGGGCAAGCCCGGCATGGCGCCGGCGGCGGGCCAGGAAATCCTGGCCTTCGATCAGTTGCGCATCAGCATGGATGACGTCCAGCCACTGGCCCAGTCCGTCAAGCTGTCAAAGGTGGAACTGTTGGGGCCTGTATTGAGTGTGTCGCGCGATCGCGCGGGCAAGCTCAACCTGTTGCCTGTGGACCCAGGCAGCACAGCCAGTACCGGGCCAAAAGTCAGTCCACCTCCCCCGGTCGCGCCAAAAACCGCAGCTGCCGCCCCCACCCCCTGGAAAGTACAGGTGGCCAGCGTTGCGGTGCGCGATGGCCGGGTCAGCTGGCTGGACGAAACCCTGGCCTCGCCGGCGCAGGTGCGGCTGGCGGATGTCACGCTGGACGCATCAGCTATTGCATATCCTTTTGCGGCTGGTTCTCCGCTGCGGTTCAGTGGTTCGCTTGGGCTTGATGCCACAGCGCCGGCGCCCGTCTCCGCCAGACAGCCGCCCGCTAAACCCCTGACACCTGCCATGCCTGCCAAATTTGCCTTCAGCGGCACAGCGACTGACCAGTCAGCGCAGGTCACCGCAACGCTGGCTGCCTGGCCTTTGAACATGGCCGCCAAATACATAGGGCAGTTCCTGTTGCCCGCCCTGGGCGGCCAGATTGATGCCCAGCTTGGCTTTAACTCGCAGTCAACTGGAGCTGGGAGAACGCCGACCCTGCAGATCACCGCACCCCAAATTGCGGTGAGCGACATCCTGCTGGCCGAGGGCAAAACCTCGCTGGTCTCGGTCAAGCGGGTTGACCTCACGGGTGTCGATATTGACGTCACCGGCCAGAGCTTCAAGGCCGCGAAGATGCAGCTCACCCAGCC
>JAZKHN010000174.1:0-3969 GCA_040385325.1 Pseudomonadota bacterium
AGAGCTTGAGCAGCGGCACCCACTGCGCATTGGTCAGCCCTGTCGGTTCAAGCTCGCGCTCGATCTGCTGGCTGGCCACCGAAATGATGCGGCGCATCAAATACGCGACGCTGTCATCCGGTTTGTAGCCTTTCGCACGGTAAAACTCCACCATCGGGCATGTCAGGCCATCGATGAGTGGATTGGTCCCGCTTGCGGCTTGCGGGTTTTGTGGGGTGGTTTTGGGAGCCATGGGACGAATAATACATGCCTAAGCAAATATTGTCAAGGCGGTCTTTGTATGGGCAAACTTTTGACGCTAAACTTGACAGATGGCCACCTCCCCTATCTCTCCAGACGCGCCCAAGGGTTCGCCGCGCTCACTTTCAGGGCTTGTGCCCTTCCTGCGCCCTTACTGGGGGCGGATTGCACTGGCCGGGTTTTTCCTGGTGATGGCGGCCATTGCGACGCTGGTGTTTCCGCTGGCGCTGCGCAGCCTGATTGATGGCGGGCTGGTCAACGGCAGCCTGGTAAGCGGAAGTGCCGCAGGCAAGGGCGAGCAGCTGGTCGCCCTGCGCAGCCACTTTTTTGAACTGTTCGCTGTCGCGGCGGCACTGGGCCTGTTTTCAGCCGGGCGCTTCTACATGGTGAGCTGGCTGGGCGAGCGTGTGACGGCCGACCTGCGCAACGCCGTCTATTCACACGTCGTGCAGCAAAGCCCCGAGTTTTTTGAGACCACACAAACCGGCGAGGTGCTGAGCCGCCTGACCGGCGACACCACGCTGGTGCAGACCGTTGTCGGCTCTTCACTGAGCATGGGCCTGCGCAATGGCGTGATGGGCGTGGGCGCGCTGGTCATGCTGATCTATACCAACCCGTATTTGATGTTTCAGGTGCTGGGCGTGCTGGTGCTCATCGTCGCGCCATCGGTCTGGTTTGGCCGCCGCGTGCGCAAGCTGTCGCGCGCCAGCCAGGACCGCGTGGCAGATTCAAGTGCCATCGCCGCTGAAGTACTCAATGCGATACCCGTGGTGCAAAGTTACACCGCAGAAGGCCGCGAAGCCACGCGCTTCAATGTCTCGACGACGAACGCCTTCAACGTCGCGGTGCGGCGCACCAAGGCGCGCTCGGTGCTGGTAGCCTTCATCATCATCGCAACCTCTGCGGCGCTGCTGTGGGGCCTGTACCAGGGCACACAGGCCGTCATGCGCGGCGACATTTCTGCAGGCCACCTCGGGCAAACCGTCGTTTACGTGATCATTCTCGCCAGCGCCGCCGCTGTGTTGGGCGAGGTGTATGGCGACCTGCTGCGCGCCGCTGGTGCGACCGAGCGCCTGATGGAACTGCTTGAATCACGTTCACCTGTCACGTCCCCTGCCAACCCGGTGCCGGCGGCGGTGACGCAAGCAGGCAGCGCCGTCAAATTCGCGTCGGTGAACTTTCATTACCCGTCGCGGCCCACGCAGCCTGCACTGACTGACTTTTCACTCAGCGTCGCGCCCGGCGAAACCGTGGCCATCGTCGGCCCCAGCGGCGCCGGCAAAAGCACCGTGTTCCAGCTGCTGCTGCGTTTTTACGATCCGGCTTCCGGCCGCATCGAGCTCGACGGCGTACGTACGGCCGACATGTCGCTTGAAGACCTGCGCCAGCGCGTCGGCATCGTGCCGCAGGACGCCGTCATCTTCTCCACAAGCGCACTTGAGAACATCCGCTACGGCAAACCCGGTGCGACTGAAGAAGAAACCAAAGCTGCCGCCAAAGCCGCGTTCGCGCACGACTTCATCAGCGCCCTGCCCGAGGGTTATGACACCTTCCTCGGCGAGCGCGGCGTGCGCCTCTCGGGCGGGCAGCGCCAGCGCATTGCGATTGCACGCGCCATGTTGAAGAACTCGCCGCTGCTCCTGCTCGACGAAGCGACCAGCGCACTCGACGCCGAAAGCGAACGCATGGTCCAAGCGGCCCTTGAGTCCGCCATGCGCAACCGCACAACCCTCGTTATCGCCCACCGCCTGGCCACAGTGCAGCAGGCTGACCGTATCGTCGTGCTGGACCACGGCAAAGTGGTTGAGCAGGGCACGCACCATGAGCTGGTGCAGCGCGGTGGGGTGTATGCGCGGCTGGCTGCGCTGCAGTTCACGACCTGAAACTGTGGATTGCAGCCCACGCAATCCACACATCAATAAACACATAACAGCTAGTGCAGGCGCACATGACGCAGCCAGAAGCGCCTGCCTAGAATTGTTCGCGGACCGGATCTGCCGGCAACCAGCACTACACAACAACAGAGGCAACATGCGCAAGCACAACAACCCAGCACACCCCAACCGCCGTGCAGTACTGCAGGCCATTCCCGCACTCGCTGCTGCCGCAGCACTGCCCGCAGCCGCGCAGGGCAGCGCCCGCCCCTACCCCGCCAGCCCGGTGCGCGTGATCGTTCCGCATCCGGCGGGCGGCCCGGCCGACCTCATTGCGCGTGTGGCCGCGACGGAGCTCGGCAAAGGCCTGAACCAGTCCTTCTTCGTTGAGAACAGGCCGGGCGGCGGCAGCCTGATAGGCGCGGCCGCCGTGGCCCAGGCCAAACCCGACGGCGAAACACTGCTCGTCAATGCATCGGTGCATGTCATCTATCCGGCCATGTTCAAGCAGATGAACTTCGATGTCATCCGCGACTTCACGCCGGTCACGCAGCTGACCACCGTTCCCCTGGTGCTGATGGTGAACCCACAGTTGCCGGTCAAAAATGTGAAAGAGCTGATCGCCTATGCCAAAGCCAATCCGGGCAAGCTGTCGTTCGGCTCCTCCGGAAACGGCGGCGCGCAGCACCTGGCTGCAGAGCTCTTCAAGCAGATGACGGGCACCTACATGGTCCACATTCCCTATCGCGGTGCCGCACCGGCGCTGACCGACCTGATGGGCGGCCAGGTGCAGGTGATGTTTGACTCCATGACCTCATCGCTCCAGCACATCCGCAGCGGCAAGCTGCGTGCCCTGGCGGTCACCAGCCTGCAGCGCTCCGGCCTGTTGCCTGATGCGCCCACCGTTGCAGAGTCTGGTGTGCCCGGCTACACGCTGGCGAACTGGTACGGCATCTGGGCGCCGAAAAATACGCCGCCCGAGATCGCCAACCGCATTGCGGCCGAAATTGCCCGCACCTTTCGCACGCCTGAAATGTCTGCGCAACTGCGCAACTCCGGTTCAGAGATCGTGGCCAGCACGCCCGAAGAATTCGCAAAATTCTGCCTGTCCGAAAAAGACAAGTGGGCGAACATCGTTGCGCGCTCGGGCGCCAAACTCGACTAGAAAAAGCGGCCGGGCCACGCGAAACGGTTGTTATGCATTTTTTGCATAGTAACGAATCAAGCTTGCCTTGGACATTTGGCAGCAGGACTCCTAAGCTCCGGGTATCGACTCTTCCAACCGATTCCCCCAACAGGAGTTTTCCATGTCCAAGGCCACCTCAACCTCGCATGCAGCCGCACCGGCAGCCGCCGTAGACCACAGCGCGCACCCCCTGCCCTCATACCTCGAGGCAGACAACCTTGGCCCCTGGGGCAACTACCTGCAGCAGGTTGACCGTGTCATTCCGCACCTGGGCAGCCTGGCACGCTGGGCTGAAACACTCAAGCGCCCCAAGCGCGTGTTGATTGTTGATGTGCCCATTCACATGGACGACGGCACCGTCGCCCACTTCGAAGGCTACCGCGTGCAGCACAACGTCTCGCGCGGCCCCGGCAAGGGCGGTGTGCGTTTTCACCAGGACGTGACGCTGTCTGAAGTGATGGCGCTGTCGGCCTGGATGTCGGTGAAGAACGCGGCCGTCAACGTGCCCTACGGCGGCGCCAAGGGCGGCATCCGTGTCGACCCCAAGAAGCTGTCGCGCGGCGAGCTCGAGCGCATGACGCGCCGCTACACCAGCGAGATCGGCATCATCATCGGCCCCAACAAGGACATCCCCGCACCCGACGTCAACACCAACGACCAGATCATGGC
>JAZKHN010000175.1:0-13262 GCA_040385325.1 Pseudomonadota bacterium
GCGTGGTGAGCGGCATCACCATGAGCTTCCAGTTCGGCACCAACTGGCCGGGCTATATGGAAAAGGTCGGCAACATCGCCGGGCCGCTGCTGGCCTACGAAGTGCTGACGGCGTTTTTTCTTGAAGCGACCATGCTGGGCGTGATGCTGTTTGCGCGTGAGCGTGTCAGCGAGCGCATGCACACCATCGCGACGCTGCTGGTGGCCGGCGGCACCACGCTGTCAGCCTTCTGGATTCTGGCGCTCAACTCGTGGATGCACACGCCTGCCGGCTTCGAGATGATCAACGGCAAGGCGCATGTGACGAGCTGGTTTGAGGTGATCTTTAACCCGTCTTTCCCGTATCGCCTGACGCACATGCTGCTGGCTTCGGGCCTCACCGTGGCGTTTCTGGTGGCGGGCATTTCGGCTTACCGCTGGCTGCGCAGTGACCGCAGTGCCGAGGTGATGGCGGGGCTGAAGACTGGCGTCTACCTGGCTGCATTTTTGATCCCGCTGCAAATTCTGGCCGGCGATGCACATGGTCTGAACACCCTGGAACACCAGCCCGCAAAACTCGCCGCGATGGAGGGAATCTGGCAGACCGAAAAAGGCGTGCCTGCCGTATTGTTTGCCTTGCCTGATGAGAAAACGAAGAGCAACCGCTACGAAATTGCGATTCCAAAACTCGCGTCGCTCTACCTCACGCACAGCTGGGATGGTGAGGTCAAGGGTCTGAATGAATTTGACGGCAAACACCCGCCGGTGGCGCCTGTGTTCTGGGCATTCCGCATCATGGTGGGGGTGGGCATGCTGATGCTGCTTGTCAGTTGGGCCAGTGCCTTTCGGCTTGCCCCGTGGAAGCGCGATCCATCACGTACCCTGACCGTCTGGCATGCACGCGTGCTGGTGGCCATGACCTTTGCCGGATGGGTGGCGTTGATTGCCGGATGGTATGTGACAGAGATAGGCCGGCAGCCCTGGCTGGTCACGGGCGTGTTGACCTCGGCCGATGCCGCTTCAAAAGTGCCAGCACCACGCATTGCCCTGACGCTGGCGATGTACCTCACGCTCTACCTTGCACTGATCACCGCCTATATCTCCGTGGTGTTTTACCTGGCGCGGCATCGCAAGCATGCAGACAAGCCATTCGGTGAAGACGACGAGACGGCGGGTGATACCGAAAAAGAACTCAACGTCGTCAACTACCCTGAAAAAGAAGGAGCGCCCAATGCTTGACCTCGCGCCCGACCTCACACAGGCCGCAGGATGGATGCCGATTGTTTTTATGGTGGTGATGGGCCTGGCGATGCTGGCCTATGTGATTCTTGACGGCTATGACCTCGGTGTCGGTGTGCTGATGCGCCGCGCCAGCGACGACGACAAGGACACCATGATTGCAAGCATCGGCCCTTTCTGGGATGCCAATGAAACCTGGCTGGTGCTGGGAGTGGGCATTTTGCTGACTGTCTTCCCCATGGCGCACGGCGTGATTCTGGGCGCCTTGTACCTGCCGGTGGCTTTCATGCTGATCGGCCTGACCCTGCGCGGTGTGGCCTTTGATTTTCGCGTCAAGGCGCGCGCCAGCCACAAGCCGCTGTGGAACCGCATGTTTTACAGCGGATCATTGCTGGCCAGCTGGAGTCAGGGTTACATGCTGGGCTCTCTCATCACCGGCTTTGCCAGCACCTGGTGGACCACGCTGTTCAATGCAGTGATCGGCCTGGCGCTTGTGGCGGCCTACTGCCTGCTGGGTGCGGGCTGGCTCATCATCAAGTCTGAAGGCGAGTTGCAGTTGCGCGCGGTGCGCTGGGCCAAAGGCAGCCTGCTGCTCACAATGGCCGGCATTGCAGCGATCTCGATTGCAACACCGCTGGTCAGCCCGGTGATTTTTGCCAAGTGGTTTTCATTCCCGAACATCATCCTGCTACTGCCGATTCCGGCTGCAACCGGCGTGTTGTTCTGGGTGATTTACCGCAGCCTGCAGCGACTGCCCGTGCGACTGGGGCAGGGCAATGAATACGGAGCCTGGGTGCCGTTTGGTGCGGCGGTGGGTGTATTTTTGCTGGCGTTTTACGGGCTGGCTTACAGCCTGTTCCCGTGGCTGGTTATCGATAAGGTCAACATCTGGCAGGCAGCGACCGCGCCTGAAGCCATGGGCGTCATCCTGGTCGGGGCGGCTGTGGTGCTGCCCATGATCATCGGCTACACGGTGTTTGCGTACAGGGTGTTTTGGGGGAAGAGTGCTGCTTTGAAGTATTGAGGGCGCTGAGAAGACTGGGCTTGACTTTGAGGTGCGCGGGTCGTGGTGTAATACTTAGGACTGTAAGTTTACGGCCCCGATCCCATGCCCAACAAAAAGCCTGCCAAGTACAACGCGTCCCTTCAAGCTGCCAACGGCCTTCCCGAGAGTGTGCGAATGCAGGCTGAGGTGAAGTTTCTGGAAGTACTCGAAGCAGCTTTCGGCAGCCCTTCAAAAGTGCGTGGCGCTTACGTGGAGTGGCTTGCCGCAAGGTCTTTGCACGCTGAAAACCCGTTCGACCCCAAAACGCCGGAAGAGCTGGAGGCCATCAACCTTTGGGAAAGTGCGGCCGAGGCGGCGACGCGTCTGGTCTTCAGCCAGCTCAAGATCAATGTGCGTGAGGCTTTTTTCGAGCTTCACGTCTGGAACTCTCGAACCAACTAGGCCTGTACGGGCGCGCTCAACCTGCCTTGTTGAGATCAGCCAGAAGTTCTTCCGCCGATGCATAACGTGCGACCGGGTCCTTCTGCATCAGCTTGTTGACGACGGGCTGCAGGCGCGCGCAGGATGCGGGCAGGGGCGGCGTCTCGGCGTTCATGTGTTTGGCCAGCAACAGCTCAAGCGACTCGGCAATAAAGGGCCGTTTGCCCGCCAGCATTTCAAACATCATCACACCCAGGCTGTAGAGGTCTGACTGTATGGTGACCGCCCTGCCGCTGGCCTGCTCGGGGCTGAGGTAGTAAGGCGTGCCGACAACATCGCCGTGGCGGGTCTGCGTGAGCCCCATGCTTTCGGCCTTGAGCATCGATTTGGCGATGCCGAAATCTGCCAGTGCCACGCTGCCATCGTTGCGCAGCATGATGTTCTCCGGCTTGATGTCGCGGTGCACGATGCCGGCCTGGTGGATGGCGCCCAGCGCCTGCGCGATTTCGTCAATCACCTTGAGTGCGCGCGCCTGCGTGAGGTCTGGCCCAAAAAGGCTTCGCAGGTCGCCGCGCTCAAAGTATTCCATTGCGATGTAGGCGTGTTCGTCGGTAAACCCCTGGTCGTAGATGCGGATGACGTGCGGGTGAACAATCTTTGAGAGCAGCGCGTATTCCTGAATGAAGCGCACCAGATGTTCAGAGGCTTCCTTGCCGCGCGAGTCCAGCACCTTGAGCACGATGGGCAGGCCATCGGCTTCACGTTCGGCCAGATACACCTCTGTCATGCCGCCGGAGCCTATCTTGTTGGTGATGCGGTAGCCTTTCAGGCGCACCGTAACGGCGGAAGGGTCAAAGCTTTGCGCCTTGAGGGCAGAAAGTTTGGCGTCGAGGGCGCTTTTGACGGCGCGCGCCGTGATGGCTGAATTGGCCTTGACCGCCTCGCTGATTTCCTGGGCCCGCTCAGTCAGGCTGGCCATGCCGTGAACCTTGTCAGCCATCGTGGTCACAAGGCCGGTGACTTCGAGCACATCAACAACCAGCTCCTTGCCGCGTACCGCCAGCGAGGTGCTGGACCCGGTCAGGATACCGTCGCCGGCCTTCATCAGCACAGCGGTGCTGGCAACCACGGTCCAGCCGAGCTCCTTGCTGGCAGCTTCGAGTCGGGCGGCGGTGTTGACGGTGTCGCCAATGGGTGCAGTCTCCTTGCTCTGAACGGTGCCCAGCTGGCAGAGCGTCACTTCGCCGGTGTGTATGCCTACACCGATGGCAAAGGGCGGGAGGCCGCGGTCCGGGTAGCGCAGCTCAAGCCAGGCGCGAAATTCATGCGCTGCGAGCGCCATCGCCAATCCGGCAGAAACCGCCCTGCGCGCAGCTGGCAGGGGCGAGCCCCTGGCGCTGTCGGTGAACACGGCCATCAGGCCATCGCCTATGAACTTGACGTTGCGGCCGCCATTTTTAAGTACCGGCTGGCAGGCGCGCTCAAAGTATTCCGTGAGCAGTTCGGCGACCTCACTTGACCCCAGCTTCTCGGCCAGCGAAGTGAAGTTGCGGATGTCCGAAAACAGCACCGTGGCGTTCGGCAATTGCTCGGTGACGGCACCCTCTGGCGCCTCGACCATAAAGGCCTGCGGAACGCCACCGCCAATGCTGTGTGCAAAGGCCGCGCGTAACCTTTCCTCTCCGGCGGCGACTTCTGTCTGTATGACGGCTTCAACCAGTCCGCGTTTTTTGATCTGGGCGTTGACGGCGTCCAGCAATTCGTTGCGTGTAAAAGGCTTGGACAGGTAGTCATCGGCACCGCCCGTCATGCCCTTGCGCATGCTTTCACGGTCGTCCAGGGCGGTCAGCAATATGAAGGGCAGGGTGGCCAGGGCCTTGTCGCCGCGTATGGCTGCCAGCAGTTCAAAGCCATTCATGCCTGGCATGCTGACGTCAGACACGATCAGGTCGGGCTTGAAGGTAAGGGCACGCTCCAGGCCCACGTTGCCATCGGGTGCCGAGATGGTGTCAAAACCCTCAAGTTTGAGCAGACGCACGATGTTGTTGCGAATTGCGTCGTCGTCTTCAACGATCAGGATGGTGGTCATCGGCTGGTCTGGCGCTCAACAGTTAGGGCAGCTTTTGTGGGAATGAAATAACAGTATGCCGTCAGCCGCCGTGCTCAAGCGTAAATGACGCATTGCGGTCCTGACCCAGCAAGGCCGCCATTTGCGGCAAGGCCTGCTGCAGTTCACCTTTGAGGGTGTGCGGCGGGTTGATGATGAACATGCCGCTCGCGGGAAGCCCGGGGCGGACTACTTCCCCGGCGTTATCTGTTGTTAACTTGCTCGATTTGACAGTTAAAACTGCATTGAGCCAGCTTCTTGAGGCTTTGACAGCCAGGGTTTTGAGTTTGCGCGGCAGGTCGTGTGCTTCCGGACGTGGAATCACGGGATACCAGACCACATAAGTGCCGGTGGCAAAGCGCTTGAGGGCGTCGGCCATGCACACGCTGACGCGGCCATAGTCGGACTTCATTTCATAACTTGGGTCGCACAGCACCATGGCACGGCGTGCAGGCGGCGGTAAAAAAGTCTTGAGCGTTTCAAAGCCGTCTTCACGAGCGACGGCAACCTGGCGGCCGACGCCAAGCTGCTCAATATTGCCCGAGAGGGATTTGTAGTCGGTTGGGTGAAGCTCAAACAGCTTGAGCTTGTCGCGGCCGCTGAGGAGCTGCTGCTCGATAAAAGGCGAGCCGGGATAGATCTTGAGGTGCGCCGGGTTGCCGCTTTCAGCGAACTGGGGGTTCAGGCCGCGCAGAACGTCTACATAGTCCTGAAGGGCGGGGCACAGCACGATGGGTGCTGCCGGCTTTGGTTTTTTGGCTGGTTTCGCAGCAGTGACCAGCACCTCGGCTGGCGCTTCAGCCTTTGGAAACAGCCTGAAAACGCCGTCTTTGGCTTCCCCGCTGGTCTCGGTGTAGTCACCATCCAGGCGGTACAGGCCGGCCCCGGCGTGGGTGTCGATCACGGTCAGCGCCGTGTCTTTCTGGGTCAGGTACTTCATCAACGCGATCAGCGTGGTGTGCTTGAGCACATCGGCATGGTTGCCTGCGTGAAAGGCGTGGCGATAGGAAAACATGGCTTGATGGTACCTGCTTGAAGCTTGCCCGGGCAGCTGTCCGGGACGCCAAAACCGCCATTTGGCCCCTGTTTTGCCCTAAAAATCCAAAATTGACCAACCGCCCCGATATTTCATATAATCGAGGGCTTCGCAGCGCATATGTGGTTCCGCGGCGAAGGTGGCCCAGAAATCAGTTTTTTATTGGTTCCTTGCCGAAAACTCCTACCTAAGAGGTTCTCAACAGAAGAACGCCGACCGTAGAAAAGAACCCGCCAAACCTTCTTTAAAGAGAAAACTCATGAAAACGTTCAGCGCAAAACCCGCTGACGTGACGCACGAGTGGTTTGTGATTGACGCGACCGACAAGGTCCTCGGACGAGTAGCCAGCGAAGTTGCTCTCCGTTTGCGCGGCAAACACAAGGCCATTTATACGCCTCACGTCGATACTGGTGACTTCATCGTCATCATCAATGCAGCCCAGCTGCGTGTCACCGGCGCCAAGCCGCTCGACAAGATCTACTATCGCCATTCCGGTTATCCAGGCGGCATCACTGCCACCAATTTCCGTGACATGCAGGCCAAGCACCCAGGCCGCGCCCTGGAAAAAGCCGTCAAGGGCATGCTGCCCAAGGGCCCGCTCGGCTACGCCATGATCAAGAAACTCAAGGTGTATGGTGGTGCAGAGCATCCGCATACCGCCCAACAGCCCAAAGTGCTGGAAATTGCAGGCATGTCTGCCAATGCAGTCAAGGAGTCGGCCAAATGATTGGTGATTGGAACAACGGCACCGGCCGCCGCAAATCAAGCGTCGCCCGCGTGTTCATCAAAAAAGGCACTGGCAAGATCACGATCAATGACCGTGACATCCAGGTGTTCTTCGGTCGCGAGACCTCGATCATGATCTGCCGCCAGCCCCTGTTCCTGACGAACCACGTCGAGACGTTTGACATCATGGTCAACGTCCACGGCGGTGGCGAGTCCGGCCAGGCCGGCGCGATCCGCCACGGCATCACCCGTGCGCTGATTGACTATGACACCGCCCTCAAACCGGCCCTGAGCCAGGCTGGTTTCGTGACCCGCGATGCACGTGAAGTCGAACGTAAAAAGGTCGGTTTCCGTTCAGCACGCCGCCGCAAGCAGTTCAGCAAGCGTTAACCACGCCTGCAGCTTTGCTGCAAAAAAGCCGCCACGGTTTTACCTGGCGGCTTTTTTTATGGCAATGAGGCCTCAAGACGCATAAGCTTGATAATGTAAGTGAGCGCAAACAGTTACTGCGTTTTACCTTTCAATTTTCCAAGCGACGCCCTGATTGCGTGCACAATGCCTTTCCTTTGAAAAAACGCAGAACGCCTTTTGAAATTCCGCCTCTTTCGCCGCCGCCTCACCATCAGTTCCCCCCGAATGGCTGTACGCAGTGCCTTGCCCTGGCCGCTGCGCTGGCTGCTTGGTGCCGTCATGCTGGGTTTTTCTGCTGCAGTGGCGTTGTGGGCATTTGAGTTTGGCAAAGGAATTGCCGGCCTCGACACCAATGCCAAGCAGGAACTGCAAACCCTGCGTGCTGAGGTGCAGGCCTTGCGCTCGGACCGCGACAAAGCCCAATCGATTGCAAACACGTCCGGCAGCCTGCTGACGGCTGAAAAAGCCGCCCAGGAAAAAATGGTGGCTCAGATCCGTCAGCTCGAAGCCGACAATCTCTTGCTGCGGGACGATCTTGGTTTTTTCGAGAAACTGCTGCCCGCAACTGGGGCAGATGGCGTGACTATCCGTAGTTTGCAGGCCGAAATGGTTTCTGGTTCGCAGCTCAAATGGCAGGTTTTGGTGATTCAGCCGGTCAAGGGTGCGGCTGAATTCAAGGGCAAGCTGGATATGACGGTCAATGGCACGCTGGCAGGCAAGGCCTGGACGGCCACCCTGCCGGGCGGGGCACAGGTCTTGCAACTCAAACAATATCGGCGCATCGAAGGAGTGCTGGATTTACCAGCGCAAGCCGTGGTACAAACTGTTACAGCTAAAGTTGTTGAGGGCGCGGCTACCCGTTCGGTGCAGACCTTCAAGTTGAAATAGCATCTTTTTACTTACAGGGAAAAATATGTTCGGCAAGAAAAAGCAGCCTCCCATCAAAAGTCTCATTGCCCAGGGTACGGTGATCGATGGAAACCTGAAGTTCACCGACGGTCTGCGCATTGACGGCGATGTGGTGGGTGATATCTGTGCGGCTGACGGCACCTCCAGCATTCTGGTGATCAGCGAATCGGCCAGCGTGACCGGCCGTATCCACGCCGATCACGTCATCATCAACGGCAAGGTGCTCGGGCCGGTGCACGCATCCGAGCTGCTTGAGTTGCAGCCCAAGGCCAAAATCGAAGGTGACGTCTCTTACAAGGCGCTTGAAATGCATCAGGGCGCAGTCATCTTTGGTCAGTTGCGGCCCACCAGCCAGGGCGTTGAAGAAAAACCCCTGCTCACGCTTGCCGCAGACAACACCAGCCAGACATTGGCGGTTGCCGGTTAGCAAGTACAAACATACTTGCACCCGTATTGGCCACGGCTTGATGGCATTGAGGGCGGTATGGTTGATCAGTTTGCTGTACTATTGCCTTTCAAGCCTTGATTACGGAGTTCCCCATGAGCGCAGTTGCTGAAAATATCCAGACCGAAATGCCTTCACCGTTTGTCTTCACAGACAGCGCTGCGGCCAAGGTGGCGGACCTGATTGCCGAAGAAGGCAATCCGGATCTGAAACTTCGCGTGTTTGTTCAGGGCGGTGGCTGCTCCGGCTTTCAGTACGGTTTCACCTTTGATGAAATCACCAACGAAGACGACACTACGCTGACCAAAAATGGTGTGTCGCTGTTGGTTGACGCCATGAGCTATCAGTATCTGGTCGGCGCCGAGATTGATTACAAGGACGACCTTGAAGGCGCCCAGTTTGTGATCAAGAACCCCAACGCCACCAGCACCTGCGGTTGCGGCTCCAGCTTCTCTGCCTGAGGACTGGCCCCGACCCGCTTTTAAAAGCCGCCCTCCAGGCGGCTTTTTGCTTTCTGCCCTTCAAGAACGATGCCGACATCGCCCCCATTGCCCACGTTTCCCGCCGAAGAAAAATCATTGCGCATGTTGCTGTGGCTCGTGGCTATAGGTTTTTTCATGCAGACGCTGGACGCCACCATCGTCAACACGGCACTGCCGGCAATGGCGCGCAGCTTCGGTGAAAGCCCGCTGCGCATGCAGTCGGTGGTGGTGGCCTATTCACTGACCATGGCCATGCTGATACCGGCCTCAGGCTGGATTGCCGACCGATTCGGCACGCGCCGCGTCTACGTCGCGTCCATCACGCTCTTTGTGCTGGGCTCCATCGCCTGCGCGCTGGCGCGCAGCGTTGACCAACTGGTCATGGCGCGTGTGCTGCAGGGCGCGGGCGGCGCATTTCTCATGCCGGTCGGCCGGCTTGCGGTGCTCAGGGCCTACCCGCGTGAGCGCTTCCTGCAGGCGATGAGTTTCATCGCCATTCCCGGCCTTGTCGGCCCGCTGGTGGGGCCCACGCTGGGCGGCTGGCTGGTCGAGGTGGCCACGTGGCACTGGGTCTTCCTGATCAACATCCCGGTTGGTCTGGTGGGCGCCGTCGCCACGCTGTTCTACATGCAGCACAACCCGCAGCCTTCCATGCCGCGCTTTGACATCGCGGGTTACCTCTTCCTGGCCTTTGGAATGGTGGCAGTGTCGCTGGCTGTGGATGGCGTATCGGGGCTGGGGCTGAAGCAGGTCAGTGTACTGTTGCTGCTGGTCTTCGGCATGGCCAGCCTGACGGCCTACTGGCTGCATGCAACCAAGCGGCCAGACCCGCTTTTTTCGCCAAAACTGTTTTCGATTCCCACACTCAGCATCGGTTTGCTCGGCAACCTGTTCTCGCGCCTGGGCAGCTCGTGCATGCCCTTCCTGGTGCCGCTGCTGCTACAGGTGAGCCTGAATTTTTCGCCATTCCGCGCCGGCATGATGATGATCCCGGTCGCGGTTGCGGGCATGCTGGTCAAACGTGTCACCACGCCGCTGATCACGCGTTATGGTTACCGCACCGTGCTGGTCACCAACACAGCGTTGGTGGGTCTGACGATGGCGAGCTTTGCATTCATTTCACCATCGCAGCCGCTGTGGCTTCATATCCTGCAACTGGCGGTGTTCGGGGCCGTGAACTCGATGCAGTTCACGGCGATGAACACGGTGACCCTGCGCGACCTTGAACCCAACATGGCCAGCAGTGGTAACAGCCTGCTCTCCATGGTGCAGATGCTGGCGATGGGCATGGGTGTGGCCGCGGCGGGTGCCGTACTGGCCGGGTTTACGGGGTACTTCGGTACCGGTGAATCGACGCAGGTGCTGTATGCCTTCCAGGCGACGTTTGTGACCATGGGGCTCATCACGCTGGCGTCGGCCGGCATCTTCTGGCAACTCTCACCCACCGTGCGTGTGGTCAAGAAGGCGGAATCGACCGAAACTTCCGGCCAGGGCTAGGCCGGGTAGATGGCACCCAGAATGCGCGGGCCCGCAGCGCCCGTCACGCTGGCGAGATTTCCTGGTTTGCGATGAATTGCCTGGCGGGCCAGCCATGCAAAGGCTGCCGCTTCAACCTGAAGGGGCGGTAAATCGTGTGACGCCGAAGATGACACGCGCATGGCCGGCAGACCGGCCTGCAGACGTTGCATCAGGTGTGTGTTGAACGCGCCGCCGCCACACACCAACAGCTCCCCGCTGTCCTTTGCATGGTCGTTGACCGCTGCAATACATGCGCGTGCGGTGAATTCGGTCAATGTGTTCTGGATGTCTTCAGGCCGCGCTGACGACCAAGGCGCCAGCTTGCCAGCCAGCCACTGCAGGCTGAACAGGTCGCGGCCCGTGCTTTTAGGTGGAGGCAGTTGCAGGTAGGGCTCGGCCATCAGGCTGTCGAGCAGCCCGGTCACGAGCTTTCCGCTCGCGGCCCACGCGCCGCCTTCGTCATATGGCCGGCCCGTGTGTTGCTGGCACCAGGCATCCATGAGGGCATTGCCGGGGCCGCAGTCAAAACCAATGACAGGTGCGGTCATACCCGTGGGCGGCAACACGCTGATGTTGGAGATACCGCCCACATTCATGACGGCGACCGTGCTGCCGACGCGCCCAAATAGGGCCTGATGAAAGGCAGGCACCAGCGGTGCGCCCTGGCCACCTGCTGCCACGTCACGGCTGCGGAAGTCGGCCACCACATCAGTGCCCGTGAGCTCAGCAAGCAGTGCTGGGTTGTTGAGTTGTATGGTATAGCCCGCCTCTTGTTGGGGCTGGTGCCTGACGGTCTGTCCGTGTGCGCCTATCGCTGTGATGGAGCCGGGTGCTTTTACCTTGAGCGTGCTCGCCACGTTGGCATAAACCCTGGCCAGCGCATTGCCAGCCATGGCAGCGCGGTGCAGTTCGTTGTCAGAGGGCGAATTAAGCGCCAGCAGTTCTGCACGGAACGAATCGCTGAATGATTCGCTGGCGACAGCAAGCAACTTCAGTTTGTCCCCCGCAAAATCGACCAGCACGCCGTCGGCGCCATCCAGTGAAGTGCCTGACATCAGGCCGATATAGAGATCAGTCATTGGCCGATTTTGCATCAGTGAACAGTGCCCCCACGTCCGCTCGCTTTGTGTCGGGCTCTGCCGTGGAAGGGGGCCGGCCTTGTTTGGGGTGGCCCGGCGCTGCGGGCAGGCCATAAAAAATGCGCCCCTCAGGACGCATTTTCCGGATGGCGCAGAACAGCTTATTCAGCGCGGGTCTGGCCAATCGTTGTAGCAGCCTGCAGTTCGATTTTGACAGTCGATGCCAGCTGTTTGAACAAGGGCATGGCAGCCGTAGACACCGGAATGGTCTCGCTTTGTTTGGCGATGGTCATGGGGTCGTGCTGGGTGCCGTTGACGCGCACTTCAAAATGCAGGTGCGGGCCGGTAGCCCAGCCGGTTGAGCCCACCAGGCCGATGGTCTGGCCCTGGCTGACATTCTGGCCACGTTGCACCATGAGTTTGCTCAGGTGCGCATAAACCGTTTCGCGGCCATTGCGGTGCTTGACGAAAACCACATTGCCATAACCGTTCTGCACGCCCGAGAACTCGACCACACCGTCACCAACAGCGCGTGCCGGTGTGCCTGTGGGGGCTGCAAAATCAGTACCCAGGTGGGCGCGCCATTTCTGCAGGATAGGGTGAAAGCGCATGGAGAAGCCGCTGCTGACGCGCGAGAACTCGACCGGCGAGCTCAAAAAGGCGCGGCGCAGGCTCTGGCCGTCGAGTGTGTAATAACCGCCCTTGTTGGCCGCGCCGGTGTTGTCCACACCGGGTGGCTGGAACCACATGGCCTGGTAGGCCTTGCCGGCGTTGACGAATTCCGCTGAAAGTACCCGGCCTGTGCGAAGTGCCTCGCCGTCAGCTTCAAGCGTTTCATAAACGACGTTGAAGCGGTCACCCTTGCGCAGCGCACGGCGGAAGTCGATGTCGCCCGAGAAAATTTCGGCCATCTGCACGGCCACGCCGTCGGGGATGCGGGCTTCGTCGGTGGCGGCAAACAGTGAGGACTGAATTGCGCCGCTGGCCAGGCGCGAGGTGGCCACGTAGGGAGCCGTTTCAACGCGCGAGGTGAAGCCGATGGCATCACGCACGACGACCAGACGCTTGAACATCGTCTCGTCATCGGTTGGCCAGCGCATGGTCAGCTTGTGCAATTGCTGGTTGTCGGTGGCTTCAACCGTGACGTTCTTGCCTGGGCGGCCCATCAGCACCAGGCGGGCATTGGCATCGTTGCGCAGAAAGGCGGCTGCCGCTGCGTCATCGACATTCAGGCGCTTGAGCAGCGAGTCAAAGCTGTCGCTGCTGCGGGTGCTGTCGGTGCGAAAGAGCTTGAAACGGAAATCAGCCAGCGCATCAATCTGGCCCTGGGCCGGCAGGGGTTGCACGGCTTCCAGTACCTGGCGAACCGGCAGGTCGGAAGCATCGGGTGCCATGGGGGCCACGCCGAAGGCGGTGACGCCCGTACCCAGCAGCAGGACTGCAAGGCTGGTGGTGATTCGTTTGGGGTGGCGTCGCAGGCTGGCAGCAACGGAAAGAACAACTTGCTTGGGAGTGGTCAGGCGCAAAACAAAAACTTCCAGCTAAAGTGCAGGCTGCCACCGAAAAACGGCCTGCAGGCTGCGATATCAGGAATCGGTGACCACCCTCAAACCCTTTGGGTGTGCGGCATGGGACTTTTATCAACCGGACTCAAACGTTCTGGTCAGGATCAGCAATTTGCAGGCCAACTAAAATGGTGCACTGACACAAGACGGATGCCAGTATATCTGTCAGACAACACCCCGACACGTGAAAAACCCTTATGAATCAAGCGCTTGTTACAAAATATCCCGTCACTGACCGTGTAAAGATGGCCTTGGCGGTGACCCTGAGAGGGTCTGAAGAGCTGATTCCGCAGGAAGACTGGGTCCAGAAGCTGGCAAAGTCCGAGGCCACCGGCGTCCCG
>JAZKHN010000176.1:0-8164 GCA_040385325.1 Pseudomonadota bacterium
CCGGTCACCGTGGTGGTGCCTTTCCCCGCCGGTGGCGGTACAGACGCATTTGCACGTCCGCTGTCGGCACAGTTCGCAAAGGTGACGGGCAGGCAGCTCATCATCGACAACCGTGGTGGTGCGGGTGGAACGCTCGGTGCAGGCATTGCCTCCCGCGCGGCGCCTGACGGCTACACCCTGTTCATGGGCGCTGTACACCATTCGATTGCACCGTCGATGTATCCCAGGCTGGATTACGACATTGAAAAAGACTTCGTGCCGCTGGCATTGATGGCCAACGTTCCGCAGGTTCTGGTGGTCAACCCCAAAAACATGCCGTTTCCAGACTTCAAGACGTTCATGGAAACGCTGCGCAAGTCTCCCGGAAAATACAACTATGGTTCGGCCGGTGCCGGTACCTCGCACCATCTGGCTGGAGAGTTGTTCAAGCAGCAGACCAAAACCTTCATCACCCATATCCCCTACACCGGGGCAGGGCCCGCGCTGCGGGATCTTGTGGGTGGCCAGGTCGACATGATGTTTGACGGGTTGGGCTCCTCGGCGGCGCATATCAAGGGGGGTCGCGTCAAGGCCCTGATGGTGTCTGGCCCAAAGCGGAATCCGGCGTTTCCGGACGTGCCCTGTGCGGCAGAAGTCGGTTTGCCCGACTACACCGTGACGACCTGGTACGGCATGTGGGCACCCAAGGGCACACCTGCCGATGTGCAGGCCCGCATCGTCGAGGAATTGCGCAAGGCTGCTGCAACCGATGAACTCAAGGCCATCTGGGCCAGCAATGGCGCTGAATTCGGCAACCTCACGCCTGTGCAGTTTGGCGGCTTCGTAAACGGTGAAGTCAAACGCTGGGCAGCGGTTGTGAAGGCATCGGGCGCAAAACTCGAGTGATGCATTTGAAGTTATGCTTTTTCACTTCCCATAGCGCAGAGCTTTAAGCCTGCTTTCCTGCGGGGATATTGAATAAGCGTTTGTCATGACCGGTAAAGTTTCCCTGGAAATATCAGGCCCGCTTGCACGGGTCACGCTTTCCCACCCGGGCAAGTTCAACGCCATGTCGCGTGCGATGTGGCTTGAGCTTCGTTCCGTGTTTGCCGCCATACATGAGGACCGCCGTATCCGTTGCGTACTTGTTAGCGGTGAAGGCGGGAACTTCTGCGCCGGTGGCGACATATCCGAATACGTGAACTTCCGCTTCGCCGAACCGTCGCTACGGGACTTTCATGAAAACGGGGTCTGGGGCGGCCTTCAGGCCATGCTCGATTGCGACGTACCCATCGTGGCGCAGATCAGCGGCAACTGCATGGGCGCAGGGCTTGAAATTTCCAGTTGCTGCGACATGCGCATTGCCGGCGAGTCCGCCCGCTTCGGCGCGCCGATTGCAAAACTTGGTTTCCCGATGGCACCGCGTGAGGCTGCACTGGTACTGGGTGCGGTGGGCGAGTTGACGGCGCGTGAATTGTTGTTGTCTGCGGCAGTGCTCGATGCGTCCGAAATGAAGCTTCGGGGCTTTCTGAACACGGTTGTGGCCGATGCCGGGTTGCCAGCCAGTACCGAGGCGCTGGTCAGCCGCATGCTTGCACTCGCGCCAGTTGCTGCACGGCTGAACAAGCAGACTTTCCGCGCCTTGCGCGCACCTTCGCAGGACCTGAATGACCTTGCCTTGAATGCCTACGCTTATGCGGACTCGCCCGAACACAGGGAGGGGGTGGCGGCCTTCACGGAAAAACGTCCTGCGCGTTTTGCCGCCTGAATGGCTGCTGCCGATTGAATTGACTACCTTTTGACTGTCTGAACCATGAAAAACAACAATCTGTTCGCCGCCCTGCGTGCCGCCTTTCCAGCTGACCTTGATGCTGTCGCCATTGAAACCGCAGAGGGCTTGAATTACTCCTGGCGTGACCTGGAGCGCTCGACGGCGATGATGGCCAACCTGCTGGCATCGCTCAAATTGCCGGCGGGTTCGCGCGTTGCGGTACAGGTCGAAAAGTCTGTGGAAGCGGTGATGCTGTACCTTGCGACTTTGCGCGCAGGCTATGTCTTCCTGCCGCTGAACACGGCCTACCAGAGCGCAGAAATCGAGTATTTCATCGGCAATGCCGAGCCGGCAGTGGTGGTGTGTTCAAAGAAGAACTTCGGCTGGGTCAGCAAAATCGCCTTCAAGGCAGGTACGCACAATGTGTTCACGCTCGATGATGACCGCACGGGCTCGCTGCTTGATCGCGCGGCACATTGCAGTGACAGACATGAGGTGGCCGTTGTCAAAAGCGCCGATGACATGGCGGCCATTCTCTACACCAGCGGTACCACGGGCCGCAGCAAGGGCGCCATGCTCTCTCACGGCAACTTGCTGAGCAATGCGCTGGTGCTCAAGGACTACTGGGGCTGGAAGCCCGGTGACGTGCTGATCCATGCGCTGCCTATCTTTCATGTGCACGGCTTGTTTGTGGCCTTGCACGGCGCCTTGATCAACGGCAGCAAGATGATCTGGCTGTCGAAGTTTGACCCCAGGCTGGTTGTCGAAAAACTGCCCGAAGCCACGGTCTTCATGGGCGTGCCTACGCTTTACGTCCGGCTGCTGGCTGAACCGGGGCTGGACAAACAGGCCTGCCGCAACATGCGGCTGTTTGTCGCCGGGTCTGCGCCTTTGCTGATCGAGACCTTTAACGAATGGAAAGACCGCACCGGTCATACCATCCTGGAGCGCTACGGCATGTCCGAGACAGCCATGCTGACCTCGAACCCCTACAAGGGCGACGAGCGACGCGGTGGCACTGTGGGTTTTGCCTTGCCGGGTGTGAGCCTGCGCGTTCAGGGTGATGACGGCCAGCCCATGCCTAAAGGCGAAATTGGCGGCATTCAGGTCAAGGGTCCCAATGTCTTCAAGGGCTATTGGCGCATGCCGGAAAAAACAAAAGAGGAGTTCACGGCAGAAGGCTACTTCAAAACCGGTGACGTGGGAAAAATCGACGATCGGGGCTACATCGTCATCGTGGGCCGCAGCAAGGACCTCATCATCAGCGGTGGGTACAACGTGTACCCGGCAGAGATTGAGGGTTACATCAACGACATGCCCGGCGTGGCCGAGAGCGCACTGGTGGGCGTGCCACATCCGGACTTTGGAGAAGTGGGCGTTGCTGTTGTGACTTCAAAACCAGGCGCTGCAGTTGACCCGGGGCAGATTGTGGCAAGCCTCAAGTCAAAGCTGGCGAATTTCAAGATACCCAAGCAGTGTTTTGTGGTTGACGAGTTGCCGCGCAACACCATGGGCAAGGTCCAGAAAAACCTGCTCAGGGAACAGCACAGGAATCTCTTTGCCCGATGACCATGGAACCATCACTTCACCAGCAAAACAGGGACATCAACGTCGCTGATCACGCGCTGTGAAACGCTGCCGAGCAGGGCCCGGCTGACCACGCCGTGACCGTGGGTGCCCATGACGATCATGTGCACTTTTTCCTTTTCGGCTGCCTGCACGATTTTCGCTGCGGCAGAGCCGACGGCCCAACTGCATTTGTGGCGTATTTTGTGACGCTGCAGGAATGTCCCGATGGGGTCAAGCACGGCCATTGCTTCGTCTTTTTGCCACTCGTAGACCATGCCCGCGCCCGCCATGGCCCGTACGCGCGCCGATACCGCAGGCTGGATATTCAGGACGACCAGCTCTGCATCAGGGCTTGCCAGTGATTCGTGCGTAACAAGAAAAGCCAGGGCCTTTTTTGTGTAACGGCTGCCATCGGCTGCGAACAGTATCTTCATGGAGGTGCCTCGTGATCGTCAGCGCAGAACCAGCACGGGGACTGTGCTGTGTGTCAACACGTGCTGTGTCTCGCTGCCCATTAAAAGCCGTTTGACACCTTTGCGGCCATGTGAGGCCATCACGATCAGGTCGCACCTGTGTTTTTTGGCCGCTGAAATGATGGACTCCGCAACCAGATCAGACATTTTTGTGATGGCTCTTGCCTTGACCCCTTTGGCTTCAGCCGTCGCCTTGACAGCCTGCACTATGGCGTTTGCTGCGTCTGCCCACTGCTTTTCGGTCGCTGCAACCTGACTGTTGGAAATGGCGGAACCGCCCTCGAAATAACTCACGGGGTAGCGCGGGACCACCTTCAGTACTGTGATCTCTGCGCCGGTGAGCGCCGCCAGTGCGATGCCTTCAGAAACGGCTTTTTTGGACAATGTGGACCCATCGGTGGCGATGAGAATGCTTTTGTACATAAGGTCTCCTTGGTGGTGATATTGCGAAGATTAGTCCTGGCTCAGGGCCCCTGACTTGATGTAAGTCAATATGTAGGCATGCAGCCAGGCTTACCGTCAAGGCATGCAAGTTGCCGCCTCCCTGCCTGATTCCCACAGGCCCCTGCCGGCCTACCCAGCCGGAGAACAGGCTGCGTTGCTGGTGTTTGATGACCCGCATGAGTGGGACCTGTTCAGTCGTCGCTGCGAAAGTTCGGCTCCCGGCTCAATCGAGGTGTGGGAATCGCAGGTCACGGTGCGTGGCATGCACTGTGCGGCCTGCGCACTCACGCTTGAGCAATCGCTGCTGGGTATTCGGGGTGTGATTGCCGTTCGCGTCAGTGCTGCGAGCGGGCGTGCCAGCGTCACCTGGTGCCCAGCAGATACACACCCATCCCAGTGGATGGCTGCGCCGCGCGCCCTGGGCTATGAACTCTGGCCGGCTTCAGATGCGTTTTCCCGAGACGTGGAGCGGCAGGAGGCCCGCCTGATGCTCTGGCGCTGGCTGGTCGCAGGGTTTTGCATGATGCAGGTGATGATGTACGCCGCACCTGGCTATTTCTCCGTACCTGGTGATATCACCCCTGACATTGAAAAACTGTTGCGCTGGGCTTCCTGGTTGCTGAGCCTGCCTGTGGTGCTGTTTTCGTGCAGGCCATTCTTTGTGACGGCGTTGCGTGATCTCAGGCATGGACGCATCAGCATGGACCTTCCGGTAGCCATCGGAATTGCCGTGACCTTTGTGGTCAGTACCGCAGCCACATTTGAGCCCGGGGGATGGTGGGGCCATGAGGTCTATTTCGATTCGCTGACCATGTTTGTGTTTTTCCTGCTGAGTGGTCGCTGGCTGGAGCAGCGCCTGCGCACGCGCACCGCGGGTTCGCTGGACCTGTTGGCTCAGCGCCTGCCCGACAGCGTGGAACGGCTGACGATGACTGGGCAGTTCGAGAGAGTGGCCGTCAGGCGCCTCCGGCTTGGCGATTTCATTCGCGTATTGCCTGGCGAGGCTTTCCCGGCGGACGGCACCATAGTCGCAGGTAACACCTTCGTTGATGAGGCCATCCTTACGGGCGAGTCTACGGCTGTGCCCAGGACTGAGGGTGCCGCTGTCATGGCGGGCAGCTACAACCTGTCGACCGCAGTGCATGTTCGCGTTTTCAGGCTGGGCAGCGCGACGCTATACAGCCAGATTGTGGCGTTGATGGCTCGTGCCGCAGTGGAAAAACCGCGGCTGGCCATGCTCGCTGACAGGGTGGCGCGTCCGTTTTTGTGGTTCGTAGTGCTGGCGTCCGTTGCAGCAGCCGTATTCTGGTGGAGCACCGACCCGGCGCGGGCATTGATGGCTGCGGTCGCTGTACTGATAGTGACTTGTCCATGTGCGCTGTCGCTTGCGACACCGGCCGCCATGCTCACGTCTGCAGGGCTGCTGGCCCGCAACGGGGTACTGGTTCGCCGCATGCAGGCCATCGAGGTGCTTGCCGAGATTGATACGGTGATTTTTGACAAGACCGGTACCCTGACGCAGGCCGGGATGGGTTTGGAGGGCACCCAGACGCGTATCGGGACAACTACCCATGACGCCTTGCAACTGGCCGCCAGCATGGCGCGGCATTCCCTGCATCCACTTTCACGTGCACTGGTTGCGGCCGCGGGGGAGGGCAGCACACAGGCGGCTTTGCTGGATGTGCAGGAGCGTGCAGGGCAGGGGCTCGAATGCCCCATCCCGCCCGTTACTGGCAGGGGTGGGCAACTCCGGCTGGGCTCGGCTGGTTTTTGCGGCGTTGAGGGCTGGCCGGGGCACGGCCCGCAGGTTTATCTCTCTGATGAGGATGGCTGGCTTGCCCGATTTGAATTTGGTGAAGTCGCAAGGGCAGACGCGGCGCAGGCAGTCAGCAGCCTGCAGGCAAGGGGGATTGAGGTCCACCTGCTGTCAGGCGACCAGCCGGACGCCGTATTGCGCATGGGCCGGCAACTGGGCATTCATCATCTGCAGGGCGGCTGTACTCCTGGCGTCAAGCTGGCTTGCATGCAGGCACTGCAGCAGCAAGGCCGAAAAGTACTGATGGTGGGCGACGGGCTCAACGATGGGCCGGTACTTGCTGGCGCGCATGCCTCGATTGCTGTTGGTCTGGCAGTACCGCTTGCGCAGGCGCAGGCTGACTTTGTGATTCCCGGCGGGCAACTGGCCATGCTCCCTGCGCTCCTGGCACATGCGGGATCCACCATGCGTGTCGTGCGGCAAAACCTTTGCTGGGCTGCTGCCTACAACGCAGTATGCGTGCCCCTGGCGGTGGGCGGGTTGCTGCCGGCGTGGCTGGCGGGGTTGGGCATGGCCTTGAGCTCACTGCTGGTCGTGGGCAATGCGGCGCGGCTGGCGAAGTTCAAACATACAGGCGTCTGAATTGATGGACATCCTGTTCCTGCTCATTCCGGTTTCCGTTTTGCTTGGGCTGGGTGTTCTGGGTGTGCTGGCCTGGGCCGTGTGGTCAGGACAGTTTGAGGAGCTTGAGAGCGAAGGCGCGCGCATCCTGGCCAGTGACCCCGCAGAGCTACCGCTGCCCCGCGCCGACCGCGAAGCTTGATCCACATCAATACATGTGCTGCTTCCCGGCGGCACACTGCCTGTGTCAGTCAGGACAACAAAGCAAAGGGCTTTTGATGAGTGCAGTACTTTCCACAACTTCAACGCGGTCATGGTCCACGAACTGGTCTGCTTCAAGCGCCGGCTTTTATAACGACCGCGTGGTACGCCAGTTCTCCGTGATGGCGGTGGTCTGGGGAGTTGTCAGCATGCTTGTCGGCGTTTTTATTGCCGCTCAGATGACCTGGCCCGAACTTAATTTCGGCATTGCCTGGCTGTCTTTCGGTCGCCTGCGGCCACTGCATACCAACGCTGCCATTTTTGCCTTTGGCGGTTGCGCCCTGTTTGCGACGAGTTATTACGTGGTCCAGCGCACCTGCCAGGTACGCGTCATCTCTGACAAGCTGGCTGCGTTTCACTTCTGGGGCTGGCAGGCCGTGATTGTGGCGGCGGCTATCTCCTTGCCCATGGGTTTCACACGCGGCAAGGAATACGCAGAACTCGAATGGCCCATTGCCATCCTGATCACGCTGACCTGGGTGGCTTACGCCGTGGTGTTCTTCGGAACCATCGGTATCCGCAAGGTGCGGCATATCTATGTCGCCAACTGGTTTTATGGTGCGTTCATCATCGCGGTTGCCCTGCTGCACGTTGTGAATGCCGCGGTGGTGCCTGCGGGCTGGATGAAGTCCTACTCTGCCTATGCCGGTGTGCAGGATGCCATGGTTCAGTGGTGGTACGGGCATAACGCCGTCGGCTTCTTTCTGACGGCGGGCTTTCTTGGCATTGTTTATTACTTCATTCCCAAGCAGGCCGAGCGGCCGGTTTATTCCTACCGCCTGTCCATCGTGCATTTCTGGGCCCTGATCTTTACCTACATGTGGGCCGGCCCCCATCACCTGCATTACACGGCCCTGCCGGACTGGACACAGTCCCTGGGCATGGTGTTCTCGCTGATCCTTCTTGCCCCCAGCTGGGGCGGCATGATCAATGGCGTGATGACACTGTCAGGCGCCTGGCACAAGCTGCGCGACGACCCCATCCTGCGCTTCATGATTGTTGCCTTGTCGTTCTACGGGATTGCGACATTTGAGGGGCCAATGATGTCGATCAAGACAGTGAATGCGCTGTCGCATTACACAGACTGGAATATTGCGCATGTGCACGGCGGCACGCTGGGCTGGGTCGGCTTCATCTCCATGGGTGCCCTGTACTACCTCGTGCCACGCATGTTCGGGCAAACAAAAATGCACAGCATCAAGGCCATTGAGGTGCACTTCTGGGTCGCCACCATAGGCATCGTGCTGTACATCGCCGCGATGTGGATTGCCGGCGTGATGCAGGGCCTGA
>JAZKHN010000177.1:0-12211 GCA_040385325.1 Pseudomonadota bacterium
TCGATCAGGCCTTCTTCAATCAGTGACTGCAGTCTTTTCGGTGCTTTCATATGGGTCTATTGTGAGGCGGGTGAGGCGGGTGAGGCCACACCCGGAACACCAGACTAGAACGTGCCGGGAAAAGCCCCGCCATCAGCCAGCACGTTCTGCCCGGTGATGTAAGACGCGTGAACACTGCACAGAAAGGCACATATGGCGCCGAACTCATCGGGCGTGCCGAAGCGCTGCGCGGGAATGCCTTTGCGGCGCGCATCCATGACGGCATCCATGGACTGGCCTGTCTTTTGTACAGCGCCACTGAACGTCGCTTTCAGGCGGTCTGTATCAAATGCGCCAGGTAACAGGTTGTTGATGGTGACGCCGCTGGCTGCAATCTTGCTGCGTGAAGCGCCCGCTACAAAACCCGTCAGGCCGCTGCGCGCGCCGTTGGACAAACCCAGGATGTCGATCGGTGCCTTCACCGCACTGGACGTGATGTTGATGATGCGGCCAAAGCCACGTGCGGCCATGCCGTCAACCGTGGCCTTGATGAGTTCAATGGGTGTGAGCATGTTGGCATCCACCGCCTTGATCCAGGCGTCGCGGTCCCAGTCGCGAAAGTCCCCGGTTGGCGGGCCGCCGGCATTGGTGACCACAATGTCAAAGTCTTTGCGGATGGCAAACACTGCAGCGCGTCCTTCAACCGTTGTGATGTCAGCCGCGACGGATTGAACAGTGGCTGCTGAGGACGCGGCCAGTTTTTCAGCAGACGCCTGCAACGCTTCGGCACCGCGCGCGACCATCACTACATTAACGCCTTCGGCAGCCAGCGCCTGCGCACAGCCCAGGCCCAGACCCTTGCTGGCACCACACACCAGCGCCCATTTGCCTGCAATACCCAAATCCATAATAATTCCTTCGTTACACCGACACACAAGAGGGAGCGGGCCATGATACTGAGTAAATCCGGTTTACGCGCAAGGCGGGTCATGGCTGGCGCCCTGCTGCTTTGCGCCGGCGCGGTGTTTGCGCAAAGCGAGGCTGTGCTTGTCAAACGTGCATCTCAATTGCGCGACGCACCAGGCGAGTCGTCCAGAATTCTTGCGCCGCTGCCGGTACAAACATCAGTGGCCCGTCTTGGGGAACGCCAGGGCCCATGGGTCAAGGTGCGCATGACAGACGGCACACAGGGTTGGGTGCACATGTTCGACATTACATCGCCTGCCAGTGCCAGTACACAGGGCGGCGGTGCCACAGGCGCCTTGCGCAGCATCACCGGTTTTTTCAGCCGCGGAAGTGTGCAGGGCAACGCCGGGCCTGCGACATCAACGGTAGGTATTCGGGGGCTGGGCGCTGAGGACATTGCCAACTCGCAACCCAACCTGACTGCCGTGACGCTGCTTGATACCGCACGGCTGGATGCCGGCCAGGCCAGGCAATTCGCAAGTAGCGCATCCCTCTCAAGCCGCACCGTCGAGCCTCTGCCCGTGCCGAGCCCGCCGCCACGCACATCATCCCCATCTGCCCCGGCGGGTGGAAGCAACAGCCAGTTCAGCGGTGGCGGCTAGGAGCACGGCATGAACATTCAAAAAATTCTCATGCCCCTTGTTCTGGTGGCCTGTGCTTTCCCGGCCGCGGCCCAAAACCAGGATGCAAGCAAGGCGCTGAACCTTTTCCAGAACCTGTTGCGCGGCACCCAACCCGCGCAGCCTGCGCAACAACAGGCAGCGCCACAGCCTGCATCACCCGGTGGCCTGGCCGGCAGCCTGCTCAGCGGCTTCGCGCCCGGCGCAGCCGGGCAAGCCGCACGCCCCGGCGCCGGTGACCTTGTGCAAATGCTGTCGCAGTCGCTTGAACAGATTGACGAGCCGAAAGAAATACAGATAGGCCGCCAGCTGGCCGCACTGCTGATGGGCAGCAAACCGCTGTACGGTGACCTGGCGATGCAGCGATATATCAACCAGTTGGGAAGATGGATCAGCCTGCAATCCTCGCGCCCCGATTTGCCCTGGACATTTGCTGTGCTGGACGATCCCGGCTTCAATGCCTTCGCCACACCGGGTGGCTATGTGTTTGTGACAAAGGGCCTCATGGACCGCGTCACGGACGAAGCCGAGCTGGCCGGCATCCTGGCACACGAGATCACACACGTGACGGCCAAACACCACCTGATCGCGATGAACAAGGCCGCACGCGCCGGTCTGCTGACGCAGCTCATAGGCTCACAGCTCAAGAACGACGTGGGGGGCATGTTATCGGCGCAGCTGCTTGGGCTGGGCAAGAACATGTACACCAAAGGCCTGGACCAGGACGATGAACTCGATGCCGACCGTACCGGCGTGGCGCTGGCAGCGCGCGCGGGGTTTGACCCCTACGGCCTCGTCGCTGTACTGCAGAACCTTCGCACCGCATCGCCGGACGATGCCTTTTTTGCGCTGTCACTGAGCACACATCCACCTGCGCAGCTGAGGCTTAACCAGCTTGAGCTGGCCATGGGCACACGGCTGGATGCGTATGCCGGCCAGCCTGCTGTGACTGTCGCGCAGCGCATGGACAACCTCGCTGCAGCCAACCGCAGGGCAAACGCCCAGGCCGCCGCTCCGGCCCGGCCCGCACGGCCTGCCCCTGCCAAAAAGAACTAGGCGGTTTGAGAACCTGGCTTACTGTTTTCTGGTCACGACAAAAATGCCTGCAAGCACCAGCGCCGTGCCGGCGGCAACCAGCGGGGTAAATGATTCGCCAAGAAAAATCGTCCCCATGAGAATAGTCGACAGCGGTCCTATCATGCCGGTCTGCGCAGCGAGGCTGGCGCCAATACGCTCGACCCCCATCATCACCAGCAGCACAGGGACCGCCGTGCACAGGGTTGCGTTGAGCACAGACAGCCAGATCACTTCAGGCACAACCAGTGCAGCACTCAGGGGCCGCAACAATACAAACTGCAGCAGGCAGCACAGGCAGGCCACAGATGTCGCAAGCCCTACCAGCCGCAGCGCGCCCAGACGGCGCACCAGCTCGCCACTGTAGACAAGATAAATCGAATAGCTCAACGCGCTGAGAAACACCAGCAACGCACCCCACGCGGTGTGTGCACCCTGCACCGACAACTCCTGGCCGAACACCAGCACCACCCCGCCGTAGCTGATGGCCATGCCAACAAGCTGCCTGACGGTGACGCGGCGCCCGTACAGCACAAGACCCAGCAGCGCGACGATGGTGGGGTTGAGATACAGGATGAGCCGCTCCAGCGAGGCACTGATGTAAACCAGCCCGGCAAAATCCAGGAAGCTGGAAAAGTAGTAGCCAATAAACCCCAGGCCACACACACCCATCCAGTCCTTGCGGGTCAGGGCCGCCTTGCCGCGGCTTGCCCACCATGCCATCACGGCGAAGATGGGCAAGGCGAACAGCATGCGAAACATGATGAGCGTGACCGCATCAACGTCATGCCGATAGGCCAGCTTCACAATGATGGCCTTGCCGCTGAAAGCCACTGCACCCAAAGCTGCGAGCAGCAGGCCAGGCAGCAGGTTTTTGGGGGTTGCCTGAACCTGCGGCAGATGGGCCTTCGGTTCCTGTTGTTCCGGAGTATTGCTCAAAGCTCTCTTGTTCCATTCATGGACTAGAACCCCACAGCCTGGCCATCCCGGCGTGCATCGCTGGCAGCAACATAACCTTCAGCGCCTGGCTCGCCGGCACGCCAGATGAACTGGCCGGCGCCAAAGTCCTGATAGGAGTCATTGATGACCTCCATCTGATGCCCACGTGCCGCCAGTTCACGGACGGTGTCCTGGTCAAGGCTGGACTCGACGTTGATCTCCAGCCCGCTGTTGAAGCGCCAGCGAGGCGCATCGCAGGCGGTCTGCGGGTTCTGGCCGTAATCAAGCATGCGCACAAGGGTCTGCATGTGCCCCTGCGGCTGCATGTTGGCGCCCATGACACCAAAACTCATGACAGGCTGGCCGTCCCTGGTGAGGAAGGCGGGAATGATGGTGTGAAACGGACGCTTGCCCGGCGCAACCTGATTCGGACCCGGCGCGAGGCTGAAAGCATGACCCCGGTTTTGCAGGCTGATGCCGAAATCAGGCTCCACGCAGCCCGAGCCGAAGCCCTGATAATTGCTTTGAATGAAACTCACCATCATGCCGCTCTCATCGGCTGCTGTGAGATAAATCGTGCCGCCCTTGACCGGGTTGCCTGCACCAAAATCCTGTGCCTTTTTCATGTTGATGAGTTTGGCACGCGAAGCCAGATAACCGTCATCGAGCATTTGATCGGCCGTCACCGCCATTGACGAAGGCTCGGACACATATTTGTAGGTGTCGGCAAACGCCAGCTTCATGGCCTCTATCTGCAGATGCTGTGAATCGGCTCCGTCCACAGGCATGCCCGCAACATCAAAGTTGCTCAATATGCCCAGCGCCATGAGGGCCGAGATACCCTGGCCATTGGGCGGTATTTCATGCAGGGTATAGCCGCGGTAGTCCTTGCCAATCGGCTTGACCCACTCGGGCTTGTAGCCTGCAAAATCTGCGGCCGTGATGCTGCCACCATTGAGCGTGGAAAACTTCTCGATGGCCTGGGCGATTTCACCGCCATAAAAGGCAGTGCCACGACTTTCGGCAATCGCGCGCAATGCCCTGGCCGCGGCCCTGAACCGAAACAGCTCTGCCACATTGGGCGCGCGGCCCCACGGCAGGAAGGCCTGCGCAAAGCCCGGCAAGGACTTGAGTTCTTCAGTGGCAGCCGCCCATTTCTGCTGCACCACCACCGGCACCAGGTAACCCCGCTCGGCGATATCAATGGCCGGCTCCAGCAGGTCGGCGAAGGGCAGCTTGCCGAAACGTTCGCTCATGGCCATCCAGCTGCTGACAGCGCCCGGCACCGTGACCGAGTCCATGCCGCGGCGAGGCGGCGTTTCTGCACCTTTCCCGTATTTGCGCTCGAAGTAGTCCGGTGTCCAGCTTTGTGGCGCGCGGCCCGAGGCATTAAGCCCGTGCAGTTCCTTGCCGTCCCACAGAATGCAAAAGGCATCGCTGCCAAGGCCGTTGCTGACGGGTTCAAGAATGGCCATGGCCGCTGCTGCGGCAATGGCGGCATCGACGGCATTGCCGCCCTTGAGCAGCATGCGCAGGCCAGCCTGCGCACCCATCGGATGCGAGGTGGACACCACGTTGCGCGCAAACAGCGGAAGCCGCGTGGAGGTGTACGAATTGTCGAAGCTGAAGTTGAGTGTCATGTTGAACGCCAAAAAGAGTTGTTTGCCTGAACCATATCAAGGCCGCACAGCTGATTGTGCAACGCAGGGCATGAAAAAAGGCACCCGCAGGTGCCTTTTGAGTGAAGTCATGCGATACGGCTCAAGCCTGATCGCACGCGGCCTTAATCTTCGACAAAGGCCTCTTCGCGTTTATTCTTGATCGAGGGCAGCAAAACAATGACCAGCATCAAGGCTGCCGCAGCCAGCAGGCCTGCCGAGATTGGGCGCGTGACGAACACACTCCAGTCGCCGCGCGACAGCAGCAGCGCCCTTCGCAGATTTTCCTCCATCATGGGTCCGAGAATAAAGCCAAGCAGCAGCGGTGCAGGCTCACAACCCAGTTTCACGAACAGATAGCCAATGACACCAAAGATGGCGACCATCCAGATATCCCAGGTGTTGTTGTTGGTGGAGTAAACGCCGATCGCACAGAACAGCACGATGGACGGAAAGAGGTAACGGTATGGCACCGTCAGCAACTTGATCCACATGCCAATGAGCGGCAGGTTCAGAATGATCAGCATGGCATTGCCGATCCACATGGAAGCAATCAGGCCCCAGAAAAGCTGCGGGTTGCTGGTCATGACCTGTGGGCCAGGCTGGATATTGTGGATGGTCATGGCACCGACCATCAGTGCCATCACGGCATTCGGCGGAATACCCAGCGTGAGCAGCGGAATGAACGAAGTCTGTGCGCCTGCATTGTTGGCAGACTCAGGACCAGCCACGCCGCGAATATTGCCCTGGCCGAATGGAACTTCGCCCGGCTTGAGCTTCAGCTTCTTTTCCATGGCGTAAGCAGCAAACGCAGCCAACAACGCGCCACCACCGGGCAGAATGCCCAGCGCTGAGCCCAATGCCGTACCGCGGAGAACCGCTGGTGCCATGTTCTTGAAGTCTTCCTTGGTCGGCATCAGGCCAGTCACCTTTGACGTGAAAACCTCACGCTCGTCAGAGGGTTGCGCCAGGTTGCTGATAATTTCGCCGTAGCCAAACACACCCATGGCGATCACGACAAAACCGATGCCGTCAGTCAGTTCAGGGATGTCGAAGCTGAACCGCGCCACACCAGAGTTCACGTCGGTACCAACCAGACCCAGCAGCAGGCCCAGAACAATCATGGCGATAGCCTTGAGCAGTGAACCGGAAGCCAGCACGACAGCGCCGATCAGGCCCAGAACCATCAGGGCAAAGTATTCCGCAGGGCCGAACTTGAAAGCCAGTTCAGTCAGCGGCGGCGCAAAGGCAGCCAGGATCAGCGTGCCAACGCATCCAGCGAAGAAAGAACCCAGGCCGGCAGCCGCCAGCGCAGGCCCCGCCCGTCCCTTTCGCGCCATCTGGTACCCGTCAATACATGTGACGACCGACGACGACTCGCCAGGAAGGTTGACCAGAATGGCAGTGGTCGAGCCGCCATACTGCGCACCGTAATAAATACCGGCCAGCATGATCAGCGCGGATACAGGCGGCAACGCATAGGTTGCCGGCAACAGCATGGCGATGGTTGCGACGGGACCAACCCCGGGCAGCACCCCGATCAGGGTACCCAGCAACACACCCACAAAGGCATAAACGAGATTGATGGGCGTGAACGCGACACCAAAACCCAGCGAAAGATTAGCTATGAGATCCATTTTTTATCCTGATGCCGGGTTTAGCGGGTGAAAAATGCTGGCCACACCGGGAACTGCAGCTTGAGCACAATAACGAACGCCACATAGCTGCCAACAGCAAGCACCGTCGCCAATATGAAGGTGTTGAGCGGCTTCCAGCCGGGTTCGGCCATGCTGGCGATGAAGACTAGCGCGTAAATCGCGACAATCAGGCCCATCGCTGGCAGCTTGACGCTGGGCAGGCCTGCCAGCAGGATGCCGAACAAAACGTTGGCCGCAATGATGAAAACCAGCGGTTTCCAGGCAAACTTGCCGATCTTGTCTCCACCTGAGGTTTCAACCACCAGCGACTGGAATGTGATCACAGCACCGATGATGGCCATCAGCACACCCAGCATGAGAGGGAAGTAGCCAGGGCCCATGCGCGCACCCTCTCCGACGTTGTAGGTGGTAGCACCCCATGCGAACGCCACGCCGACGCCCATAAACATGAGGCCTGAAAAAAAGTCTTTCTGACTCTTGATATTCACGGCTTGTCTCCAGTAGAAAAATAGAACTTCGCGATTGTTGCATTGATTCATGCCTTTTTGGCATGTGGCTTTCACCTATAAAAAAGGCGTTTTCCCAATGCGAAAGGGTCCAAAAACGACAGGCGGAATCATATGCACACATATGGCTCACGAGGTCAGTGTCCGGTCAGGTTGACATCAGGGTTAATAGGGATAAACCGCCACCGAACCGGACTACGCGCACGGTGTCATGCGCTCACCGCACCAGACGGGTGCTGAAATATTTCAGATGATGTCTGACATTCAGGACATTGGGGGCGTAGCCGAGAGGATCTCCTCGATGGTCGTCAGGCCCTCAGCAACCTTCAGGGCACCGCCCAGGCGCAGCGGACGCATGCCTTCAGACACTGCCTGACGCCGCAAGGCGTCAATATTGGGTTCGTTGGAAACCTTTTCCTTGAAGCCCTCAGTGACCGTCAGAAGTTCATACAGGCCCATACGCCCTCTGTAGCCAGTCAGCCTGCAATCAACGCAACCTACTGGTTTGTATGGCCGATAACCCCCGTTGATCTGCCAGGGCTTGACCAGCTCCGCCAGCGCCTCACGCGGGGCACTCTCGTCTTTTTCCCGGCAATTGCTGCACAGCGTTCGCACCAGCCGCTGGGCCAGCACGCCCAGCAGGGTCGCGTTGATCAGATACGACGGTATGCCCAGCTCCATCAGCCTTGATACAGCCGAAGGTGCATCGTTGGTGTGCAGCGTGCTGAACACCAGATGACCGGTCAATGCGGCCTGTACAGCCATCTCCGCCGTCTGAAGGTCGCGGATCTCGCCGACCATGATGATGTCGGGGTCCTGCCGCATCAGCGCGCGCAGGCCTTCTGCGAAGTCAAAGTCAAGATGCGGCTGGACCTGCGTCTGGTTAAAAGCGGGCTCGATCATTTCAATCGGATCTTCGACAGTGCTGACATTGACTTCTTCAGTCGCCAGACGCTTGAGCGTTGAATACAGCGTGGTGGTCTTGCCCGAGCCGGTCGGGCCTGTCACCAGGATGATGCCGTAAGGCCGCTTGACCAGTTGTTCCCAACGGTCGGCATCGTGCTGCGAGAACCCGAGGCCATCGAGATCCTTGACGGTGGTATCAGGGTCAAAAATACGCATGACCATTTTTTCGCCAAAAGCAGTCGGCAGCGTGGAAAGCCGCATCTCGATCTCGTCACCGCGGGGGTTGCGGGTCTTGATGCGCCCATCCTGCGGGCGTCGTTTTTCAACGACATCCATGCGACCCAGCAACTTGATGCGCGCTGTCATGGCATTGTGAACACCCATGGGCATCTGGTAGACAAGATGCAGCACGCCGTCGATGCGAAAACGTATCACACCCTGCTCACGGCGTGGCTCCAGGTGAATATCACTGGCGCGCTGGTCAAAGGCGTATTGCCAGAGCCAGTCGACCACCTGCACCACGCCCTGGTCGTTGGCATCGAGCTGCTTGTTGGTCTTGTTGAGCTCAACCAGTTGTTCGAAGCTCGCAGAACCCGAATTGCCGCCTGCCTTGATCGCCGCCTTGACGGATTTGGCGAGCGCAAAAAATTCAGCCGTGTACTTCGTGATCTCAAGCGGGTTCGAGACCACAAGCCGCACAGTCCGCTTGGCCTGGCGCTCAATCTCGGATACCCAGTCGGTAACGAAGGGTTCCGACGTTGCAATCACCACCTCGGAACCCTTGACCTGCACCGGCAACACCTTGTGCCGCTCAGCATAAATCGCGGACATGGTGTCGGACACCTTGCCAACCTCCACCTTGAGCGGGTCTATGCGCAGGTACTTCAAACCGGCGCGGCCCGCCAGCCACTCTGTCATGGTTTCTATGTCCAGCGGCCTGCCGTCGGAGGCGCGGATCATGCTCACACTGGCCAGACGTGCCAGCGGCTGCAACGAACTTTGAGCCTGCGAGCAACGTGCGATGGTCCGCTGCGCTTCTGCCTGGCTGATGATGCCGTCCTCGGCCATCCATTCGACAAGCCGGCGCCAGTCGAGCGGCCCGACATGGGGCAGCTTTGCCGCGCTCTTACGTGAAGACGCTGGAGGGGTGGGGGGCATCACTGCACTCATGGCTTCACTTTAACGCATAGGTCGAGCAGCGAACAGGCACGAATGTATGCAATAAAGCCATCACATCACAGGCTTTAAGATGCGCAGCCACTTCTTCGCAGGCAGATCCCAGCGCGACACGACTTCCGCCGCTCTCGACAGCAGGTCGGCCCGATCGGGGCGGGAAGGTTCCCGCTGCGCCATCACCACCGTGTTGCCTTCGCGCGTGGGTGTAAAAGCCCAGAGCGCCTGCGGTCCGAAGGCCTCTGCGATTTTTTCCAGCGACTTCTGGTAACTCGAATCGCGGCCAAACAGATTGACGGTCATGACGCCATCTTCCGCCAGCAGATCATGGCAATCGTCGTAAAAAACAGCACTGTCGAGAACAGGCGCAGCCGCTTCGTGGTCATAAAGGTCTACATGCAGCAGGTCAACGGTTTCCCTGTGCTGTGGTTTTTTAATCTCCAGCGACGCATCGGCCTCAATCACGTGCAGACGCAAATCATCCCTGGGCAACTTGAACCAGCCGCGGCAAGCCGCAATCACCTGCGGATTGATTTCAACCGCCGTAGTTTTCATTCGCAGTTTTTTGTAGCAGAACTTGGTCAATGCTGCAGAGCCCAGACCCAGCTGCATGGCGTGCTTTTTTGGCACGTCCGCGGGTTCGGTAAACAGCAGGCCGGCCATCATGCGCTGGACGTATTCAAGCTCGATGTCCCACGGTTTGTCGATCAGCATGGAACCCTGCACCCACTCGGTACCCAGATGCAGATAACGTTTGTCACCGAAGTCTGAAAAGTTGACTTCAGGCAGCGGCACCGTCTTCGATATTTCTCTTTTTGCCATCAGCTCAATCCATGTTTCTCAAAAACTTCACGCCACGCAGAAAGTTTGCGCTCGAAACTCCATGATGCATTGGCAGGGCTTGTAGAAGGCAATTTATAGACCGGCAAACCGGTCTGCATCGTGTGCTTTGAGTGTTTGAAGCTCTCACCGCCATTGTGTGCAATCGCCTCCAGCCTGGGGCACAAGGCACCAAGCAGGCTGAAGTCATTCAAAACTGCATTACGAATGCTTGTGTCCAGGCTGCCTTCGCGCTCGCAGGATGCATAAACGTCCCAGACGCCAAGCTTTTTCGAGAGCAGCCATTCGCTGCGTTGCTGGTAGCCGGCTCCCATCACGTCCAAAGGCCACATCGCCTGCAGGATCTTCCAGAAATGGTTTTGCGGATGACCGTAATACTGCTGCGCCTTCAGGGATGCAATCCCGGGAAAGCTGCCGAGTATCAACAGCCGCGTATCAGCGGACACCAGCGGCGGCAAGGATAGCAATGCGGGGCCTGGCAGTGTGCTCACGCGGCTACCAGACCACGCAACTTCGGCAAGGCAGCCACAGCATTGGCAGTGGTCGCGGCAGCCAGCGCTTCGGGAGTCATGCCCCTTAGCGACGCGACCACCTCCCCGATGCGCGGCAACTCCGCCGGTTCATTACGGCCCTGAGCATGGCCCTGCTCACGATCTGCGGCAGTTTTGTAAAGCCAGTAGGGCGGAATGTCCGGCGAATCTGTTTCCATCACCAGCGCGTCCAGGGGCAATTCGGCTGCAAGCCGGCGCAGCTGCAGGGCAGGCTCGAAAGTCACTGCCCCGCCAAACCCCAGCTTGAAACCCAGTTTGACGAATTCCTGCGCCTGCTGTTCACTGCCGTTGAAAGCGTGAGCTATGCCGGTCCAGCCGCCCTCCGGCACGATTTCGCGCAGGTGCTTGAGAAGTTTGTCGGCTGAGCGCCTGACATGAAGAATCACCGGCAGGCCATGCTTGCGGGCCAGTTTCAGCTGGGCGCGGTAAAAGAATTCCTGCCGCTCCCGCATCGGGCCTGTGGTCAGGGCTGGCACGAAATAATCAAGACCAATCTCACCGACTGCGACCAGCCGCGGATCGGCCCTGGCCTGGCTCAGGGCCTCATCCAGTGTCTCCAAATCCGCCTCGGTGGCCTCAGGAACGCACAGGGGATGTATGCCCAGCGCGTAACTCCAGGAAAACGCATGGGCCAGCCCGGCCACCTTGCCGAAATTACCGGCTGCGACCGCGGGTATCACGCAGTGGGTAACCCCGGCTGCAATGGCACGCGCATGCACAGCCGGGGCATCGCCCGCGAATTCGGCCGCGTCAAGGTGGCAATGCGTGTCTATCCAGAAAGTCATGGTGAAAGAAAGGCGGGGTACTGCATAACGGCAGGGAATATTGACACAGAAGCGCCATAAGCAGAATGAGAGCCCGTGATCGCCAAAGCGCGTGCAAGGATGCAAAAATCGTGATACCTTGCTTGCGTCAGCCCGGTTATTTCCCTGATTTTGACAGCAACCTCACAGGTGAACGGATGCGAAGGCCAGCCCTCTACAGCAGTTCCACACGCCCTGCAGCAAAGCAGGCCTCAAGCCCCGCCGACGACCCAGCCGCAGGGCAAGTTGTCATGGCAGGGGCCACACCAACCCGAATGGCACGGCTCAGGCGACATCTTTCACCCGGCAATATCTACCTGCTCTGGTCCGTTGTGGCCGTGCTGGCACTTATGCTGGGCATCAGCCTGTTCATCTCCACCCGTCAGGGCGCGCAGCGGCTAACGCAGGAACACATCAACGCCGCCGTACTTAAAACGCTTGAAAACACCATACTGCCCTCCCCCGCCTCCAAGGCCTACGACATCATCGCCCCGTCGGTGGTACGTGTGATCGGACTTGGCGAAGAACCCGATGAAAA
>JAZKHN010000177.1:12311-13796 GCA_040385325.1 Pseudomonadota bacterium
GAAAATGACCTTGCAGTGCTGCAGGCGCACAAAATCCCGGACGACATGATTGCAGCCACCATGCGCTCGACCGCAGACCTGCGCCCCGGCGACCAGGTCATGGCCGTGGGCTTTCCCTTTGGCATCGGCCCTTCAGCTTCGGCAGGCATTGTCTCCGGGCTCAAGCGTAACTTCCGTTCGCCGGAAGGCAAGCAGGAAATGACCAACCTGATCCAGTTTGATGCGGCAGCCAACCCCGGCAATTCTGGTGGCCCCCTGGTCACCATGGATGGCGAGGTCGTCGGCATCGTCACCGCCATCTACAACCCCAACCAGCAACGCACTTTTGTCGGCATAGGCTTTGCCGTGCCGATTGAAAATGCGGCCGCTGCTGCGGGCATGCCACCGTTCTAGCTTTAAATTGCGGCATTTTTGAACTTTGCCGCCGTGACCACATCTGTCTGAAACACCTGTTTATTGAAGGATCTCCATGGACTCGTTCAACCCGGAAAACGCCCCAGCCAATCAGGACACCGCCCAGTTGATGGAGCAGATTCTTTATGAGGTCAAACGTGTGGTGGTCGGCCAGGACCGCTTCCTCGAGCGCGTCATGGTGGCCATCCTGGCGCAGGGGCATTTGCTGGTGGAGGGCGTGCCCGGCCTGGCCAAGACCCTGACCGTCAAGACTCTGGCCGACACCGTGCGCGGCAACTTCAAGCGCATACAGTTCACACCCGACCTCGTACCAGCTGATCTGGTCGGCACCCGTATCTACAACCAGAAGACCGGTGAATTCACCACCTCGCTGGGCCCGGTATTCACCAACCTGCTGCTGGCTGACGAAATCAACCGCGCACCTGCCAAGGTGCAAAGTGCCTTGCTCGAAGTGATGCAGGAGCGCCAGGTCACCATCGCCGGCGTGACACACAAAGTGCCATCGCCCTTCCTTGTCATGGCCACACAGAACCCGATTGAGACTGAAGGCACTTACCCCCTGCCCGAGGCCCAGGTTGACCGCTTCATGATGAAGGTGCTGGTGGACTACCCGACTGATGAAGAAGAGTTCGTCATCGTGCAGCGCGTCACCGGTCCCGCTGTGGCGGTATCCAGTGTGGCCACCACCGAGCAGCTCGCAGCCCTGCAGGCGGAATGCCGCCGGATTTACGTCGATCCTTCGCTGGTGCAATACGCCGTCAAGCTGGTTTCCGCCACGCGCAATCCTGAAAAGCACGGCATCAAGGGCCTGTCGCAGTTCATCACCTTCGGCGCCAGCCCGCGTGCCACCATCAACCTGACCGAAGGCGCCCGCGCGCTGGCCATGCTGCGCGGCCGCAGTTATGCCCTGCCTGAGGACATGACAGACCTGGTGCCCGACGTACTGCGTCACCGACTTGTGCTGTCGTATGAAGCCTTGTCCGAAGGGCTGACGGCAGATGCGGTTGTTGGGAAAATCATGAGCAAAGTCCCGGCACCAGCGAAGCCATTGGCCCATGAAAAACTCGCAGC
>JAZKHN010000177.1:13896-16356 GCA_040385325.1 Pseudomonadota bacterium
GGCATGGACCTGGCCGACCTGCGTGAGTACCAGCACCATGACGATGTTCGCCACATAGACTGGAATGTCACGGCCAGGCTGCAGATTCCCCATGTGCGCGTCTTCACCGAAGACCGCGAGATGAGCGCCTGGTTTCTGCTTGACCTCAGCCCTTCGATGGATTTCGGTTCTGGCGAGCAACGCAAGCGTCACGTGTCGGCTGAATTTGTAGCCGTCCTGGCCCGCATGCTGACCCGCCACGGCAACCGCGTGGGCGCCATGCTGTACGGCTCGGGCGTTGATACGGTCGTGCCTGCGCGTGGTGGCCGCCACCATGTTTTGCACCTGATCAACAAGTTGCAAACCCGACCCGAGGCTGCTCAGGCTGGCCCGACAAAGCTGCATGAGCTGCTTGAATCAGGCGCCAACCTCATCAAAAGGCGCTCCACCATTTTTGTGGTGTCCGACTTCATCAGCGAGACTGGCTGGGAAAAACCCTTGGGGCAACTGGCCCAGCGCCATGAGGTGGTGGCCGTGCGGCTTCTTGACCCGCTGGAGTTGCAACTGCCCGACCTCGGGCTGATCCCGATTCGCGACGCAGAAACCGGCGAGCAGTTGCTGGTCGACACGCACGACGCTGGTTTCCGCAAGCGTTTTGCCCGCATCGCCGCACAGCGTGAATCAGATTTGCGGCAGTCGCTGGTTCGTGCCGGGGTGGATGCGCTCGAACTTTCAACCGATGACGACCTGGTCAATGCCCTGATGCGTTTCACCGACCTGCGCAAACGCCGCAGCCGGGCATCGTCTGGCGCTATGCCTGCACACCTGAAGCGGGCGGCATAGGCCCGCAGAACAGAAGACTGAAGGACATCATGACTTTTCTCTGGCCCGAATTTCTCTGGTTGCTGCTGGTCCTGCCGCTGCTGGTGCTTTTATATGTCTGGCTGCTGCGCCGCAAGAAAAAGATGGCGCTGCGTTACGCCAGCCTGTCCATCGTGCGCGAAGCGATGGGCAAAGGCCAGACCTTCCGCCGGCATATACCGCCCATACTTTTCCTTCTCTCGCTGGCGGCCATGCTGATTGCCTCGTCCCGCCCTTTCGCGGTCGTCACCCTGCCTTCGCAACGTGAAACCATCATCCTGGCGATGGACGTGTCTGGCAGCATGCGCGCAACCGACGTCAAGCCCAACAGGCTGGTAGCGGCACAAGATGCTGCCAAGGCATTTTTGAAAGAACTGCCGCGCAACGTGAGAGTGGGTATCGTCGCGTTTGCAGGGACGGCTTCGGTTGTGCAGCCCTCAACACTGGCCCGTGAAGACCTTGTTGCCGCGATAGACAAGTTCCAGTTGCAACGCGGCACCGCGATCGGCAACGGCATCGTGGTGTCGCTGGCAGAAATCTTTCCGCAGGCGGGCATCAGCCTTGACGCCATGCAAAACGGTCGTGACCGCCAGCGCGGCGTCTCGCTGGACCAGGCAGGCAAGGACAAGGACGCAAAGCCCGCTTTTGTGCCCGTGGCACCGGGCTCCTACACGTCGGCCGCCATCATTTTGCTGACCGACGGCCAGCGCACAACCGGCGTCGATTCACTGGAGGCCGCCAAGGTCGCTGCAGACCGCGGCATACGTGTCTACACCGTGGGTGTTGGCACTGTCGATGGTGAGACCATAGGCTTTGAAGGCTGGTCCATGCGCGTGAAGCTCGATGAAGAAACCCTCAAGGGCATTGCCCGCACCACGCAGGCCGAATACTTTTATGCCGGTACGGCAGCAGACCTGAAGAAGGTTTACGAGACGCTGAGTTCGCGCCTTGCCGTCGAGAAAAAGGAAACCGAAATTTCCGGATTGATGGCACTGGTAGCAGCAGCGCTGGCGCTGCTGTCTGCCGGCCTGTCACTGGCCTGGTTTAACCGGATTCTTTGACCCGGACGCCTTAACTCTTCACATTGCACTCGCGCCGCAGCAGGGCCAGCGCGTCATTCATGGCGTGGACAGAATCGCTTTCAAGCGTCTGCTGCGCCTCATCCACAAAGTGCAGCCACAACTGCACGTAGTCACCCTGGTACTGTGCAGGCGCATGCTCCAGGATGTATTGCCTGGCAAGCTCAACATCAAAGCCGGACTTCTGGATCTTGCGAATCAGCGTGGTCGCGGTTTTTTCCGCCAGCAGCGTTTTGGACGCAACACCCGCAGCCACACACAGGAACAAGGTGAGCAGTGAACCGTCATCAGTGTTCCCGCCCGTGGCTTTGCTCCACGCGAGCGAAGTTTCGCGGTCATGATGATCGACCTCGCTCAAACCGTCTTCGAGCCAGAAATACCGGCCCATGAAGGCGGGGGTCTGGTCAAACAGGCGGCGGGCGGGCAGGCTTGTATCAAGCATCTTGATGCCATCGGCCAGCACAGATTGCCGTACCGCATTGACCACCTGTCCAAATTCAACAGGCAGGTTTTTCGGCAGGTCCAGTTTGAATCCGGACAC
>JAZKHN010000177.1:16456-19130 GCA_040385325.1 Pseudomonadota bacterium
TCGGTGCAGATGGCATCAAGTTTTGGCTGGTCGATGATGCCGTTCTGCAGCCCGTACTGCAGCGCCTTTTCGAAAAAGGGTCGCGCATCGTAGAGTGATACTGAAGAAGGCACGGATGCCGCATGTGCAGACATGGTGTCAAACGCCCGTTCTTGCGCCGGGGCTTTCAGATCGCCGACTCTTCATCTGACTCGCGCGCACTCGGCGTTGCCTTGCCTCTATCGGTGTCGCCGGTTTCGACCTTGCCATCATCTTCTTCGGCTTCCTCTTCGTCATCCAGGCCGGCATCATGCGCGCTCGCCTTGGCGCGCAACACCATAAGCATTTCAATGAAGAGGTCTGTGCATTCGTAGCGCAGTATCCAGGCCAGCTGCATCCAGTCCTGATCTGCAACTTCGTCCTGAGAAAGTATGGGTTTGGCATAGGCCGAGGCCAGCAGCGCTGTTTGCGACAGCATCTCGCCGTGGTCTTCCATCGCGTCAAAGGTGCCGGTGCGGGCAAAAGCCTCGACACGGCTCCACTGGTCTGAAAAATAATCAGCCAGCGCTTCACTGCCCCCGTCAAGATCGCCAATTGCATTGAGAAATTCAACCGGCTCGGCATCTTCACGAAAAATGATGGAGTTCACCATGCCACGCAGGTGGGTGCGGGTGAGGTCCTTGTACTGTTTTTCAATCACCACCGCACGTGCAAACTGCTGCGGGCTGACCAGAAGATTAATGACCGACTCTTTCGAGTTGTCGTACTCGCGTATGACCGCAAGGATGTCTTTGGCCGGCAATTGCTCAAGCACCACCATCAGCGCCGAATCGCCCTCGGCATCGGCCAGCTCAACCAGCGCAGATTCAGCACCCACGATATCGCCGGCAGCAATCAGGGTTTGGGTTTTGGTGATGAGGGCAAGGTGGTTCATAAAAGTCTTCTAGTCTTTGCGATCAAAGCCTTGGCCCTCAAGCCAGTCGCCAGCAGCATCTTCGCGGGATCGGGCATCACCGTCGCCGGCGTCATCGCTGGACCGGCCGTGGTCGTCGTCAAGGTCCTGTTCATTTTCACGGTCATCGTCTTCTTCATCAGCATCATCATCGCTACCTGATGCCTGGAAAGCCGGGCCGGGCCTGCCCGCCATGTACTCCAGACCGGCAGCCACCGTCAGAAACCACTCACCGCCAGGCTCCTGTAACACCACATCGGCCATGTCCTGCGCCCAGGGTGCGATACCCACTGCGTCCGACAGGCTGCTCCACTCGGGGAACTCATCGGCTTCGTGCGTCAGCAGATGATCCATCACCGCAGGCAGCCGGAAGTTGAAGCCCTGATGCAGCACAACGGCCACCATCTCGGGGCTGAGCTCCATCATCTTGACCAGAAAGCCAAGTTCCTGGCGTTTGTCGGCAAGGCGCTGGCGCAGCACGTCGCGGCCTTCGGAGTCAAAGCGCAGGTCATCGAGTTCCGACATATAGGCAGAACGCATGTCGGTGAAGAAGGGGGAAATGCTCATGCAGCGCTGTGTTTCATGTTGCTGCGTTGTCAAGGCAGGGGATTAAAAGGCTTGAAATACGCAACCCAGATTTCACGTGCGGTATCAATCGGACTGTCCAGCAGATTGCGGCGGCGGTTGTCGTCATAGGCCTGACGCTTGTCCGCATCCGACAGCACCTCATAGGCTTCCTGCACCGCACGAAAGCGTGCAGCCGCCTCAGGCGCAGGGTTCCTGTCGGGGTGCCAAAAGGACGCCTGCTGGCGAAAGGCCTTTTTGACATCCGCCAGGGTGGCGGCGCTGCTAAGGCCAAGAGAGGTGTAGTGGTCTGTCAAAACTCGGTGGGTAAATTACAAACCCGAATCGCCGGTTCAGCACCGCGCCCTGAATGACATCAGGAAGGGGCCATGGCCAGCATGGGCAACCCTCCATTATGAGGGAAAAGGCCAAAATTTCTTCGGCCCGCCGTATGTCCTTGCTGGTCGCAGCGACGGTCAGGATTGGCCCTGCCACGGCTAATCCTGCAGGTTCAGAACTTCTTCATTGAAATCACACCCTGGTAGATCGCGTTTTCAACCGTCGAGGTGGTCAGCGACCAAACGGCAAAAAGCTCGCCCTTGCGCCTGATGTTGTAGGTGATGGTGGTCTGGTTCTGGTTACTGAAAATCGGCAGGGCTTCCGTCTGGTATTCCGACTCTTTGGGTGGCAGCCAGGCCTTGAACGCTGCGGTCAATGACGCAGCATTCACCTTTCTTGCGTAAACGCTGCAAAAGTTTCCTTCCCGCGCACCCACGGCAAAGTTTCCGGATTCATTCTGTTCAACCCAGACCGACGCATCTGCATCGCCTGTAAAGTTGATTGCCGCCTGCGGCTGGAGCCGCTGCAGGCCTAATTGCGGCGCAAACTCTTCTATGGTTTTGCGGTCAGCCAGATTGCTCATGCACAGCTGCATGAATCTTTTGAGGGCATGCTGGGCCGGCCGTTCATCCACCGGCGGCGTCTGTGCGTGGACAGCCACAATACACACCGCAAGCATCAGCGCCACAACCCGGCCGGCGCCCATTGACCTGTTGTACAAGCACTTGGTCAAAGAACCCATGGCCCGTCTCCCTCCGTTCATGTAGCCGCTTGCGGGAGCGACAACTTGCCCGATACCAGCTTCAACTGCCGCCCACAGCGCGCGGCCAGCGTCTCGTC
>JAZKHN010000178.1:0-20280 GCA_040385325.1 Pseudomonadota bacterium
CAATGTAGATGTGGCCGCGCTCGACCAGCTCGGGCATCTGGCGGTAGAAGAAGGTGAGCAGCAGGGTGCGGATGTGGGCGCCGTCGACGTCAGCATCGGTCATGATGATGATGCGGTGGTAACGCAGCTTGGCAACATTGAAGTCATCATTACCCGTGGTACCGCCGGCCTTGCCTATGCCGGTGCCCAGGGCGGTGATGAGCGTCAAGATTTCATTGCTGGTCAACAGCTTTTCATAACGCGCTTTTTCAACGTTCAAAATCTTGCCGCGCAGGGGCAGGATTGCCTGGAACTTGCGGTCACGGCCCTGCTTGGCGGACCCACCGGCGGAATCTCCCTCGACCAGGTAGATCTCGCACATGGCGGGGTCTTTCTCCTGGCAGTCGGCAAGCTTGCCGGGCAGGCCCATGCCGTCGAGCACGCCCTTGCGGCGCGTCATGTCGCGGGCCTTGCGGGCGGCTTCGCGCGCACGGGCTGCTTCAATGATCTTGCCGACGATGATCTTGGCATCGGCGGGGCGCTCCTGCAGGTAGTCGTACAGCAGCTTGCTGACGATGTCTTCCACCGGGCCGCGCACTTCGCTCGACACCAGCTTGTCTTTGGTCTGGCTTGAGAACTTGGGCTCAGGCACCTTGACCGACAGCACGCAGCACAGGCCTTCGCGCATGTCGTCGCCGGTGACTTCGACCTTGGCCTTTTTGGCGATTTCTGAATCGTCGATGTATTTGTTGATCACGCGCGTCATGGCGGCGCGCAGGCCTGTCAGGTGAGTGCCACCGTCACGCTGGGGAATGTTGTTGGTAAAGCAAAGCACCTGCTCGCTGTAACCGCTGTTCCATTGCATGGCGACTTCGACACCGATGTTGGTGCCCTGGTCGCTCTGGCGGTCGCCCATGGCGGCGAACACATTGGGGTTGAGAACAGTCTTGCCTTTGTTGATGAAGTCGACAAAACCCTTGACGCCGCCGGCACCGGCAAAGTCATCTTCTTTACCCGAGCGCTCGTCTTTCAAACGAATGCGCACGCCGTTATTCAAAAAGCTGAGTTCGCGCAGGCGCTTGCTCAAAATTTCATAGTGAAAGTCGTTGTTCTCTTTGAAGATGTCGGTGTCAGGCAAAAAGTGAACTTCAGTGCCGCGCTTGTCGGTATCGTCCATCACCTTCATGGGTGACACATCAACGCCGTCGATCTGTTCAATGATGCGGTTCTGCACAAAGCCGCGTGAGAACTCCATGACGTGCACCTTACCGTCACGGCGAATCGTCAGGCGCAGCATTTTGCTGAGTGCGTTGACACAGCTCACGCCCACGCCGTGCAGGCCACCTGAGACCTTATAGCTGTTCTGGTTGAACTTGCCGCCGGCATGCAGTTCGGTCAGGGCGATTTCAGCAGCAGAGCGCTTGGGCTCATGCTTGTCGTCCATCTTGATGCCGGTCGGGATGCCGCGGCCGTTATCTGTGACGCTGACCGAGTTATCAGTGTGGATGGTGACGACGATGTCATCGCAATGGCCGGCCAGCGCTTCGTCGATGGAGTTGTCGACCACCTCAAACACCAGGTGATGCAAGCCGGTACCGTCAGACGTGTCGCCGATGTACATGCCGGGGCGTTTGCGCACGGCTTCCAGGCCTTCAAGGATCTGGATGGAGCCCTCACCATAGGCCTCAGACGCGCCGGCCTGGTTGGTGTCTATCTTGGGCTGGTAATTGGAGCTTGACTCGCCTGCATCGCCGTTATTGACGTTTACAAGAGCGTCGTTGTTAGGGCTGCCATCGTCGTTTTGAGCTTTGTTTTCTTCAGTCATACCGGCTTCTTTATCCAATCTTCATCCGGCGTCGCCGGATTTCTTCAATCTCTTGAATGACCAAACCCGCTTTGGTAAGCGGGTCTGGGGGTTTTATTTTTATGGTCTATCGCAGTTGCATCTGACTTGTCTCTTCACTCTTGCCTGGCCTTTTGTGTGGCTCAGATCCGCATCGGCATCACGACGTATTTAAAGGCCGCATCGTCGGGAATGGTGAGAAGCGCGGAGCTGTTTGAATCAGCCAGTTCGATCTTCACCATGTCCTGGTCCATGTTGGCCAGCGCGTCGATGAGGTAGGTGACGTTGAAACCGATTTCAATCGCATCGCCTGCGTAGTCGATGTCGAGCTCGTCAACAGCTTCTTCCTGTTCGGCATTGTTTGACGCAACGCGCAGGGTGCCGGGTTCGATATTCAGGCGCACGCCCTTGAACTTCTCGCTGGTCAGAATGGCAGTGCGCTGCAGGCTGGCCAGCAAGGGCTGGCGGCCCAGCGTGATGATGTTCTTGTGGTTCTTGGGAATGACGCGGTTGTAGTCGGGGAACTTGCCTTCGACCAGCTTGGTGACGAACTCCATGCCTTCAAAACTGAATTTGGCCTGGTTGCCGGCGAACTGCATTTCAATCGCGCCCTCTTTGTCGCTGAGCAGGCGCTGCATTTCAAGCACGGTCTTGCGCGGCAGGATGACCTCCTGCTTGGGCACTTCAACGTCAAGCGTGGCAGACGAGAAAGCCAGGCGGTGGCCATCTGTGGCGACCAGGCTGAGCTGCTTGCCTTCGGCGACGAACAGGATGCCGTTGAGGTAGTAGCGAATGTCATGCACAGCCATGGCGAAAGACACCTGGTTGAGCAGTTCTTTCAGGGTCTTTTGCGGTACCGAGAAGGCCGGGCCAAAGTTCGCGGCTTCCTGCACCAGGGGAAAGTCTTCAGCGGGCAGGGTCTGCAGCGTGAAGCGGCTTTTGCCGCCCTTGAGGATCAACTTGTTCTGTGCCGATTCGAGCGACACGGTCTGGTCGCTGGGCATGGAGCGCAGGATGTCGATGAGCTTGCGTGCGCCGACGGTGGTGGTGAAGTTGCCGCTGTCGCCTTCGAGCTCGGCCGTGGTGCGGATCTGGATTTCAAGATCGCTGGTCGTCAGCTGAAGCTGCGAGCCTGTTTTGCGGATCAACACGTTGGCAAGAATCGGCAAGGTGTGTCGGCGTTCAACAATGCCGGCGACCGATTGCAGTACCGACAAAACTTTATCCTGGGTGGCTTTCAGAACGATCATGACTTCCTCTTGTTCTTTCTCTTTAATTCTTTAATTCAAATTAGTAGTAGTAGTAAGGGCAGCTGCTATCTGTGGATAGCGCTATTTTCCCCTTTTTGATCAAGCACTTGGCGATTGTTTAACCTTGTGTTGAATACCCCTGCGAGACCTGCTGCGAAACATGAACAACTTTGGGTTTGGCCACCTGCCTGTGGATAAGCCATGGGTTGTTCAAAACTTATACCCATAGTTATTAGGGAAAGGTTTCTGGATGATTTTTGAGCGGCCATCTGCTGGTTAACCCTTGAGTGTCTGTTCAAGCACGTGCAGCTGCTGGTTGAGCTCGGTCATCTGCTGGCGCTCTGCAGACATCTTGCGCACGGCGTGCAGCACGGTGGTGTGGTCACGGCCGCCGAAGAGCTCACCGATCTCTGGGAGGCTCTTCTGGGTGAGCTCCTTGGCCAGGTACATGGCAATCTGGCGCGGCCGGGCAATGCTGGCGGGGCGCTTCTTGGAATACATGTCGGCGACCTTGATCTTGTAATAGTCGGCGACGGTCTTCTGGATGTTCTCGACCGAGATCTGGCGGTTTTGTATGGAAAGCAGGTCGCGCAGGGCTTCGCGGGCCAGCTGGATGGAGATTTCCTTCTGGTTGAAACGCGAATAAGCCAGGATCTTGCGCAGCGCACCTTCAAGTTCGCGCACGTTGGAGCGCACGTTCTTGGCGACGAAGAAGGCGACTTCTTCGGGCATGACAGCAGCCTCAGCGGCAGCCTTGTTGATCAAAATGGCGACGCGCATCTCAAGCTCGGGCGGCTCGATGGCGACTGTCAGGCCGGAGTCAAAACGTGAAACCAGACGTTCATGGATGTCTGTCAGACCCTTGGGGTAGGTGTCGGATGTCATCACGATGTGAGACTTTTTGGTCAGCAGCGCTTCAAAGGCGTTGAAGAACTCTTCCTGTGTGCGGTCCTTGTTGGCGAAGAACTGGACGTCATCGATGAGCAATAAATCGAGCGAGTGGTAACGCTCTTTGAATTCATCGAAAGTCTTGCGCTGATAGGCCTTAACCACATCCGAAACGAATTGTTCGGCGTGGATGTAGAGAACTTTGGCGGCCGGGTTGTCTGATAACAGCTTGTTGCCGATGGCGTGCATCAGGTGGGTTTTGCCCAAACCAACGCCGCCATATATAAAAAGCGGGTTGTAAAGCTGGCCCAGGCTGCTGGCTACATGCATGGCGGCGGCGCGGCCCATGCGGTTGGCGGTACCTTCAATCAGGGTGTCAAACGTCAGCGCGGTGTTGAGCCGGTTCTTGAAAGGCGCGCCGGCAACGTCTTCAGCCACGCCCAGGCCCACAGGCTCAGGAACGCCAGAGCCTTCAAAAGAACGGGTAATAGATGCTGACTTGCTGGGCGCTTCACGCGGAGCGAGCGCTAACTCAAGCTGAATGCTGTGGCCTGAGACTTTCTCAAGTAGGGCAGAAATACGGGCGGCGTATTGGGCACGGATCCAGTCAAGCTTGAAACGGTTGCCGACCTGTATGGTCACCTTGGAGAGGTCATCGGCGACATCGGCAGCCAGCGGACGAATCCAGGTGTTGAACTGCTGCTCGGGCAATTCCTGGGCGAGATGGTCAACGCAGGTCTGCCACAAACTGTGGCTCATGTTCAGCGCTGAAGCTTCACTCATGGCGGCTCCGGCTGGCCGCATTGATAATCGTTGTCATTGAGCGCTTGTGGATATTCTTTGTTTTTGGCAGCCGCAATTCTACCTGTGCAGGCAAGTTATCCACAAATTAAATTGCTGCGGGTTTAAACCTATGCAGGGGTCTAGGAGGCGTTTTATTGGTCGGGCGCAAAAGTCCTCGGGGGCATCTAAGCCATTGCACCAAATAAGACGCCTAACTTGTTGCCAGTGATGGGAAATCTGCGATAATCATGGGTTTCCCTGATTCGCGTCCCAGGCCTTCATTGGCCCATCTGGATTGATTGTGATGATCGATCCGCATGAGCCGGCTTTTACTGGCGGACATTTGTCAGCGGTCAAAAAGGCAGGTTCTGGTGATTGAAGCTTGAAAAAGTCTTTAAAGCCGGCACGCCGAAAACAGCAACAGTAACCAGTAGCACCTAGTAAGAGCAGCCATCATGAAACGTACATATCAGCCATCCAAAGTCAAGCGCGCACGCACCCACGGCTTCCTGACCCGCATGAAGACCCGCGGCGGCCGCGCAGTGATTGCTGCACGCCGCGCCAAGGGCCGCAAGCGCCTGGCAGTCTAAGCGTCACGCTGAAGGCTTCTTCAGGCCGGTGCCGGACGGGTTTTGTGCAAAGGCTTAAAACCCGGCCCCAGTTCCAGGCGGTTCTTGCGGGCAGCGTGATTGCCAAAACAGAGCATTTTGTTTTGCACCGCAATGGCCTCGAGGCCACCGCACCCAAAGCCGGCCCTGAAAGCGCGAAAGAACTTTCTTCGCGCAAAACCATTCCAGATACCGGCACCGCCGCTCCTGCTGACGTGACCGCACCGGTTTTATTTCCGGTGCAGGACATCTGGATAGGTGCCATGGTGCCCAAGCGCTGGGCGAAGCGTGCCGTGACACGCAACGCCATCAAAAGGCAGATCTACAACGTGAGTGCCGATTCCATGCAGAACTACCCACAGGCGGCTTTCCTGGTCCGCATGCGGCGTGAGTTTTCGCGCAAGGAATTCCTGAGCGCGACCTCGCCTGAGCTGAAAGAAGCGGTGCGCCACGAAGTGCAGACCTTGATGAAAGCTGGTGCCGCCTCTAAATAAGGCCAAGCCTATCCAGCGCATGAAAACTTTCCTGGCCTTTCTCTTTCGTTTGCCGCAAACCGTCCTGATGGGACTGGTCAAGGGCTATCGTTTTCTGCTCAGCCCCTGGCTGGGCTCATCATGCCGTTTTGAACCCACCTGTTCCGCCTATTCGCTGCAGGCGCTGCAGGAATACGGTGCCGTGCGCGGTACCTATATGACACTGCACCGCCTGGTGCGCTGCCAGCCCTGGTGTGATGGCGGGCATGATCCCGTGCCATCGCGCAGCCCGTACGCCGACAAGCGCACATCCCTGTTTACCCGTCTCGTCACACCTGTGACTTCCATCCCCTCTAAAAAGAAGCCGTCATGAACGACATCCGCCGCACCATTTTGTGGGTGATTTTTGGTTTTTCCATGGTCCTGCTGTGGGACCAGTGGCAGGTCCACAACGGCAAACAGCCGACCTTTTTCCCGAGTGCCGCCAGCTCCAAAGCAGTTGCTCCGGTGGCTGCGCCTGCTGCCTCGTCGGCCGCTGTTCCTGGCGGTGCGCCTTCTGCAGTGCCATCGCCTGTGGCTACTGGCGCAACCAGTGTGCCGGGCGTGGTGTCTGCACCCGGTAGCGTGCCACCTGCGCCGCTTCAGGGCGTGAAAGAACGCATCGTGGTGACCAGTGACGTGTTCACCCTGACTTTTGATACCGAAGGCGGCACGCTGATCAAGTCGTCATTCAACAAGTTCAAGGACCAGGCCAACAAGGACCAGGGTTTTATCCTGCTCGATGAAAGCAGCAACCGTGTCTACGTCGCGCAAACCGGCCTGATTGCAGCGGGCACCGGCGGCCCGGCGTTGCCCACACATAAAACCATCATGGTCGCCGCCCCGGGCGAGCGCAGCCTGAAGGACGGGCAGAACGAGCTGGTGGTGAAGTTCGAGTCGCCCGATGTGGGAGGCCTCAAACTGATCAAGACCTACACCATCAAGCGCGGCGCGTATGACATTGCCGTGCGCCATGAGGTGGTGAACACCGGTGCCGCGGCGGTATCGCCACAGCTGTATTACCAATTGGTGCGTGACGGCAACCCGCCACCGGGCGAGTCGTCTTTTTATTCAACCTTCACAGGCCCGGCGATTTACACCGAGGCCAAGAAATACCAGAAGATTGAATTCAAGGACATCGAAAAAGGCGCTGTCGAGGTTGAAAAAACCGCGACCAACGGCTACATCGCCATGGTCCAGCACTACTTCGCATCTGCCTGGATTCTGGGCGACGGCATCAAGCGTGACCTGTTCGAACGCAAGGTCGACAACAACCTGTACGCCGTGGGCATGATCACATCGCTGGACACCATCGCCGCGGGTACAAGCAAGGCGATCGAGGCAAAGTTTTTTGTCGGACCGCAGGAAGAAAAAACCCTTGAAGGCCTGGCGCCCGGCCTGGAGCTGGTCAAGGACTACGGCTGGCTGACCATCCTGGCCAAGCCGCTGTACTGGTTGCTGGACAAGCTGCACGGCTTTATCCAGAACTGGGGCTGGTCCATCGTGGCGCTGGTGCTGCTGCTGAAGATTGCCTTTTACTGGCTCAATGCCAAGGCGTATTCCAGCATGGCCAAGATGAAGGCCATCAACCCCAAGATCATGGAAATGCGCGAGCGCCTGAAGGACAAACCCCAGGAAATGCAGCAGCAGATGATGAAGATCTACAAGGAAGAAAAGGTCAACCCGATTGGCGGGTGCTTCCCGATCATGATTCAGATCCCGGTGTTCATTGCGCTGTACTGGGTGTTGCTGTCGAGCGTTGAAATGCGCGGCGCACCGTGGATTTTGTGGATCAGGGATTTGTCTTCACCAGACCCCTATTTCATCCTGCCGGTGGTCATGACACTCACGACCATGCTGCAGACTGCACTGAACCCTGCACCGCCAGACCCGATGCAGGCCAAGCTGATGTGGTTCATGCCGCTGATTTTCAGCGTGATGTTCTTCTTCTTCCCGTCCGGCCTGGTGCTGTACTGGATCACCAACAACATCTTGTCGATTGCTCAACAGTGGATGATCAACACGCGCATGGGCGTACCGCCACAGTTCAACCTGCCGAAGTTCAAGTAACCCCCCGAAGCGTCTTCGACGCCTCCCCCCAGGGGGCGACACCTGGGGCCCGGCAAAGCCGGTTCCACGCTGTCACTTGCGAAGATCCCTCCGCTCGGGAGTGAAATAAAAAAAGGGCCGCTTCGCGGCCCTTTTTATTTCAGGCATTTAACATTAGCCATGCTCGCCCGTCACCATGATCCCATCGTAGCGATTGCCACCGCCCCAGGTCGCGGTGCAGTAGGCATCGTGCGTGTGTCAGGCGGCGACATAGCGCCGGTCATTCATGCCATCTGCGGAAAACCGCTGCTGCCGCGCATGGCGACCTACCTGCCTTTCAGTGATGCCACTGGTCGCGTGATTGACCAGGGGCTGGCGATTCATTTCCCCGCGCCCCACTCCTACACCGGCGAAGACGTTCTTGAACTGCAGGCGCATGGTGGCCCGGTGGTGCTTCAGCTTTTGCTGGCCCGATGCATTGAGGCTGCTGCGGCCGTCAACCCGCAGACGGGAAAGCCATCGCTGGCCAACATGCGTGTGGCGCAACCGGGTGAATTCACGGAGCGTGCTTTTCTGAACGACAAGATAGATCTGGCACAGGCCGAAGCCATCGCCGACCTGATTGACGCCAGTACCGAAACGGCCGCACGCTCTGCTGCGCGCTCCATGTCCGGCGAGTTCTCATTGGCGGTCAACAAGTTGCTGGAGCAGCTGATTCATCTGCGCATGCTGGTCGAGGCAACGCTGGATTTTCCTGAAGAAGACATCGACTTTCTGCAAAAGGCCGATGCGCAAGGCCAGCTGCTGCGCCTGCAGCAAACCCTGGCAAGTGTCATGGAGCGAGCTGGCCAGGGGGCCATCCTGCGTGAAGGCATCAAGGTGGTGATTGCGGGCCAGCCCAACGCGGGCAAAAGCTCCTTGCTCAATGCACTGGCAGGCGCTGAACTGGCCATCGTCACGCCTGTGGCCGGTACCACGCGCGACAAGGTCACGCAGCTCATACAGGTCGAGGGCGTGCCCCTGCATGTCGTCGATACAGCCGGGTTGCGCGACACACTTGATGAGGTCGAAAAAATCGGTGTTGAACGCGCCTGGACTGAAATTGAAACTGCCGATGCGGTGTTGTTTTTGCATGACTTGACCCGACAGGGGTTGGCCGACTACTCCGACGCGGATGCGCGTATCCGTGAGGTCCTGCTGAAGAAGCTGCCCGCCACCACGCCGGTGATTGAAGTCTGGAACAAGCTGGATATGGCTGCCGCACCGCAGGGTGACCGCGGCGTCGCTATTTCGGCGAAGACGGGTTCCGGGCTTGCGGAGCTGCGTCAGGGCCTGTTGGCCGTGGTTGGTTGGCAGTCAGCACCGGAAGGTGTTTTTATGGCGCGTGAGCGGCATGTCCAGGCCCTGCAAAAGGTGGACGGGCAGCTGTCGCGCGCTTCTGCCCAGCTGCTTTCGCGCGTGCCCGCTCTCGATCTGTTGGCCGAGGACCTGCGGCAGGCCCAACTTCATTTGAGCGAAATTACAGGGCAATTCACGCCTGACGACTTGCTTGGCGAAATATTTTCGAAGTTTTGCATCGGCAAGTAGGTTCTGGCGGTCTTTCGGCATTTAACCCCAAAGTATTCATGTATCAGGTGTAAGCGGGCGTTAACGCGCCTTGCCGGATGTACCGCGCGGCGGGTATCTTCCGTGCACCATGAATGCAGCACTACCCGGCAATCTTCGTTTCGACATCCACGGCCTTGCCCAAGCCATTGCACATTGCAATGCGAGCGACGCCCTGCGTTGCCAGTTCTCACCCCACAGCTGGGACATCCTGGCTGGCTACATGCAACCCTTTGCGCTTGGCAGTGGCCAAGTGCTGATTGAGCAGGGCGCTACCGACCGGACGATTTATTTCATTGAAAGTGGCACCCTCAGCGTGCATTACGAGGATGAAAAATCCCGCGTGCGGATGGCGCTTGTGGGGCCTGGAACAGTGATTGGTGAGGGGTCGTTTTTCTCGCATCAGGCGCGCAGCGCAACTGTGCAGGCCTCGGGGGCATGCAAGCTCTGGTGCCTGACACCGATCCGGTTTCTGGAGCTCTCGAACCGCCAGAGTCCATTGGCACTGGAGCTCACCATGGCCATGGGCGGGGTCATGGCCAAAAGACTTTACAACCGGCCGAAACGGGTTGCGGTGACCTGACCATCCGGCGAGCTGTGGGTGGGCAACTGACCGCGTATGTTCGCACTCGACCCGGCACGCTGGCTGCAATCCGGTCACCGTTTCCCTCAGCACTTGATGTCACGTCCGGACCCTGCGCTTCTGTGACTTATTACCAACTCGCGCCATTCTGGTTACTAGCGGTTTCATTACCGGGCTGAGCGGTTCGCGCAACGAGCGAGCTCGTGCGTAAACTCCAATAAAGCGCAGTCCTGCATTCGGGGAGGGCCCGGGGTCACTTCTGATTGAAGGCCGAAGGCAAAGCTGGACAAACAAGCCGCATCGTTTCATTTCGGGATTCAAAAATGTCCGTCTTCAATTGGTTCTCGCGTAAATCCGACAGCTCTGGGCATACCGGGCCGGGGGACAGCAGCGGCCTGCGTGACAGCCGTGGCCGCTCTCAGCCGGCCAGAGACAAGCCCCCATCTGTTCCACCGGCCGCGAAGGCAGGCGCTGCAGAGCCCGCCAGTCGAAGCGAGCTGCGCAAGGCGAGGCGGCATGCACGCCGTGAGCAGCTGTATGTCGCCGTGCGCGAAGCCATGACCCGTGCAGGCGTACTCGCGGCGAGCTACAGGTTCAAGGTGCTCTCGCTTGATCAGCGCGGCGACCAGTTTCTTGTCATGATGGATGTCGCACATTCTCTCGGTCGTCAGTCGGATCGACTTGCAGAAATCGAGTCCTTTGTTGTTCACACCGCCAAAGCGCGCTTTGAGATTGTGGTGACGGCTGTGTACTGGCGATCAGATGCCAGAACGGCGGCGGCGGTGGCCGCAGACCGCCTGAGTGAGCGTGAGGCTATGGTATCTGCGCCCATGCCCCTGGCCGTGGCGCAGGCCGCGTCGATTGCAGACCGGCATGCACCTCTCAACATGCCCGTGAAAAAACCTGCTTCGCGTTATGACCCGATACAGGATGACGAAGTCACCGCATTCAAGCAGGCCCTGGCCAGCGCCTCTGCCGCGCCGGCATCGATGGATGCCCACGGCAAGACGCGTACGGGCTTGCACTCCTACACCCTGCTGACGGGCTTCGAAGACACTGAAATGCCGGAGTCTGCCGCAGTGCCGGCGCTGAGCGCAACACAGTACGGCGACCTGAATTGAATATCCGCAGCTGATGTTTGCAACAGAGGTACTGGAGGCACATGACGCGCTCCAGTGCAAACTGACGCTTGAAGAATGGAACTGGCCGCGCCGTATCTGAACATTCGCTTCATCAATACCGGCGACCTGCTGATCACCGAAGGAGAACACCGTGGTGGCATCTGCGCCCTGTGTGGCATGGGCGCTGTCGTGGGACAAGTTCGAGGCCATCGCGAAGCAGCATTCAAGCGTGGCGCCTGACCTTTGCCGAAGCATTGCAGCCATCATGGCCGTTCGCATGCGCGAGGCCATTCTGGCGGGGCACTTCACCTGATCAGTGACCCGCGAAGTCCACCAGCGTGAACAGCGGCAGTCCGGCTGCCTGAATTTTTTGTGAGCCGCCGAGCTCGGGCAAATCCACAATCGCTGCGCCTTCGGTCACTACGGCGCCGAGCTTTTCAAGCAGTTTTTTACCTGCCATCATGGTGCCGCCTGTGGCAATGAGGTCATCGATCAGCAAAACACGTTGACCCGGTTTTACAGCGTCGGTATGCAGTTCGACGGTGGCATTGCCGTATTCCAGCTCATAGGTTTCCTGCACCGTGGTGAAAGGCAGCTTGCCCTTTTTACGGATGGGTACAAAACCGACGTTCAGCTCGTAGGCAACCACAGCGCCGAGAATAAAACCGCGCGCATCCAGTCCGGCAACGACGTCGGGCCGCAGGGTTGGGTCCATGTAGCGGTGAACGAATGCGTCAATCAGCACACGAAAGACCTTGGGGTTCTGAAGCAGCGGCGTGATGTCCCTGAACTGTACGCCGGGTGCCGGCCAGTCGGGAACGGTACGGATATGGCCCTTGAGGTAGGCACTGATGCCCGCCCGGTTAAGTTGTTGAAGCTCCGGCATAGGATTTGTCTCTCAGGATGTGGGGTTGTTTTTGGAAGAGCGGCGACGCAGCAGATTTTCTTCGGCCATTGCCAGCGCGCCGGGTTTGCCAGACAACACCAGCGTGTCGCCGCCCTCAAGCAGCGCGCCTTCGCTCAACTCTGCGGGTTTGCCATTGGCCCGGCGCAGGCTGACGACCCGTATACCGGCGGCATGGAGCGCAAAGGCGCCCAGCGCCTGCCCGATGGCTCGTGTGCCCAGTGGCAGGGTGACCGTTGCCAGCCGCTCTTCATCGAGCTCGTTGACGGTGTCGTCATCGGCACCGCGGAAGTAACCGCGCAACAGGTTGTAGCGGGCGTCGCGCTGCTCCTGCACGACGCGTATCACCCGTCGCATGGGTACACCGACCAAAGCAAGCGCATGGCTGGCCAGCATGAGGCTGCCTTCTATCGCCTCAGGAACGACCTCGGTCGCGCCGGCTGCCTGCAGCTTTTCAAGGTCATGGTCGTCAACAGTACGGACGATGACGGGAACGGTGGGCGCGTGTGTCCGTGCATTGGCAAGCACCTTCAGGGCACTGGCCGTGTCAAGATAAGTCACCACGACGGCGCTGGCGCGTGCAAGGCCTGCGGCCATCAGCGATTGCAGGCGCACGGCATCGCCGAACACCACCGAATCACCGGCGGCGGCGGCCTGCCGAACGCGGTCCGGGTCGAGGTCAAGCGCCATATAGGGGATGCCCTCACCTTCAAGCATGTGGCCCAGGTTCTGGCCGCACCGCCCGTAGCCGCAGATGATGACGTGTTTGTCGGCGTTGATGGACTTGCGTGCGATGGTCGTCATCTGCAGCGACTGTTGCAGCCACTCGCTGGCCACCAGCTTCATCACGATCTGGTTGCTGTACATGATGATGAAGGGCGTGGCGAGCATGGACAGCACCATGCTGGCAAGAATCGGGTTGAGCAGCGCGGGCGGCACCAGCTGGCTGTTATTGGCCAGCGACAGCAACACAAAACCAAACTCGCCGGCCTGCGCCAGATAAAGGCCCGTGCGCAGCGACACGCCCGCCGTCGCGCCCAGTGCCTTGGCCAGCCCGGTGACCAGCACCAGCTTGAAAACCACCGGAAGCGTGGCCAGCAGAAGGACCAGCGGCCAGCGCTCGAGCACGATGCGCCAGTCGAGCATCATGCCGACGCTGATGAAAAACAGGCCCAGCAGGACATCGTGAAACGGGCGGATATCGGTTTCCACCTGGTGCTTGAATTCGGTTTCTGAAATCAGCATGCCGGCGATGAAGGCGCCCAGGGCCAGGCTCAGGCCCGCGAGTTCGGTGAGCCATGACAAGGCCAGCGTGACCAGCAACAGGTTGAGCACAAACAGCTCTTCGCTTTTGCGGCGCGCAACAATGGTCAGCCACCAGCGCATGACGCGCTGCCCGCCAGTCAAAAGGATGCCAACCAGAACGGCGGCTTTGAGCCCCGCAAGCGCCAGCGCCATGAAAAGCTTGTCGGGCGACGAGCCCAATGCGGGAATAAGCACCAGCAGTGGGACCACGGCCAGATCCTGGAACAGCAGCACGCCCATAACGCGTTTGCCATGCTCTGACTCAAGCTCCAGCCGTTCCGACAGCAGCTTGACCACGATGGCTGTGCTGCTCATGGCAATCGCGCCCGACAGTGCAAGCGCGGTTTGCCATTCCATCTTCCACAGTGTCGGTGCCATGCTGGCGAGGAACAGCGAGCCGAAGGTCGCCAGCAACACTGTCAACACCACCTGCAACAGGCCCAGGCCGAAGACGTGCCCGCGCATGGAGCGCAGCTTGGGCAGGTTGAACTCCAGGCCGATGACAAACATCAGGAACACCACGCCGAATTCGCCCAGGTGGCGCACGCCTTCGGCATTCTGCGAAAGTGCCAGCGCATGCGGGCCAATCAATACGCCGACGGCGAGGTAGCCCAGCATGGGCGGCAATTTGAGCGACCGGCAGGCCACCACACCCAGCACGGCGGCCAGCAGGTACAGCAGGGTCAGTTCGAGCGCGCTCATCCTTTGATGGTAGCCCATGGGGTCTCCATAAATCCGATTCCCGGGCGTATGGCGGCGTTGCGCGGTGCTCGGAATCCTCATGCACCCAAGTGCATTCCGGTGTCCTCCGCTCCGTGCGCCTTGCCCTCCATCCCGGGATTCGGGTTTATGGAGACCCCATTTCAGTAAAGCCTCATTGCCCGGCATGCGTCGATAGAATGCTGTGATGACGTTTGACGCGCTTTCCTTCGATCCCCTGCAGGCGCAGGCACTGGCCCGCAAGACTTTCGAGATCGAAGCCGCTGCCGTCCTGGGGCTGGCCGGCCGCGTCGGCCCCGAGTTTGCAGAAGCCGTGCAGATCATGCTGGCCTGCCGTGGCCGGGTGGTCGTGATGGGCATGGGCAAGAGCGGCCACATCGGTCGCAAGATTGCCGCCACACTGGCCTCCACCGGTACGCCGGCGATGTTTGTACACCCGGCCGAGGCCAGCCACGGCGACCTTGGCATGGTGACCGATGCCGACGTGGTGCTGGCCATTTCAAACAGTGGCGAAAGTGCTGAACTGACCTCCATCCTTCCGGTGCTCAGCCGCCAGGGCGTTCCGCTTGTGGCCATCACAGGCGGCGCGAACTCGGCACTTGCACGGCAGGCGCGCGTCACGCTCGACAGCAGCGTTGAACAGGAGGCATGTCCCCTGAATCTGGCGCCTACCGCAAGCACCACCGCGCAATTGGCGCTGGGCGATGCGCTGGCCGTGGCGCTGCTTGATGCGCGTGGCTTCAAGGAAGAAGACTTTGCCCGCTCACACCCCGGTGGTGCACTGGGCCGCAAGCTGCTGACCCATGTCAGCGATGTCATGCGCAGCGGTGACCAGGTGCCGCGCGTGACGCCGGACACCGGCTTTACCGACCTGATGCGCGAAATGAGCAGCAAGGGCCTGGGCGCTTCGGCTGTGGTCGATTCGAACCAGCGTGTGCTGGGCATCTTCACCGATGGCGATTTGCGCCGCCTGGTTGAAAAAGGTGTGGACCTTCGCACGGCGAAGGCGGGTGAGGTCATGCATGCCAATCCGCGTACCCTGCGCGCCGATGCACTGGCCGTGGATGCGGTCGAATTGATGGAGCAGCACAGCATCACCAGTGTGCTGATCGTTGATGAAGGCGGGGCCCTTTGCGGCGCGCTCAACACCAACGATCTGATGCGGGCGAAAGTTATCTAGTGGCCCCAATGACTGCACCGGAGCTGAATTTTTCTCCTGAGTTGCTGCTCAAGGCACAAGGCGTACGCGTGGCCTTTTTTGATGTTGATGGTGTGCTGACAGACGGCGGGCTGTACATGTCTGAACATGGCGAAACACTCAAGCGCTTCAACACGCTGGACGGCCATGGTCTCAAGCTCCTGCAGAAGGCAGGCATCACGCCTGTGGTGATCACCGGCCGCGACAGCCCGGCCTTGCGCGCCCGGCTGGATGCGCTGGGAATTATTCATAAGCACTTCGGCACGGAAGACAAACGCCCCGCCGCCGAACGCACATTGAACGCGCTAGGGCTTGACTGGTCACAGGCCGCAGCCATCGGCGACGACTGGCCTGACCTGCCCGTGATGCGGCAAGCGGCATTCAGTGCGGCCCCCGCCAATGCCCATGCAGAAGTCAGGGCGGCTGCTGACTACGTGACCCAGGAGCAAGGCGGGCACGGCGCCGCACGCGCATTTTGCGATCTGCTGCTGGTGGCCAGCGGACATTACGCCACCCTGTTGAAGGCCTACGCATGAGCCGGGCTGTCACGCCCTTGACGACCGCCTTGCGCGCCATGCGTGAACCCTGGCGCAGGGCTTTGCGCCTTTGGGACCAGGTGTCCATTTACCTGCCGCTGCTGTTGATGGGCGGCCTGGCGCTGGGCACCTACTGGCTGGTGCGCAATTCGCCGGTGTTCAGTGCGCCCGATGCCGCCAAAGAGGCCAGGCACGAGATGGATTACTTCATGCGCAAGTTCACCATCAAGACCTTTGATGAAACAGGCAGGCTCAAAAGCGAAATCTACGGCATTGAGGCGCGTCACTACCCGGATACAGACACGCTCGAAATCGACGCGCCGCGCATTCGCAGCATCAGCGACGCAGGCCGGCTGGTAACGTCTACCGGTAACCGTGCCCTGTCCAATGGCGATGGCTCGGAAGTGCAGCTCATGGGCAATGCACGCGTGGTGCGCGAGGCCGCCAAGGATGCAGACGGCAACGACCTGCCGCGCATGGAGTTCCAGGGGGAATTCCTGCATGCCTACATCAACGACGAACGCGTCAAGTCGCACCTCCCGGTGGTGCTGATTCGCGGCAGCGACCAGTTCACGGGCGATACATTTGCCTTCAACAACATCACCGGCGTGGCCGACCTCAATGGCCGTGTCAAAGGCGTGCTGGTGCCTAAAGTACGTGTGCCTGTTCCGCCCCGGTAGCGGCGTTGCCATCAAAGCCAGGAGGCCATGTGTCCAGACTCGTGTTCATCACAGGCGCCTCCAGCGGCATAGGCCAGGCGCTGGCGTTGCGGTTTTTTCAGGCCGGTTATCGGCTGGCGCTGGTGGCCCGGCGTACGGCGGAATTGCAGTCCTGGGCACAGGCCCAATCGATAGGTACTGACAGCTACCAGATCTACAGCGCCGATGTGTCGGACACCGACAGCATCGTGGCTGCGGGCCGTGCCTGCATTGCTGCACAAGGCGTGCCCGATGTGGTCATTGCCAATGCCGGCATCAGCATTGGCATGGACACCGCCATGCGCGAAGACCTCGATGTCATGCGCCAGACCTTTGCGACCAACAACATTGGTGTGGCTGCAACCTTTCATCCCTTCATTGAAGCCATGACGGCGCGCGGTTCAGGTGCGCTGGTGGGTATTGGCAGCGTGGCCGGTATTCGCGGGCTGCCGGGCCACGGTGCTTATTGCGCCAGCAAGGCCGCAGTCATTGCCTACTGTGAAAGCCTGCGCGGCGAACTCAAAAGTGCGGGCGTGAACGTGGTGACGATTTGCCCCGGCTATATCGACACGCCGCTGACACAGCAGAACAGTTACGCCATGCCTTTCCTGATGAAACCCGAAGACTTTGCAGACAAGGCCTTTGGTGCGATACAGGACGGCAGCAGCTACAGCGTCATTCCGTGGCAGATGGGCGTCGTGGCCAAGCTTTTGAGGCTGCTGCCCAATGCCGTGTTCGACAAAGTCTTGTCAGGCCGTGCACGAAAAAAACGCCAGGGTACGTGAGGTGCACGACACCAGACGGTTGTTTGCAGCCAGCAAAACAAAAAGGCTTCAAAACCCGGAGAACCTGGGTCTTGAAGCCTTTTAAGCTTTAAATCAGCCTTTTGGCTGATGAAGGGCTGGAGCTTGAGGGTTTAGTAGCCGCCGCGACCGCCACCACCACCGCCGCCGGAACGGCCACCGCCGCCACCACCGTATGGGCTGCGGAAACCACCGTCGCCACCGCCGCCGCCGGAACGGCCACCACCGCCGCCGTAGCCGCCGCCACCTGAACGGTCACCGCCGCCGCCGCCACCGTAGCCGCCACCACCACCGCCGCCGAAGCCACCGCTGCGTGGAGGACGTGCCTCCATCGGACGGGCTTCATTGACGACAACGCTGCGGCCGCCCAGAGGCTGGCCGTTCATGCCGTTGATGGCTGCCTGGGCTTCTGCATCGCTGCCCATTTCGACAAAACCAAAGCCCTTGGAGCGACCGGTGTCGCGTTCCATCATGACTTTAGCGCTGGTGACAGCGCCGAACTGGCCGAAAGATTGTTGCAAGTCTTCGTCGCGAACTGAGTAAGGCAGATTGCCGACGTAAAGTTTGTTGCCCATGAAGGGACTCCTCTAAAACACAATAACAAAAGCGATGGGGTCCCGAAAGCACAACAAATCTTTGTACGTACCGCTGTAGCGCGCGAAACTGACCGATCACCTGACCTGTACAAATACGGGCAACTGCCTGCATTTGTACGCGTACATTATGCGTGACTCGCCCTGAAGTCAAGCAACAAACCCATTCAACGATACGGGAAAAACCCTGTAACCACGCCATCTCCAGCCTTTTTGCGGGTTTTTCCCCAAGCCTGTGCGGTCTGTCCTGTCAGTGGTTGCCGTCGTCCCCGTATTGCCGCCACTGCCCCATGGCGCTGCGCATGGTCAGCACCTGGTTCTCGAATTTGGGACAGGCCTTGCAGGCCAGCAGGTGCAGCTTGAGTGCGATGGTGTCGGGCAAACCCAGCGCACGGTCTTCACGCGCGATGATCAGCGCCGCCGCCTCGCGGCAGGTACGTCTGAGCAGGGTGATTTTCGGTTTCACGTCAGAAATGGCGGCAGGGCAAAAAGTTAAAAGCAAAGAGCCCTAGGCCCCGTGCCTCCCAAACCAGTTGATATTCAGGCACTCCTGCAAACGCAGGCGGGCCCGGTGCAACTGGACATACAGGTTGGTAGGCGTCAGGGACAGTTCCTTACAGATATCCTGTGATGACAGTTCCAGCCACTCGCGCATCAGAAAAAGCCGGCCCAACGCGGGCGGCAGCCGCTCCATGCAGGCATCCAGCACCTGGAAAAACTGGTTTTGCTGCAATGTCTTGTGGGGGTCGCCCCAGTCATTGGGCTGCTCTGCAAAGTGGCCGTCGGCCCGGAATGCAATTTTGTCGAGCTCGTCGCCTTCATGGTCGGTGTCTGCGTCCGTGGCTGACACCTCACGCGTGTTGCTGCGGATCATGTCGATGACCTTGTGCTTGAGGATGCCGACCAGCCAGGTCTTGAGTTGCGAGCGGTTGCCAAAGGTCTGAGGTTTTGCCAAGGCGGCCAGCAGGGTTTCGGACACCGCGTCTTCGGCCCAGGCATCGTTGCGCAGCTGCAGGCGCGCAAAACGCATCAGGTAAACGCGGTGTTCAACAAGCTGCTCTTCAAAGGTGGCCATGGGCGGCAAGTCTAGCCCGGCGGTGTTCGAGAGGGTAGACATTTATTTTGATGCTGCGGTGTAAGGTTTGCGCCGGCTGGCCGACGCATCAGGCCAGTAACGGCGGCGCGCATTTTGCCGTATGCGTTAAATTTTTAATGTATACGGCAAAAATTACCCAAAAGTTAACTCGCATATTAACTTTCTGACATTTTGGCGACCCGCACAGCTCAAAAAAGCCCCCAAACCGTCAAAAAAGGGCTATTTTGGAGGGCAAATCAGGCTGCAGTCCAATAGATACAAGCGTGAACAGCTATTAAATCAATAGCAAATCACTGGCTCCTACCAGTTCACTTCACGATCAGGCGTTGAGCCAATCCGGTGAATCGACAGGTCTGCGCCTTCAAACTCTTCTTCCTGGCTCAGGCGCAGGCCCATGGTGGCTTTCAGGATGCCGTAGATCACAAAACCTGTGGCGACTGCCCACACCACGCCCATGGCGCTGCCGATCAGCTGGGCGCTGAAGCTCACGCCACCCAGCCCGCCCAGCGCCTTGCTGCCGAAAATGCCGGCAGCAATCCCGCCCCACAAGCCGCACAGGCCGTGCAGCGGCCAGACGCCCAGCACGTCGTCGATCTTCCACCTGTTCTGCGTCAGTGTGAACATCATCACAAACACACCGCCCGCCACGCCGCCGGTGACCAGCGCGCCCAGCGGGTGCATGAGGTCAGAGCCCGCGCACACGGCCACCAGCCCGGCCAGCGGGCCGTTGTGCACAAAGCCCGGGTCGTTCTTGCCGAATGCCAGCGCAGCCAGCGTGCCGCCCACCATTGCCATCAGCGAATTGACGGCCACCAGCCCCGAGATCTTGTCTATGGTTTGCGCACTCATCACATTGAAGCCGAACCAGCCGACGGTCAGAATCCACGCACCCAGCGCCAGGAAGGGAATGTTCGACGGCGGGTGGGCCGACACCGCGCCGTCCTTGCGGTAGCGGTTGCTGCGCGCGCCCAGCAGGATGACCGCCGGCAATGCCAGCCAGCCGCCCACGGCGTGAACCACGATGGAGCCGGCGAAGTCATGGAACTCCGCGCCCGTCAGCGACTTGATCCAGGCCTGCACACCGAAGTGCTGGTTCCAGGCGATGCCCTCGAAGAAGGGGTAGACAAAACCGACGATGACGGCCGTGGCTATCAGTTGCGGGTAAAAGCGCGCACGCTCGGCAATGCCGCCCGAGATGATGGCCGG
>JAZKHN010000179.1:0-17116 GCA_040385325.1 Pseudomonadota bacterium
CCTTCCGCCTCACCCAGCACCACCGTGCAGGCACCGCAATCGCCTTCACCGCAGCCTTCCTTGGTGCCGGTGCAGCCCAGGTCCTCGCGCAGCACCTCTAAAAGGGTGCGGTCGGGTGGTACATTGCTGAGGGAAACAACTTCACCACGCCGGACAATATTGATGGTTTTGCGAATGGTTGCCACAGGTTTTTGCACTTCAGATCGGGACGTCATGCGCGTCAGGGTAGCGCAGCCGCACAGCCACCATCATATAAAAGCCCATATCAGGCGCATGGGCGTCAGGATATGACTGAGCACTCCAGAAACCAGATGATGTTCGACAAGATCGATCTGCACCTCATCAGGGTCCTGAACACCGTGCTTACAGAACGCAGCGTCTCGCGCGCCGCCATCCGCCTGGGTATGTACCAGCCCGCCGTCAGCGCTTCACTGAAGCGCCTGCGCGAACTGGCGGGCGACCCCATTCTTGTACGCTCCGGCGCGGGCATGGTGCCCACCGATGCCGGCCTGCGCATGATCGAACCCTCAGCCAGCATCCTGCGCGCTGCGGGCATGCTCTTCAGCGACGCCAAAGGGTTCGACCCGGCCACGGCAGACGCGACCTTCCGCATCGCCGCCAGCGACTACCTCGACCCGCTCTTTCTGCCGCAGCTGGTGGCGCAGATCAAGGCCCAGGCGCCGCGCTGCCATATCGACATCCAGCCGCTATCGCCTGAGTCCGATTACAGCAGCCACCTGGCGCAGGGGCAGGTCGATATCGTGATCGGCAACTGGTCGGCACCACCCGATGACCTGCACATGGGACGCCTGTTTGGCGACGAGGTGGTCTGCCTGGTCGCCAAAGACCACCCGGCGGTACGCAAGAAATGGGATGCGGCCAACCCCGCCAGCTGGCTCGAAGCAGAACACATCGCGCCGACGGCAACCCATCCGGGCGCCAAGGGCATCATTGACGAGCACCTGGCCAAACTGGGCCTGTCACGCAACATCACCGTGCGCTGCCCACACTTTGGATTGATGCCATCCATGGTGGCGTCCAGCCTGCTGGTGATGACAACGGGCCGGCAGTATTGCGAGCGTTTTGCGGGCTTGCTGCCGGTGAAGATACTGCCGTGCCCCATCGATTTCCCGCGCCTGATGTATTACCAGCTTTGGCATGAACGTACCCATGCATCTGCGGCGGCCAAATGGCTGCGCGAGCGGGTGAAGTCGGTCGCCAATGCATTGCGCAAACAATGAAGATGCAGTGACGATGAATCCCCCAGTTTCCACCTTCATACCAACCAATGCTCGTCTGCAGCTTGCGGGCATCACCAAGGCTTACCCGGGTGTGGTGGCCAACAGCAATATCTCGCTGACCGTGCAGCCCGGCGAAATTCATGCAGTACTCGGTGAAAACGGCGCAGGCAAATCCACGCTGATGAAGATCATCTACGGCGCGGTCAAGCCCGATGCCGGTAGCATCACCGTCGATGGCAAGGCCGTGCAGGTGCGCAACCCGCATGAGGCGCGTGCATTGGGCATCAGCATGGTGTTCCAGCACTTCAGCCTGTTCGACACCCTGACGGTGGCCGAGAACGTCTGGCTGGGGCTGAACAAGAAATTGAGCCTGGCCGAGGTTTCGCAGCGCATTCGTGAAACCACCGAGGCTTATGGTTTGCAGCTGGACCCGGCGCGGCCGGTGCACACGCTGGGCGTGGGTGAGCGCCAGCGTGTCGAGATTGTTCGCGCGCTGCTCACCAACCCGCGCCTTCTGATTCTTGATGAGCCAACCTCTGTGCTGACACCGCAGGCGGTTGAAAACCTGTTCGTCACCCTGCGCAAGCTGGCAGCGCAGGGCTGCAGCATTTTGTACATCAGCCACAAGCTGCATGAGATTCGCGCCTTGTGTACCGCCTGCACGGTGTTGCGCGGCGGGCAGGTCACGGGCGTGTGTGACCCGCGCCAGGAATCAAATGCCTCGCTGAGCCGACTGATGATTGGCGCCGAGCCGCCTGCGCTGGAGCATCGCGAATCAAAGGTGGGCGACATAGTGCTGGATGTGCGGCAGATGGATTTGCCTGGTGATGGCCAGTTTGGCGTCAGCCTGCAGCAGATCGCACTTAATGTGCGCGCCGGTGAGGTGGTGGGCATTGCCGGTGTCTCGGGCAACGGCCAGAAAGAATTGCTCTACGCGCTGTCGGGTGAAGACACGCGCGCCGCAGCAGATGCGGTGGTGGTCAGGGGCAAACCTGCAGGCAAACTCAGCCCGCGCAAACGTCGTGAGCTGGGCCTGCACTTTGTGCCTGAAGAACGCCTGGGTCGCGGCGCCGTGCCGTCGCTCTCGCTGGCCCGCAACCTGATGCTGACCCGCAAGGAAGCCATTGGCAAAAGCGGCTGGCTGCACCGCAGTCTGTTGCAGGCCCAAGCCACGCGCATCATTGACGCCTTCAAGGTCAAGGCCGGTGGTCCGCAGGCCATGGCCAAGTCGCTGTCGGGCGGCAACCTGCAGAAGTTCATCATGGGCCGCGAGATTGATGCCAAGCCCGCGCTGCTCATCGTTTCGCAGCCGACATGGGGTGTGGATGTGGGCGCGGCCTCGCAGATTCGCGGTGAACTGCTCAAGCTGCGCGATGCCGGTTGTGCCGTGCTGGTGGTCAGTGAAGAGCTTGAAGAGCTGTTCGAGATCTGCGACCGGCTGTATGTGATGGCAAAAGGGCAGATGTCGCCCTCGCTGCCGCGCGCCGATGCGACAACCGAACTGGTCGGCCAGTGGATGAGCGGCCTGTGGAGCCAGGCGCCGCAAGGGGCGGCAGCATGAATATGAAGCTCGAAGTCCGGCCGCAGCCGTCCTCATTCTGGAGTTACGCCTCGCCGCTGCTGGCGCTTCTCATCACCGTGGTGATCGGTGTGCTGCTGTTCGTGGCGCTGGGCAAGGACCCGGTACGCGGCCTGCAGGTGTTTTTCTGGGAGCCGATCCGGTCGGTCCGCGCCATCAGTGAACTGCTCGTCAAGGCGACGCCGCTGCTCATCATTGCGCTGGGGCTGGCGGTGTGCTTCCGCTCCAACGTCTGGAACATCGGGGCCGAGGGGCAGTTTGTGATCGGTGCGGTGGCTGCGGGCGGGGTCGCGCTGCTGGCTGAAAAGACGACCGGCCCATGGATCATTCCCGCCATCCTGCTGGCCGGCATTGCGGGCGGCATGGTGTGGGCCGGCATCACCGCCCTGCTGCGCGACCGGTTCAACGCCAATGAAATCCTCGTCAGCCTGATGCTGGTCTATGTGGCCGACATGGTGCTCAACTACCTGGTCTTCGGCCCCTGGAAAGACCCGAACGGCTACAACTTTCCGCAGACCAAGACCTTCGAGGCCGTCACGCAGATCCCGCGCCTGATGGCAGGGTCGCGCGTCAACATCGGCATCATCCTGGCGCTCATCGGTGTGGCGGGGCTGTGGCTGTTTTTGTTCCGCACCTTTGCGGGCTTCCGGCATGAAGTCAGCGGGCTGGCGCCTGCTGCTGCGCGCTATGCGGGCTTTTCGTCGCGCAGGGCTTTATGGCTGGCGCTGCTGACGTCCGGCGGTGCGGCAGGCCTGGCCGGTGCGCTTGAAGTCGCCGGGCCCATTGGCCAGCTCACGCCCTATGTGCCGGCGGGCTACGGTTTTGCCGCCATCATCGTCGCCTTTGTTGGCCGCCTGCACCCGGTGGGCGTGGTGTTTTCGGCCATCCTGATGAGCATGTTCTATATCGGCGGCGAGCTTGCGCAGTCGCGCCTTGGCATGCCCAAGTCCATTACCGGTGTGTTCCAGGGTCTTTTGCTCTTCAGCCTGCTGGCCTGCGACACATTGATCGCCTACCGGCTTCGCCTTGCGAAGCCCATCACCATGCCTGTCGCCAACCCGCCTTCGACCGAAGTGCTGAAAGGAGCCGACTGATGGAATCGACCGCCTTGCTGATAGCGGCGACGCTCAGCGCCGGCACCATCCTGGCGATTGCCGCGCTGGGGCTGCTGATCAACGAAAAAGCCGGCATCGTCAACCTCGGCGCAGAGGGCATGATGCTGTGCGCTGCGATTGCCGGGTTTGCCACCGTGGTGCATACCGGCAACAGCTGGCTGGGTTTTGCAGCAGGGATGGCGGCGGGGGCCTTGCTGGCCTCCATCTTCGGCGTGCTGGTGATCTGGCTCAACACCAACCAGTACGCGACAGGGCTGGCCCTCAGCCTGTTTGGTGCGGGGTTTTCGGCATTTGCAGGCATCAAATACGTGCAGGAAAAGTTGCCAGAGCAATCGCAGTACCCCATACCTTTGCTGGGCGACATACCCTTTGTTGGCCCCGCGCTTTTTCGCCACCACCCCATGGTCTATATCGCCATGGCCATCACGGCTGGCCTGATCTGGTTTTTGTATCGCACGCGCGCCGGCCTGGTGCTGCGCTCCGTGGGCGAAAGCCCGGAGTCGGCACACGCGCTGGGCTACCCGGTGCGGCGCATACGCCTGATGGCGGTGGTGGCTGGAGGTGCCCTGTGCGGACTGGCTGGTGCCTATGTGTCGGTGGTCTACACCCCGCTGTGGGTGGAAGGCATGATTGCCGGCAAGGGCTGGATTGCACTGGCCCTGACCACCTTCGCCACCTGGCGCCCGGCACGGGTGTTGCTTGGTGCCTACCTGTTCGGCGGCGTGACCATGCTGCAGTTCCACCTTCAGGGGCTGGGCGTCAATATTCCCAGCCAGTTTTTGACCATGCTGCCTTACCTGTCGACCATCGTGGTGCTGGTGCTGATATCGCGTAACCCGCTGTGGATACGCGTGAACATGCCCACGTCCATCGGCAAGCCGTTTTACCCGGGTGCGTGATGATTTCGGCCCATAATTACCCGTTGCTCCAAGACCTGATTTCCTTTTTTCTTAATTCCTGAACGAAAGCGAGACGACATGACTGACCTGCAAAAACGTTCCCTGCTCAAGCTCGCGGCGCTGTCTGCCGTGGCTTCCGCTGCGCTGATGGGCTGCGGCAAAAAGGAAGAGCCGGCCCCTGCGCCCGCGCCGGCACCTGTGGCTTCGGCACCGGCCAAGGTGGAGCCGCTCAAGATCGCCTTTGCCTACGTCGGCCCAGTGGGTGACGGCGGCTGGACGTTTGCGCACGACAACGGCAAGAAGGCTATTGAGAAAGCCTTTGGCGACAAGGTTGTTACCAGCTTTGTCGAGAAAGTGCCAGAGTCCGCCGATGCAGAACGCGTGATTCGCGACATGGCGGACCAGGGCAACAAACTGATTTTCGGCACCACCTTCGGCTACATGGAGCCCATGCTCAAGGTCGCTGCAGACAAGAAAGACGTGAAGTTCGAGCACGCCACCGGCTACAAGACGGCCGACAACATGCGTACCTATGACAGCCGCACCTATGAAGGCGCTTACATGGCCGGTGTGGTGGCAGGCAAGATGACCAAATCGGGCACGCTGGGCGTGGTCGGCTCGGTGCCGATTCCCGAAGTCGTGCGCAACATCAACAGCTTCACGCTGGGCGCGCAGTCGGTGAACCCCAAGATCAAGACCAAGGTGGTCTGGGTCAACGAGTGGTTCAACCCGCCAAAAGAAACTGAAGCCGCCACCGCGCTGATCAACGGTGGCGCCGACGTGCTGTTCCAGAACACCGATTCATCGGCCGTGCTTCAGACCGCTGAAAAAATGGGCAAGCGCGCCTTCGGCTGGGATTCGGACATGACCTCCTACGGCCCCAAGGCCCACCTCGCATCGGCCATCATCAACTGGGGTCCGTACTACGTGAAGACCGTGGGTGATGCGCTCGAAGGCAAATGGGTAGGCAATGGCAGCGTCTGGTGGGGTGTGAAGGAAGGCGCGATTGACCTCGTGTCCATCGCCGCAGATGTGCCGGACGACACCAAGAAGCGGATTGATGAAGTCAGGGCCGGCCTGAAAGACGGTACCTTCTCGATCTGGAAGGGCCCCATCATGGACAACACCGGCAAGGAACTGATCGCCAAGGACGTGGTCGCAGACGACAAATTCCTGGGTGGCCTGAAGACCTACGTCAAGGGCGTCGAAGGCAAGGTGCCAGGTAACTGATGAACGAGCAGTGGTTTCACCTTGGTGAGATCATGCAAGCTGCCTTCGGGCAGCTTTTTTATTTCTGCCAGCTTGTGGAGCGGACATGACCAGCATCAAGAACATTGCACCTGAACGCCTTCCCGACCTGCTCAGGCAGATGCCCAAGGCCGAGCTGCATATACATATCGAAGGTTCGCTTGAACCTGAACTGATTTTTGCGCTGGCGAAACGAAATGGTGTCGTCATCCCGTACAGCAGCGTTGAAGAGCTTCGCAAGGCATACGCCTTCACCAACCTGCAAAGCTTTCTCGACATCTATTACGCCGGTGCCAGTGTGCTGCTCAAGGAGCAGGACTTCTACGACATGGCGCAGGCCTACTTTGATAAGGCGGCTGCGGATAACGTCATTCATGCAGAGCTGTTCTTCGACCCGCAGACGCATACCGCCCGCGGCGTGAGTATTGAGACGGTGATCAACGGCTTGCACCGCGCTTGTGAGGATGCGAAGGCGCTGGGCATCAGTGCGTCGCTCATCCTGTGTTTCCTGCGTCATTTGAGTGAACGGGAAGCGTTTGAGACGCTGGAGCAGGCTCTCCCGTACCGCGACAAGATCATTGGCATAGGGCTGGACTCAGGCGAAGTCGGCAACCCGCCCGAGAAATTCGCACGCGTGTTTGCGCGTTGCCGCGAGCTGGGCTTTCACCTGGTGGCCCACGCAGGGGAAGAGGGGCCGCCTGCTTATATATGGACTGCGCTGGATGTGCTCAAGGTCGAGCGCATTGACCACGGTGTGCAGTCTGTGAAAGACGCGGCGCTGATGCAGCGCCTCGCCCAAGACCGAATTGCACTCACGGTGTGCCCACTATCCAATCTCAAGCTCTGCGTGTTCCCCGATCTGGCCAGCCACAACTTGCGCGAACTGCTTGACGCGGGCATCGCCGCCACGGTCAACTCAGATGACCCGGCCTATTTTGGCGGGTACATGAACGACAACTTCACGCAGACCTTTGCAGCGACAGGTTTGAACGCGCAGCATGCCTGGCAGCTTGCCAGCAACAGCTTTGAAGCCAGCTTTACCGATGCTGCCAGCAAGCGCCGTTATCTCGATGCGCTTGATTCGGTGTTTGCCTCTTTCGAAAAGCACTGACACATGACTTCAACTTCAGCGCCGGCGATGACTGGCACTGCCCCGCGCCCACTCGGCACACCGACATTGCTGCTGATGGCACTGGCCTGTGGCCTGTCTGTGGGCGGCAATTATTTCAACCAGCCGCTGCTGCACTCGATTGCGGTCAGCCTGCAGGTCAGCGAAGCGACCGCATCGCTCACGGTGACCATGGCACAGGTGTCCTATGCCGTCGGTTTGCTGCTGCTGGTGCCACTGGGTGACATGCTGGAACGGCGTGCGCTGGTGGTGACGCTGATGGTTCTGGCGGCTCTCGGCCAGTTCATCAGCGGCTTTGCAGGCAACATCGGCATGCTGGCCACCGGCACCATCATGGCGGGGCTTTTTTCTGTGTCTGCGCAGGTGCTGGTGCCCATGGCCGCGGCCCTGTCAGACCCGAACCGCAGCGGTCGTGCCGTGGGCCTGGTGATGAGCGGCATGCTCACGGGTATTCTCGCGGCGCGCAGTGTGGCGGGTCTGCTGTCGGCTCTGGGCGGCTGGACGCTCGTTTACCGCTGTGCGGGGGTGGTGATGCTGCTGGTTGCCGTAGCGCTCTGGCGCGCCTTGCCGCCGTCGCGCAATCCTGCAAGGTCAGGTTACGGTGACATCCTGGCCTCGCTCGGCACGCTGGTCATGACGTACCCGCGCCTGCGCAGCCGCGCGCTGCTCGGTGGCCTGTCGTTTGCCTCGGTCAGCGCACTGTTCTCAACCATGGCCCTGCTGCTGGGTGGTCCCGCCCATGCCCTGAACGACGCGCATATCGGCCTGGTCGGGCTTGCAGGAGTGGCCGGGGCATTGATGGCCAATGTGGCCGGGCGCCTTGCAGACCGGGGCTGGGTACAGGCGACGACGGGCGTATCAGTCATGCTGACTGTCTTGAGTTGGGGCCTGCTCTGGCTGGGTGGCAGCAGCCTCGTCTGGTTTGTGGTGGCCATGCTGCTCATAGATCTTGCGGTGCAGGGTGTGCACATCAGCAACCAGAATATTGTTTACAAGCTGGCACCAGAGGCCAGATCGCGACTCAACGCTGTTTACATGACCAGCTACTTCATAGGCGGTGCGGCAGGTTCGGCGCTGGGCTCACTTGCCTGGCAGCGTGGTGGCTGGGCGGGGGTATGCGTGCTGGGTGTGGTGCTGGCATTGGCGGCAGCCGTGGTGTGGATTCAGGACGCTCGCCGGGACACTTAAGCAGCGATAGCAGCCCCGGGTAAAATAAAAAGCCAGCAACGCGCCGCCCCGACGCGCTGGCATTCATTTTTCGGGGCCATGTAGAGGACCACCATGTATAAAAACCTCGCAGCCCCCGGCACGTCCGCGTGTGGCGCTGCCAGCTTTTCTCCATATCTTTTGCCACTCGTTTACGGGCGGGCCGCGCCATGACTTACCAGGTCAAGGAAATTTTCTACACCCTGCAGGGCGAAGGCGCCCAGGCGGGCAGGCCTGCCGTGTTCTGCCGTTTTGCCGGCTGCAATTTATGGACAGGCCGTGAGCAGGACCGCGCAACGGCGGTGTGCCAGTTCTGCGATACCGATTTTGTGGGCACCGACGGAACGCTGGGCGGAAAATTCCGCGATGCGGATGAACTGGCAAGCCGCATAGCGGCGCAGTGGCCGCAAGGCGACACAGCGAACCGCTTTGTCGTGATGACCGGCGGTGAACCCCTGCTGCAGGTTGATGACGCGTTGATCGCGGCATTGCATGCGCATGGCTTCCAGATTGCGGTGGAGACCAACGGCTCGATTGCTGCACCCGAGGGCATAGACTGGATTTGTGTCAGCCCCAAGGCCGGTGCGCCCTGGGTGCAGCGTGAAGGCCAGGAGCTCAAGCTGGTCTGGCCTCAACCTTCCTTCGACCTCGCCGAGCTCGAAGCTGCGCAGTTCGAACACCGCTACCTGCAGCCCATGGACAACGTGCTGCGTGCCGACAACACCCAGGCCTGCATCCAGCTGTGCATGCAGCGCCCTGCATGGCGTTTGAGCCTGCAGACGCACAAAATAACGGGTATTCGATGAACTACGAAATCTCCCAGAAATTCTTTTTCGATTCCGCACATACGCTCAAGCGCGAGGTCGAAGCCGAAAGCAGCCGCCGAATCCATGGGCACACCTACAACGCCGAGGTCATGCTCGCTGGCCAGCCCGACGCTGTGACTGGCATGGTGGTGGACCTTGGTGTGGTGCGAATCGCCATTGAGCAGTTGCGCCCCAAGCTGGACCATCACCTGCTTGATGACGTGGCCGGCCTGGGCCCTGCCACGCTTGAAAACCTGTGTGCCTTTATCTGGCGGGAACTGCTGCCGTCTGTGCCAGGCCTTTCAGCCGTGCGTGTCTGGCGCGAATCGGTGGGCGACAGCTGCACCCTGCGCGCATAGTCATCATTGCCCGATGCATATGTGCAGTCGCAATTTCTGCGCTACGCTTGCGGCATGAAAGCGTATCGGGCATCCCTTTTGTACTTTGCAGCGAATTCGGCGCAGGCCGAGTTCGAAGAGGATGGCCTGCTGGTCATTGGCCCGAACGCAGAAGGGCGGCAAGTGGTGCAGGCCATTGGCAGCTACCAGAGTCTTCATGCTGCCTGGCCTGCCGTCCACGTCGAGCATCTTCCAGGCCGGATCATCGCCCCGGGTTTTGTGGACATGCACATTCACTACCCTCAACTGGATGTGATTGGTTCACCCGCTGAAGGCCTTCTGCCCTGGCTTGAGAACTACACCTTCCCGCATGAGTCGCGCTTTTCCGACGCGGGCTACGGCGCTGAATCGGCAACCTTCTTCATAGACGAGTTGCTGCGCAATGGCGTGACGACTGCGCTGGCGTTTGCCACATCACATCCCGCATCGGTTGATGCTTTGCTCGGTGAAGCGCAAAAAAGAAAACTGCGCATGATCGCTGGGAAGGTGCTGCAGGACCAGAACTCACCCGATGGTGTTCGTGACGTGACTGAACAGAGCCTTCTGGATACCGAAGCGCTTATCAATAAATGGCATGGCGTGGACCGCCTGGGTTACGCGATCACACCGCGCTTTGTACCCAGTTGCAGCGAGGCGCAATTGCGCGGAGCGGGTGAGCTGGCGGCCAGATATGCCGATGTCTGGGTGCAGTCGCATGTGGCCGAGAACCTTGATGAAGTGGCATGGGTGAAACAGCTTTACCCCAAGGCACGCAGCTATCTTGATGTGTATGGCCAGTTTGGCCTGCTCAGGCCGCGCGCAGTCTATGCGCACTGCATCCATATTGATGATGAAGACCGTGCCCTCATGCATGAGACGGGCACGGCAGCAGCCGTCAGCCCGACCAGCAATCTCTTCTTGGGCAGTGGCTTCTTTGACTATGTGGCCGCAGAGCGCATCGGCTTTCTGTATGGACTGGCCAGCGACGTGGGCGGCGGCACCAGCTTCAGCCCTTTCAGCACCATGCTCGCGGCCTACTATGTTGGTCGCGAGGGGCAGACCAAAGCGGGTGTATCGCTTAAACCCGTGCAACTGTGGTGGCAGCACACGGCGGGTGCTGCAAGGGCGCTGGGGCTGGAGGGCGTGGTCGGCAATCTTTTGCCCGGCTGCGAGGCCGACTTTGTGGTCCTCAATCCCAAGTCCACCCCGCTGCTGGCCCGAAAGACTGCGCAGTCTGCGGACCTGGACGAGTTGCTCTTTGCCCTGATCGTGCTCGGCGATGACCGCCTGGTTGAAAAAACCGTGATTTCAGAAGCCTGATTTTCAGGCGCCAGGTTGTTATTTGGGCGGGATAAAAAATCTTCTAGATGTCGCCGTCGTCCGGGTTTGATGTTTTGGACGCGACAAAGTTGCTGAGTCTTGACGACCAGTCATAGGCATCATGGTCGAGCGTTTCAAGTTGCTCGCATGTAACGCCACTGCTGGAGAACATCTTGTTGGAAGCTGCATTTTCACCAACGTGATGTTTTTTCTCCCGAAGATAGACAACCTTCCGGATGCCCGCCTGAATAATGGCCTGGGCGCAGCGGGGGCAGGGAAACTGGGTCGTGTAGATTGTTGCGTTGGTCAGCGGCAGAACAACGCAGTTGAGCGTTGCATTTATTTCCGCGTGAACCACATAGCTGTGCCGCGAATGAAACGCGTCATCATCATTGTCTGACCAGTAAACAGGGTCGTCGTCATTGCACCCCCGGGGGAGGCCGTTGTATCCGACGCCGACTATTCTGTGATCGGGTGTGACGATGCATGCCCCATTTCTTGCCCGATGGTCTTTTGAACGTGCTGATGCCAGCAGCGCTACGCCCATGAACATCGAATGCCAGCCAATCAATGCATGGGGCTTCAGGTTACTGTTGTCGCTCATATGGTGTTCAATGGATATCAGTGGTGAAACTCGGTGCAGTTCAACATGCTAGCACTCGGCCCAGACGCGGGAATTGCCGGTTTGGCGATACCTTCTTTTGAGTACGCTGTGGTTTGTACTCAACTTTGCCTGCAAGATACCGGGCGTAGTTCCTACTGACTTTTGGCTGCTCGGCCGAATGGCGACCAGGCAGCGGATTCCTAATATCGGCTTATGTCTGAGGGCAGTATCCTCAGGTGGATATGGCAGATTCAGACATCACAACGAAGGAGTTCATCATGGCTGCTGTTGCTGGTTCCACCGGATTCGAAGCTGTATTTCCAGGCGGCTATTCAGCGCAACTTGCCTCCTGGGATTCAGCCGCCCGGCGTTGCCGCTACTGGCCTTGCGAACTTCTTTCAGCCTTCATGCTGCAGATGGCTGCAAGGGGCTGCAGCGTCAATGAATCCATGATGCTGGGTAGCCACGACTACGCCATCGAAAAACTGAGCCATGCGCACACTTTGAATGATGATGTGTTACGTGAACTCGCAGTGCGGATGTTTTCATACTTTGATGACGAGCCTTGCCATGCGGCAGCGCAATTCGTTCACGCCTCAATGACTCACTGACCCAGATGTCCTACAAGGTCCTATAGGCAAACCAGCGGGGACAGTCAACGCATCAACTTCGGTAGCGCAAGTCATTGCTAAGGATTTAGTGGTGCGTATACATGGTGTTACATTCGTCTGCACCATTTTGTACAACAACGGGAGACTTGATGACTTTTCGCACGATCGGGCTGGCTATGGCCTGCGTTGCAGCTACTGGCTGCGCATCCATTACCAACGACACAAACGCACCCGTTCGATTTGAAGCTTTCAGTGCTTCAGGTGTAGAACTCAAGGATGTCGATTGCAAGGTCGAGAACGATTATGGGCAGCAAAGCTTCAAGGTTCCAGCCACCGTCAACGTGAGGCGATCCTCCAAGGATCTGCAAGTCACCTGTGAGAAGTCAGGTGAAAAAGATGGCCGGGGTATTGCTATTTCAAGAGCTAACGGCGGAATGGCCGGCAATATCCTGTTTGGCGGCGGTATAGGTGCAATCATTGACCACAACAAGGGGACGGCTTACACCTACCCGATGTGGGTTCAAATTGTAATGGGCAAATTGCTCAGTTTTGATCGCAAGTCCGATGTTGAAGGCCAGCCTAATCGCGGCATGGAAATACCCGCAGTAACACCAGTGGCAGCAAAATAAGACTTGATCACGGCTGGCTGCGGCATGCCACCCGCGCCGCAGCCAGATCCCAGCCCGCCCAGCCGCAGCTTTTAAAAAGTACCGGTCCGGCGGGTTTTTTCATGTCCCGCCGGACGACATCCGCGAGTGTGGCAAAGCTGCCCACGTTGAGCCCGGCCTGAAGCAGGTCGCCTGCCTCATGCATTGCGTCAACGGTATCTACAAAGATGTGTCCCCGGTCTGCAAAATGCTTGCAGAGCCGTGGCGACAACTCCACCATTTTTGGCGTGAACGCACCCACAGCGCTGATGAAGCCATCTGCGCGTGGCAGGGCGTCAAGCACCACCCCACTTGCGGGTGTGCAGGTGACCGCCAGGGGACAGTCAGCGAGCGCAGCGTTGGCATCAAGAACCAGCCGGGTTTTCAGGCCCATTGCTTCGCCATGGGCCATCAGGCGGGTGGCGCTTTCGGGACGGCGTGAGGCGATCCAGAACTCACTCACACCCAGGACATCCGCAAACACTTCCATGTGTGCCTTGCCCTGCACGCCGGCACCGATGATGAGCATGGGCCCGTGTGTGTTTGATGCCAGGCGATGCGCAGCGAATGCAGAGACTGCTGCTGTGCGGCGCGCTGTGATCGTCGGGCCATCAAGCAACAGATGGCGTTGGCCGGTAGAGAGGTCGAACACCACCACATCTCCCTGAATCGCGGGCAGGCCGCAGGCTGCGTTGGCTGGCGTGTAAGTGATGAGCTTGGTGATGGCAATACGCCCATCAAGTGCAGGCATCACAAACAGGCTGCCGCCACCCGGCAGGGCCTGTACCAGTCGGGGCGGAACCTGCACTGCTTCGTCCTTCAGCAACAGGCCGATTTCATCAACCAGCGACTTCCACGGCATGCGCGCAACCGTCCGGAGCGGGTCAAGAAGGGGGTTGGGAAGAACAGTCATAGGGTGGATGGCGGCTTGATAGCCAGTCGATTGCTAAGGCTTTTATCCTACATGTTGAAGCGCCTGCCGCCGAATGGTGGCTGCCGGCCGAACTCCTAGCATTGAGCCAACAAATAACCACCGTGCTTTGAGGAGTACCCCGCCATGTTTTCAGACCACCTGCCGAAGATGGACCGTACCAACGGTCGCAGCCTGTTCCTCATCGCTGGAGCCCTGATAATCATTTGCCAGCTTGTGGCCATGGTGCTGGTGGCGGGTGAGCAGGTGAAGAAAGCAGAAATGCGTGACTCGCAGCAATCTGTTCAGCGTGCCGCCATTGCAAAATGTTTTGAGGGCACGACCCGCGCGGCCCGCCAGGACTGCATGCTCCAGGCCAGAAATCAGTCATTGGGCAACAATCAGATGACGGCAAGCGTTACGACCACGGATTCATCGCCACGCGAGGTGGCCAGCTATACCGATTTCAACCGTGGCGCATCGGCTGCCATGCAGGTTGGCGTGATGGGCGTGTCTTTCGCATCACGCTGAGAATGACGCAGCGCCGGTCAGCTGACGCGGCCTGCCTGATGTGCGGTGTCCACAGAAGTGTTCAAGGCGCAATCTGTGGCAACTCTTAATCCCTTGACCATATCTGCAAGCTCCATAGACGGGTAGCCCTGTTCTGGCACCCATGGCACGTGGATAAACCCTCCCCGTATGCCTGCTGCCTTTCCCCGCTTTGCAAGCATCTGCATCAGCGCATAAAAGGCGTGGTTGCAGACAAACGTTCCTGCGGTTTGTGACACCTCAGCCGCGATACCGACTTGTTGCAAAGCCACCAGCATGGCCTTGATGGGCAGGGTGCTGAAGTAGGCCGCCGGGCCTTTAGGGTTGACCGGAACGTCGACGGGTGTCGCGCCGTCGTTGTCGCCCATGCTGGCGTCCGCGATATTGATGGCGACTCTCTCAAGTGAGATGGCGCTGCGGCCGCCCGCCTGGCCGACACAAATCACCAGTGCCGGCGTGTGAACCCGCACCAGGCGCGAAAGCTCCTTGACCGAGCCCGAAAAAGTGGTGGGTATCCGGGCTGCAATGAGCTTGTGGCCCGCCAGCACTTCGCCATCCAGCGCCTGTACGGCCAGCCAGCTGGGGTTCACGCTTGCGCCACCAAAGGCGTCAAAGCCGGTCAAGAGTACTTTCTGCAGGGCAGTGACCATGCGGTTATTTTGCAACGCGGAGCCGGATTGCGACACAGCCGGAAAAAAGGGTGGCCCTCAGGAAGGCGATTTCAGTTTTGCCGTGGTGTCAGTCCTGCTGTCGAATTTCACCAGCTTGACCCGACCGTTCTGGCCCGGAAAGCCGTCGAACACGGCGCGCACAAGGTAGGGCACCAGGTCGGGCAGGTCTTCGTTGTCACCCTCATACACCGCACGCGACTCAAATACCGCACGCGGTTTGCCTGCCGCGTTGCCCTGCGTGTCCAGCAGGCGGATGCGCAGGTTGCTGACCTGCATCGTGCGAATCACTTCGCGGTCGCCCACGTAACGTGGTCCGAAAGCATCAGGCCCCCAATAGCCGGGGAATACGTTGCCGGCTGCGTTGCGATAGGGCGGGTGAAAAATGTAGTTGTCCTGATAGATGGCCTCGCGCACCTTGCGGTCGCGCGTGCCGTTGCCGGTTACGATGTCCACCTCGAAGCGGCCCACCTGCCCCTGGGGCGCGCGCTTGAGGCCGAGGCGCTCCAGTTCGACCTGCACATAGCCCTCATAGGCCTGCTGTTCAAGGTCATTGATGCCATCCGTGGGCCGGATGTAGCTGAAGGTTGACCCGGCAACGTTGCCAGGCCACTGGTTGAAGCTGGTTACTTTGGCCGTGATGGGGCTGGCGCAGGCCGTCAGCAGGGCGGTAGCCACAACCGCAAGGCAGAGCCTGCAACTGGTGGCGAGGCGGGACGTAAAAACCGGAGATTTCATGATTGATGGATGCCTTGAAAAGTCATTTTGTTCCGCTGGGAGGGGTGTTTTTATCTCTGCCGGGTAAAGTCAGTGATCGTGTGTTGATGTCTTACAAACCGGTTCAAGCGGACAGCGCAAAATGGTTCCACACTCGGGCAATAAATTCAGACATAACAGAGGGGCAAACATGAAGTGGGAAGGCAATCGGGAATCTGACAATGTTGAAGACCGCCGCAACGATGGGGGCGGCGGTGGTGGCGGCTTTGGTTTGGGGGGACGCAGCATTGGCATTGGCACCATCGTGATCGCGCTTGTCGGCGGCATGGTGTTTGGCGTCAACCCGCTGACCATCCTCAGCATGCTCAGCGGCGGCTCGCCGGCACAGGTGCAGCAGCCGCAGGGTCCTGCGCAGCGACCCCCGGCTGATGACCGCATGGCCAAATTTGTATCCACGGTGCTGGCCGACACCGAAGACGTCTGGACCGATGTCTTTACAAAGGGCGGCGCCAGTTATGTCAAACCCCGGCTGGTGCTGTTTCGCGGCGCCACCCAGACAGCCTGCGGCCAGGGTCAGTCAGCCATGGGGCCGTTTTATTGCCCCGGCGACCAGAAGGTGTACATCGACCTCGATTTTTACGAAACCCTGAAGAACCGACTGGGTGCCCCCGGTGAGTTTGCCCAGGCCTATGTGATTGCGCATGAAGTGGGCCACCACGTGCAGAACCTGCTCGGCATCAGCGGCAAGATGGACCAGATGCGCGGCCGGGTCAGCAAGGCCGAGTACAACGCGCTCAGCGTCAAGCTCGAGCTGCAGGCCGACTGTTTTGCCGGGGTATGGGCCTATCACGCCAACAATGCAAGGCAAATCCTGGAGGGTGGTGATATCGCAGCGGCCATGAACGCCGCAGCCAAAATTGGCGACGATGCACTGCAGAAGTCCAGTGGCGGCGCGGTGATGCCCGAAAGCTTCACCCACGGCACCAGCGCCCAGCGCCAGCGCTGGTTCAATACCGGCGTGACGACGGGAAGCGTCAAGGCCTGCGATACCTTCAGTGCCCGAAACCTGTAAGCGAAACTCACTGAAATCCATAGCAGCCAATGGATGTTTGCTATTAATTCAGTAGCAAATAAGGCCAAAATCCGGATTGTCTGACGGTGGGCAATAGTCCCCGTAACGGTCATGGTCGCCCTGAGCCCCATCCAGTGCCCAAAGTGCGACAATAGAGGGCTAAGGAAGCACGCATCCCCTCTGGCGGTCTGCGGCGTTGCCTTTTTGTCAAGAGCTGGCCTGGGGCTGTGCTGTTGGCTGCATCCAGCGCCCCGGCCATCGAATTTCGATCCGCGCGCCACAAACCGCCAGTGTTCAGTGTTACGCAGAGCTTCCTTATGACTTCATCTTTTTCCAATCTCTCGCTGGCAGAACCGCTGGCCCGCGCCGTCGCCGAAATGGGTTACGAAACCATGACCCCCATCCAGGAACAGGCCAT
>JAZKHN010000180.1:0-2248 GCA_040385325.1 Pseudomonadota bacterium
CTATTGCAGCGTCTCTTTCAGCGCCGCAGGCAGCGGCAGCGGCATGACCTCAATGCCCTCTTCCAGCAACTCGACGGTTTCTTTCATGCTGGCCTGGCCGCGTATGTTGCGGGCTTCTGTGTCGCCGTAGTGCATGCGGCGGGCTTCGTCGGCGAAGCGGTTGCCGACGTCTTCGGTGTTGGCCATGACCTGGCGCAGGGCCTTGAGGAAGGCGGCCTGCGCCGCGGGGTTCATCACGTTGCTGGCGTCTGCCTGGGCTGGCACAACAGCCGTTGACGCTGGCGCGCCGGGCGTTACGTCAGACGTTGCGCTTGATACGGCAGGTGGGGCTGAATGGCCGCCGAGGTTCAGGCGCGGGGCGCTGGGCATCTTCTGCACGGCCTTGTCTGAACACATGGGGCATTCGACCAGGCCGCGTGTGAGCTGGCTCTGGAAGTCATCTTCGGACGCGAACCAGCCTTCAAATGAATGCTGGTGGGCGCACTGGAGATTGAGGACCTTCATGGCTGCATTATCTGCAAAGCTTCAAGGGGCGGGGGTTTGCCAGTCCAATGCCCATGCGCCAGACAGCACGTTCTGCAGCCAGAGCATGCCGGTCAGGGTCTTGGCGTCAGTCACCTGGCCGTCACGGCACCAGTCAGACAGCTCGGCGGGCGTGGCGGTGAAGACTTCCAGAAACTCGCCCGGGTCAAGCACACGCTCGCCCGTGACCATGCCGCGGGCAAACCAGATGTCTATGAATTCGGTTGAATACGAAATCACCGGGTGCAGCACGCCGGCCCTGGCCCATTCACGCGCAACATAGCCGGTTTCTTCAAACAGTTCGCGTTTGGCGCAGGCCAGTGGGGTTTCACCGGCGTCGAGCTTGCCAGCCGGGAACTCGATCATCACGCGGTGCATGGGGTAGCGGTACTGGCGCTCAAGCAGCACGCGGCCGTCATCGAGCAGGGCAATCACCATCGCCGCGCCGGGGTGGACGATGTATTCACGCGTCGTTTCAGTCGCGTCGGGCAACAGCACGGTGTCGCTGAACGCATGCAGAAAGCGCCCCTTGAGGATTTCCGTCGAGGCGATGGCCGTTTCGTTGAGGTGTGCGTCGTCTTTCATATGTCAACGCGTGCCTTTTTAATGACGGTGTTTGAACAGGTAGCGGTAAGTAAAACCGGGGAAGGCAAAGGTGATGAAGAGCGCGCCAGTGATGGCGTAGAACTCCCAGCCCTGGGGTGCAATCTGCCCTGCGCTTTGCTCAAGCAACAGGCCCAGGCCGCCGGCCACAAAATACCAGACCACCATTTCTGCGAGGCGGGTTGCCAGGTTCTTGGGGGACTTGAGTGCGAGCACGGCAAACAGCCGGTTACTGACGAAGGGAAGGTTGGCGACCAGCAGCGCTACCAGCACCACCACCCATACCGAGGCAGTTTGGGTCATGCGCGGCTGCTGTTCAGCTACCCAGCGTCTTGACGATGCTGCTGATGGACTGCGCGCAAAGCGTCATCAGGCCGCCGGGCATGATGCCAAGAATCAGTATGAGCGCGCCGTTGATGGACAGCACCACACGCACATCGGCTGGTGCAGACAGCACGCCGGTGTTGGCACCCTGCGGGGCATCAAAGTACATGACCTTGACCACGCGCAGGTAATAAAAGGCGCCGATCAGCGACATCATCACCGCGAACACGGCCAGTACCAGGTAGCTGGTGAGGCCCGACGAGATCAATGCCTGCAGCACGGACAGCTTGGCATAAAAACCAACCAGCGGCGGCAGGCCAGCCAGTGAGAACATGCAAATGGCCATGACACCCGCGTAGAGCGGGCTGCGCTGGTTGAGGCCGGCCAGGTCAGAGATTTCTTCAGACTCGTGCCCTGCCCTTGCCAGCAGCATGATGATGCCGAAGGCGCTCAGCGTGGTCAGTACATAGGTGATGGCGTAGAACATGGCCGCGCTGTAGGCCGACTCGGTGTTGAGCTGGTTGCCGTTGACCACGCCGGACATCAGGCCGAGCAGCAAAAAGCCCATCTGCGAGATGGTTGAAAACGCCAGCATTCGCTTGAGGTTGGACTGCGCCACTGCGGCCAGGTTACCCACCAGCAGTGAGCCGATCGCCATCAGCGCCAGCATCTGCTGCCAGTCGATGGCCAGCGGCAGCATGCCTTCAACCAGCAGGCGTATGCAGATGGCGAATGCAGCCAGTTGCGGTGCGCCGCCGATCAGCAATGTGATGGCAGTCGGCGCGCCCTGGTACACGTC
>JAZKHN010000180.1:2348-3934 GCA_040385325.1 Pseudomonadota bacterium
GTCATGAGCTCCAGGCCCATGTAGAGCACCAGGAAATTGTGGCCGGAGATCATCACAAAAATGCCGAGCAGCGCAAACAGGCCCAGCGTGAAGAACTCGCCGCCGCGCAACATGTCACGTCCGGCCACATAGGGGCGGCCATAAACAAAGGTAACCATCAATGCAATGGCAGCAAAGCATTTGAGCCAGCCGCCCATCGGGTCAACCACCACCATCTTGCTGAAACCGTAAAAAGTTTCACCGCCGGCAGCATATGCAGCTTCAAGTGCCGCAACAACCGCCAGCGTGATCAGTGTGAGCACATAAGTCAGGGTTCGTTGTGGTGACTTGACACCCAGGTCAACCAGCGCGATCACGCAGCCCATGACCAGGAGGATGATTTCCGGGTAGACCGCGATCAAGGAGAGTTTGTCGATCATCTTGATGCTCTGGATTAGTTCAGTTTCGACGTGGCGACATGCTTGAGCAAATCAGCCACGGAGGTGTTCATCACATCGGTGAACGGCTTTGGATAGATGCCCATGTACAGCACGGCGACGGCCAGGATGGCAAGCATCAGGAACTCGCGGCTGTTAATGTCGGTCAGGCCTTTCACGTCATCGTTGGTGACCGGACCGAGGTAAACGCGCTTGTACATCCACAGCGTGTAGGCCGCGCCGAAGATCAGCGCCGTGGCAGAAGCCAGGCCGACCCAGAAGTTGAACTTGACCGCGCCGATGATGACCATCCACTCGCCGACAAAACCGGCCGTAGCGGGCAGGCCGCAATTGGCCATGGCGAAGAGTAGCGCAAAGGCCGCGAACTTCGGCATGGTGTTGACCACGCCGCCGTAGCTGGATATCTCACGCGAATGCACGCGGTCATACAAGACACCAATGCACAGGAACATGGCACCTGACACAAAACCGTGGGCAATCATCTGCACGATCCCGCCGGCGACCCCGAGGTCGTTGAAGATAAAGAAACCGAGCGTGACAAAACCCATGTGCGCGACAGATGAATAAGCCACAAGCTTTTTCATGTCCTGCTGCACCATGGCGACCAGGCCCACGTAAATGACTGCGGTAAGCGACAGCGCAATCATGAGCCAGGCCCACTCGCGGGACGCATCAGGTGCAATCGGCATCGAGAAACGCAGGAAGCCGTAAGCACCGAGCTTCAGCATGATGGCGGCCAGCACGGCAGAGCCGCCCGTGGGTGCTTCAACGTGCACATCAGGCAGCCAGGTGTGTACCGGCCACATCGGTACCTTGACCGCAAAGGCCGCGAAGAAGGCAAAGAACAGCAGCGTCTGAATGGTGCTGCCCAGCGGCAGCTTGTGCCAGACCAGGATGTCGAAACTGCCACCTGACTTGCTGTACAGGTAGATCAGCGCCACCAGCATCAGCAGCGAGCCGAGCAGCGTGTACAGGAAAAACTTGAATGCCGCGTAAATCTTGTTCGGCCCGCCCCAGATGCCGATGATGAGGTACATCGGGATCAGCGTGGCTTCGAAGAACACGTAGAACAGCAGCCCGTCCAGTGCCGAGAAGACGCCGATCATGAGACCCGAGAGGATCAGGAACGCGCCCATGTACTGGTTCACG